>NZ_BAFW01000385.1 GCF_000308535.1 Nocardia cerradoensis NBRC 101014 | reverse complement strand
GTGCCCGCAGGATGCCGGCGGCGATCGCGTGCAGCAGCAGATGAACCAGCGGGCTGCGGGGTCGTCCCGGGCCCGGGAGCAGCCGGAATTCGCCGATCTCGTCCGCGTGCACGAGCACGTCGTCCAAGACGGTGGTGCCGCTGCCGGTCTCCCGCTGTCCGATGCCGTCCCAGTCGTCGACGTGCAGCACGCCCTCGCGGTCGCCCGGTACGACCACGCTGACCTGTTGTCCCGCTTCGTCGTTCGCGCCGATGCGCAGATAGTCGGCGTAGATGCTGCCCGTGCTGTAGAACTTGCGGCCGTTGAGCCGGAAATGATCGCCCTCGGCGGTGAGCAGTGTGTCGTAGCTGTACACACCCGGCTGACCGGACAGCTCCGACTGCGCACCGGCGAAGATCTTGCCCTCGCGGATCCACCGCAGCCACTGCCTGCTTCGCTCCGTCTCACGTGTGCGCAGCGCTTCCTCGACGGTGCCCCAGTGGATCCGCAGGATGTGCGGGACGTCGGGATCGGCCTGCGCGAGCCGCACCGCGAGAGCGAAGAATTCGCGCAGGTTGTAGCCGGCGCCGCCGAGTTCGCGCGGCAGCCGCACCGCGCCCAGGCGATGCTCACGAGCCAACGCCAGCGCGCGATCCGGTCGGCCCCCGCCCGCCTCGCGGCGGCGCCGGGCATCCGCGGCGATCTCGTCGATCACCGCCTGCAATTCGATGGAGTCGAGCGCCGGTGGAACCGGCTCCGTGTGTGTCGACGTCATAATGCCCTCCGGGGACCGTCGGTGAGGTGGATGGATCGCGCGATCAGGCCGCACGAGGGGCGCGTCCCGCCCCTGCGGCGGATACGACGCCGATGCCCTAACGGGCCCGGCGCGGTCCATATCCGTGATAACTGAACGACATTCGCACGTTCCGGCGGCCGACCAGAGGCTTTGGTTCAGGCCAATTCTTACCGCGATCGCCCGCGGAGGTCAGAAGAGTCCGCCGCCGGCGCGCACGGATTGGCCGGTGATCCACCGCGCGTTGCCGGAGACCAGAAACGCGACGATGTCGGCGATATCCCCCGGCTCGCCGATGCGGCCGAGAGGCGTTGCCGCAGCGACCTCTTCGAGCGCGGCGGTACTTCGTGCACCGGCGAGTGCTTCCGTGCGGGTCGCACCCGGCAGCACACTGTTCACGGTGATGCCGCGCGGACCCAACTCCTTGGCCAGAACACGCACCAACTCCTCGGCGGCGGCCTTGCTCGCGGCATAGACGGCCGAGCCCGGACGGTGAGTGACGGTCACGCCCGAGGAGATCACCACGATCCGGCCGTGGTCACGCAGGCGGTTCGCCGCCTCCCGCAGTGCGACGAACGTGGCCTTCACGTTGAGCGAGAAGGTGAGGTCGAAATCCTCGTCGGTGGCCTGCGCGAGAGCTGTGAACCGAGCGGTGCCCGCGTTGTTCACGAGAATGTCGACTCCGCCGAACTCGTCCTCGGCCAGATCGAACAGCCCGCGCAGCTGCGCGGGGTCGGAGACGTCGGCCCGGGCGGCCACCGCGTGTCCGCCACAGGCCTCGATGGTGGTCACCAGTTCCTCGGCCGCGGCGCGGTTGCCGAGATAGTTGACGACGACAGCCATTCCTTCGGATCCGAGCCGGCCCGCGATCGCCCGCCCGATCCCCGCCGACGCCCCGGTCACTATCGCTACCGGCATGAGTCCTCCACATAGATGAGTATGTCTATAGTCCACACACTCGACTAATTGGTGGAGCATGTCAACAGTCGGGGAGCTAGACTTTGCCGATGGCCATCGGTGACCCGGATCCAGTGACCGCCTTCGGCGCATTGCACCGGGAGCTGAGCGTGCTCTACGGAAAGGTCGCGCGCAGTTACGGTTTGACCCCGCAGCAACTGGAGTTGCTGTGCCTGGTCCACAAGTCGCGGCCCACCTTCGGCGAGCTCGCCGCGGCGCTCGGATGCGACAAGACCAATGTCACCGGAATGGTGGACCGGTTGGAGCGCCGGGAACTGCTGGCGCGCGAACAGGATCCGGCGGACCGGCGCATCACCCGAGCGGTCCTGACCGGGCCCGGGCTCGCGCTGCGCGACGATATTCGCGCCACACTGGAGCGGCAGCTGGCGGCGCGGCTCCCCGGCACCCAGCGAGACCGGATGATCGACGCGGTGGCAACGGCAGCGGCGGCGCTCGCGCAGAGTCGTCCAGATCCGGAAACACACTGAACCTTCGCGATCGGAGCACCGGCGCCTCGGCATCGCCCTCGAATCCCCCGGAATTTATTTCGGGCGAGAACCGATTTCCGCAGTACACAGCGCTTTTCACGGATCTCGGCGAGCTGCCGGACAGGCGATCGGACCGTCCGGCGGGGTCATACTCTCGGTGTTCGCCTCGCCGAACATTCTTCCTCCGGCGGTAGCCAGCAGCGCCCGCCTCGGATCGCGACCACCGAACAGGACGACCCCGATGAGCGCCGAATTCCTCTGGTACATCCCCAATCAAGTGACACCGGGCCACCGGGGCGACACCGTCACCACCGATCACAACAGCCTCGACACCCTCACCGCGCAGGCGCGGGCGCTCGAGGAGTACGGCTGGAAGGGCGCACTGCTCGGCACCGGATGGGGACGTCCGGACACGCTCACCGTGGCGGCGGCGCTGGCCGCGCGCACCCAGTCGTTCGAGCCGCTGATCGCCATCCGGCCCGGCTACTGGCGTCCCGCCCACTTCGCCTCGGCGGTCGCCACACTCGACCATCTGTCCGGCGGCCGGGTCCGGATCAACATCGTCTCCGGGAAGGACAATCTCGCCGCCTACGGCGAATCCGAGGAGGACCAGGCCGCCCGCTACGGGCGCACCGAGGAGTTCATCCGCCTCGTTCGCCGGCTCTGGACCGAGGAGAACGTCACTCACGCCGGAACGCACTACCGGGTGACCGATTCCACCGTGCTGCCGCGCATTCCGGCCCGGGAGGGCAGGCCACATCCCACCCTCTACTTCGGCGGGGCGTCGGCCGCCGCCGAGCGAGTCGCGGCGACCGTGGCCGATGTCCAGCTGTTCTGGGGTGAGCCGCTCGCCGACGTGCGCGAGCGGATCGAGCGTTTGCGAGAGCTGAGCGAGCAGCACGGACGTGAACTTCCGCCGCTGGAATTCGGTCTGCGAGTCACCACCGTCGTGCGCGACACCACCGAACAGGCATGGGCCGATGCCCAGGCCCGGGTCGCGGAGATGGCGAAAAATCATGAGGCGGGCCCGGGACCGCAGTGGCGCGCCGCGGTCGGCCAGCAGCGCCTCTACGACCTCGCGGCCCGCGGCGACGTGCTCGACGACAACCTCTACACCGCGCCGGGCCGGGTCGGCGGGGGCGGCGCGGGCAGCACCTGGCTGGTCGGTTCGGCCGAGGACGTCGCCAAATCGCTGCGGAAATATCAGGACCTCGGGATCACTCATTTCGTCCTGTCCGACACCCCCTACCTGCAGGAGATCCACCGCCAGGGCGAGCAGCTGCTGCCGCTGCTGCGCTGAACGAGAACACCGAGGCGGGGCTCGATGCCCCGCCTCGGCACTACCGCTGCCGCACAACCATTTTCAGGCCGATTCGGCGATCTCGCCCCGCTGCCGGCGCGCCACCGGCAGCCCCAGGCGCGCACGCAGTGTCCGGTCCCGATACTCCCGCTGGAACAGCCCGCGCCGCTGCAGAATCGGCACCACGCCGGTCGCGAAGTTCTCCAGATCCACAGCTGTTTCGGCCGGCATGATCGTGAACCCGTCCGCGGCTCCGGCGTCGAACCACTGCTGCAGATCGTCGGCGACCTGTTCGGGGGTTCCCACCAGCAGGCGATGCCCCGATCCACCGGCGCCGCGTTCGATCACCTCGCGCGGCGTGCGCGGCCCGGCGGCGATCAGCGCCCGGGTGGACTCACTGAATCCGGTCGAAAACGTCTCGGCCGGAATACTTTCCGGGAGATCTCCGACGGCGATCGGATCGTCGGGTCCGAACGAACCCGCCGGCAGGCCGAGGTTGGCGAGAAGGTTGGCGGTGAGCCGCTCGATCGGCAGCAGGTCGTACAGTTCGCGTTCGCGGCGACGTGCCTGCTCCTCGGTGGCCGCGACCAGCACCACCACGCCGAGTGAGACCTTCACCGCGTCCGGGCCGCGACCGGCGGCCACGGCCCGGCGGCGAATCTCCTCCCGGAACGCGACGGCCCGCTCCCGGGTCTGAGCCACCGTGAACACCACATCGGCGAAGTCCCCGGCCAACCTGAGGCCGCCCTCCGACCCGCCCGCCTGCACCACGACCGGCCGACCCTGCGGGCCCGGCGGCACCGGCAGTGGGCCCGCGACGGAGAAGATCTCTCCCTCGTGGTCGATGCGGTGGATCCGGTCCGGATCGGCGTAGCGGCCCGACGCCTTGTCCGCGACCAGCCAGTCGGCATCCCAGCTGTCCCAGAGTTTGGTGACCACATCCAGGAATTCCCAGGCCCGCTGATAGCGGGTCTCGCGAGCGGGATGGGCGTCGAGGCCGAAATTCGCTGCGGCGGCGGGTGTTCCGGTGGTGACGATATTGACCGCCGCGCGTCCCTTGGTCACATGGTCGAGCGCCTGGAATCGCCGTGCCAGGTTGTACGGCGAGTTGTAGGTGGTCGAGGAGGTGATCACCACGCCGAGGTGCTCGGTCACCGCCGCGACGGAGCCCAGCAGCACCAGCGGATCGATACCGGTGCCCGGCGCCTCCGCGATCTCCCCGCGCAGCGCCGGCCCGTCGCCGAGGAAGACCGCGTCGATTTTCGCCGCCTCCGCGATGCGCGCGAGCCGCTGGAAGTAGTCGATATCCAGATACGCGAGCGGATCGGCGTGCGGCAACCGCCACGCCTGCCGGAAGTGCCCCGGCGTCATCAGCGACAGGTTGAGATGGAAACCCGATGTCGGACCGGACATCTCAGCGCCGCGATCCGGTTCCGTGCACGCCGTGCTCCTCGATGAGCGCCAGTTCCTCCTCGGTCAGCGCCGGGAAGCTCAGCGCCGCCAGGTTGTGGTCGAGCTGTCCGGTGGAGCTGGCGCCGATCAGCGCCGAGGTGACCTCGGGTCGCCGCAGCACCCACTGCAACGCCAGCTGTGCCAGCGACTGCCCCCGCGATTCGGCGATCTTGTTCAGGGCGGCGGTGCGCTGCCGATAGGTGTCGTCGATAACCTCGGGCGAGAGGAAGGCGCTGTTGCGTGCCCGCGCGCCCTCGGGAATCGTCTCGAGATACTTGTCGGTCAACAGTCCTTGTGCCAGGGGTGAATACACGATCACACCGAACCCGTCGGCACTGGCGGTGTCGAGCAGCCCGCTCTGTTCGGGGCCGCGATCATAGATCGAATACCGGGTCTGATGGATCAGCAACGGCACCCCCTCCCCGCGCAGCAACTCGGCGATCTCGTGCGCCCGGTCGGGCCGGTAGTTGGAGATGCCCACGTACAAGGCCTTGCCCTGGCGCACCACGTCGACCAGCGCGCCGACCGTCTCCTCCAGCGGAGTCTCGAGGTCGGGGCTGTGGTGGTAGAAGATGTCGACGTAGTCGGTGCCCAGATCGCGCAGGCTGTGCTCCAGCGATCCGACCAGCGATTTGCGGGAGCCGCCACGAAGATAGGGACTGGCGCCGATCGGATTGCCGGCCTTCGTCGACAGGATGAGCTCATCGCGGTAAGGCGCCAGATCCTTCGACAGCACCGCGCCGAAGGTCAGTTGCGCGGCCCGGTGCGGCGGGCCGTAGCGGTCGGCGTTGTCGAAGTGGGTGATGCCCAGATCGAAAGCGTGAAGGATGATCTCGCGCTGGGTGGCGAAGGGGTAGTCGGTGCCGAACTTCTGCCACAGGCCGAAGGAGATCGACGGCAGGTCCAGACCCGAACGCCCGCTGCGGCGATACGGGATCGTCTCGTAGCGATTGTCGGCAGCGGAATAGGGCGAGTCGGGGGTGTAGACGGTCACGGGGTCCTCTCGGTGATTGTCGATGGTGACTTCGGGGTTGATGGGCTCAGAACAGTCCGGTGGTCGGTGGTTCCGCACCGGTCAGGTGGTAGGCGCCGGCGACGGCCTGTTTCCATTGGCGCGGATTGTGATTGGCGACGGTGCGGGCATTGCGCCAGTGCCGGTCGAAACCGAGGCCACGGTCGGTGATCGAGCCGCCACCTACGTCGAAGAGCAATTCCGCTGCGGACAAACCCGATTCGATGGCGACCACACCGGCCTGTGCGACCTCGACCGCGGCCGCGGCGCCCGCGGCGCGGGCCTGCGCGCCGGTCAGGCCGTGCACGCCCGCGAGGGTTTCCGCGGCGAGGAGGACCACCGCGCGTGCCGCCTGAGCATGGGCCGCGATCCGGCCCACCGTCTGGCGGACGTAGGGATCGTCGACACTGGCGCTCGCGGAACTGTGTTTGATCGGGCGGGCCTTCTCTCGCACGAAGGTGACGGCGTCGTCGAACGCGCGCGCCGCCACTCCGGCCTCGACCGCGGCGAGGTAGAGCTGCGCGAAGGAGCCCTGCCACGGATTGTCCGGCTCGTCGGCCTCGGTTTCGGTGACCTCGTGGCCGTACACCGGCGCGTTCGTGAAACGCGTTGTGCCACTGGCGGTCAGGCGTTGACCGACGGCGTCGAAATCGTCGAGCCGCTCGATGCCCGCGCGATCGAAGGGCACGGTGAAGCGCAGCACCGTACCGTCCTCGGTGCGCGCCTGGGTGGAGAACCAGGACGCGTACAGGCCGCCGGTCGAGTAGTACTTCTCGCCGTCGACGATCCAGTCGGCACCCGAGCGGCGGGCCGTCGCATTGGTCTGCCCGCTCGCCCCGCCGGTGCGTTCGTTGGCGGTGCCGGCGAACAGGTCGCCGGCCCGCAGCCGCTGCAGGGTGAGATCCCGCTGCGGGAGATCGGGGCGGCTCGCGACCCGGTACGCGGTCAGGAAGGTGCTGCGAAGGGCCTGTGCCACACTGGAATCGGCACGAGCTATCGCGATCACCAGATCGGCGACGGCGCGCAGCGAACCGCCCGCACCGCCGTCCTCGCGGGCGATGCCCGTCAGCGCGATCCGGGTTTCGGCGAGTGCGCGCACCTCGGCGAAGGCGTAGTCGCGAGCGGATTCGCGGGCCGCGGCGGTCTCGCCGAGCCGGCGCAGAATCGGCTCGGCGGCGGCGCGGATACCGGCCACGGTCGGACCGGCCACGGTCGGGGTGCGAGGCGACTGAACGGCGGTCATCGCAGCACCGCCGCAACCGGTTGCAGTCCGAGCGCGGCCCGCAATGTGGGAGCACGCCGTGCGGATCGCACCGTCGCCACCGCCTCGGCGGCGGCCAGTACACCGCGGGCGCCGCCGGTCGGCGACAACTCCACCGCGTCGAGATCGTAGGCGTGTGCCCAATCCACCAGCCGGGACAGTGCCGCACGCCCGTCACGCGCGTCGCGCACCGTCACCGGCGCGCGGCCGATCAGCGCCACCTCGCCGCGTCGTCTGCCGACGCGCTCCAGGGCGGCGGCCAGCGCGCGCCCGGCCCCCGAGACGGCGGTGCCCGCGACGATGACGGCGTCCGCCGAGCGGGCCGCGACATCCCATCCGACCAGGTCGGTATCGGCGGCGACGACGAGTGGACGCCCCTGCACCGACGACGGACCGTCCAAGGGCCCGGCGACGCGATAGCCACGACCTTCGTGATCGATGCCCGCGATCAGGGCCGGATCGACCACCCGCGCACGTTCCCGATCGCCGAGCAACGCCGCGCGCGGGAACGATTCCCACAGGCGGGCAAGGACTTCCGCGTACTCCGCCCAGCGTCGTCCCGGAGGCAGCGACGGCGAGCGCGGGGTGACCGCATCGCTCACCTCGTCACCGTCACCGGGACGCAGCACCAACCCCGCGCGGCCGCCGGTGGCCCGATCGAAGGACAGCACCCGGCGGGCGACGTTGTAGGGCGCGTTGTGGGTGGTCGCGATATCGACCAGATAGCCGATATCGCCGGCCTGCCCGGCCAGATAGGCGGCGGCGATGCTGGGATCGAGGGCGCGCCGGCCCCCGGCCGAGTCGAGGATGCGCAGGGCGGCGACCCCGGCCTGCTGCGCGGCAGCGGCGATACGCGCCGCCGACTCGATCGAAACGAGTTCGCCCGCTTCGATTGTCGATGCGGCAGCGCCGGCAGCGGATCGGGCGCCGGACTCGGAGGCGGTCGCATCCGGTGCTGCCGGCCCGACGGCGACGTCGATCAGGATCGGAACGGTGCTCATCATGCTGTCCTCCGTTCGAGGGGCGGGTTCGAGGCGAACGCAGTGCTCATCGCGCCGCCTCCAGTGGTCCGCGGTCCCAGACCCCCACCGGGACCTCGGGAACGCCCAGACCGAGATGTTCGCGCAGCGTCCTGCCGTCGTATTCGGTGCGGAACAGTCCGCGCCGGCGCAGTTCCGGGATCACATGGTCGGCGAAATCGTCGAATCCGGACGGTAATACGTCGGGCATCACGTTGAATCCGTCCGCGGCGCCGGCCCGGAACCACCGTTCGATGTCGTCGGCGATCTGTTCCGGAGTGCCGACCACGATGCGGTGCCCACCGCCGCCGGACAGCTTCTTCAGCAGCTGTCGCAATGTCGGGCGCTCCCGATCGATGATGTCCTTGACGACCCGGTAGAAGGTTTGCGAACCGCCGGCGTCGTCGGGTTCGGGCAGCAGGTCGGCGGGGATGCGCTCGTCGTCGGCGAGGCCGTCCAGCGAGATGCCGAGTTGTCCGGCCAGCCGGTTGCGCGCATAGGCCTCAGGCAGCAGTTCGTCGAGCAACTCTCGGCGCCGGGCCGCCTCCGCCTCGGTGCTGCCCACCACGGTGGACAGCCCGGGCAGAATCACGATGTCGTCCGGATCGCGGCCGAATGCCCGTGCACCCTCCCGCAATTCGGTGCGGAACGCCCGCGCGGTGCCGAGATCCTGTTCGGCGGAGAAGATCACCTCCCCCACCCGCGCGGCCAGCCGTTTGCCGTCACTGGAGCCACCGGCCTGCACGACCACCGGCCGGCCCTGCGGGGAACGGAATTCGGTGCGTTCGGCCCAGCTCGCGACGACCCGTTCGACGAATTCCGCCGCCCGCCGGTACCGCAGCGCATGGTCGGGTTCGGCGTCGCGGCCGAAGTTGCGCGCCGCGACCGGCCCGGCGGTGGTGACCACGTTCCAGCCGAAGCGGCCACCACTGAGATGGTCGAGATCGCCGAGGCGGCGGGCCAGTTCGACGGGATCGTTGTACGACGACGAAAGCGTGGCGATCAACCCGATCCGCTCGGTGCGCGCCGCGATCCGGGCCAGCACCGTGGTCGGCTCGAGGTTGTTGCCGGGGCGATGTTCGACGCTCGGGTCCAGCGCGGGCCCGTCGGCGAGGAAGACCGCGTCGAGGGTGGCCTCCTCGGCCTTCTTCGCGATCGAGGTGTAGTGGTCGATGCCGTAACTGGCCAGAGGGTCGGTCCCGGGGAAGCGCCACGACCCACCGAACACTCCGGCGTTGAGGATGTTGACGTTGATGTGCAGGTATTCGCTCACCGGTGGCTCCGCACCTCGACGGCCGGCTCGCCCGCATCAGCGACCGAGGGCCGGTCCCGGTAGTAGCCCGGCTGCGGCGTCACACCGTTGACCAGATGGTCGCCGACGAGCCGCGGTTTGTAGACGACAGGGTTGTGCGAGGCCAGCGTGCGCGCGTTGCGCCAGTGTCGGTCCAGATGAACGCTGTTGCGCACCGCCGAGGAGCCGAGTGCGTCGAAGGCGGTGGTCGCGGCGTCGAGCACCGCCTCGATGACAGCCACCTGGGCCGCGGAGGTCTCGACGTACGCGTACCCGAAATCGGCCTCCGCCCCGCTGGTGTGGGCTGCCTCCAGGGTCACCGCGGCGTGACGCAGCAGGGTTTCGGCGGTGCGGCGCCGGACCTCCAGCCGACCGACGACACCGAGCACCTCGGGATCCTCGGCGGCGTTGCGGGTCAGCGCGTGCAGACTGGTGCGCGTGCGCCCGCGCACCAGATCCACGGTTTCGGCGACGATACTGCGCGCGATACCGGTCAGATTCGCCAGATGTACGATCTGCACGAACGAGTCCAGACCGCGCAGCGACTCCCGATAGCGCCCGATGTCACCGTGCTCCTCGACCGGAACGTCGTGGAAAAGCGTCGTGCCACTGCCGGTTTGGCGTTGCCCGATACCGTCCCAGTCGTCGGCGTGGGTGACGCCCGGATGATGCGCCGGGACGACGACGAAGCCGCGATGGCCGTCCTCGTCGACCACCGCCGCGCGGATGAAGTCGGCGAAGCGCGAGCCGGTGGAATAGAACTTGGTTCCCGACACGAGCCGCCGGCCGTGTTCGTCGGTGCGCACCCGGGTAGTGGTCGAGCCCCATTCGCCCGTGACGGTGCCCGCGGCCTCCGCCGCGGCGATCACGGCCGACGGTTCCGATTGCGCATTGCCGAATACCGCGCCGGCGCCGATCCGGTGCAGCCAGTAGGCCCGCACCTCGGAGTCGGTTTCGGCGCGCAGGATTTCGGTGGTGGTGAAATGGCCACGCCAAATCTGCGGAATGTTGGAGTCGGCGCGACCGGCTTCGGCGAGCAGATCGAACAGCGTCGGCAGGTCGACATCGAAGCCGCCGAATTCGACCGGCACCCGCAGGCGCCCGAATCCGGCGTCACCCAGTGCGCGAATCAGCTCGTCGGGGTGTTCGAAGGACAGGTCGCGTTCCCCGGCGCCCTTCGCGAATTCGGCCAGCACCTCGCGGATGCGTACCAGTGCTTCGGCCGGCGAATCCGGTCGTGATATCGGGGTCATGGCAGTCCTCCTGGAGCCGGAATCGTCCGCGGCCTGAGTGGTCGCCACAGTGGAACACTCGCGCCGGACGAAATCGACGGGTGCGCTCACGATGATTGAAATCCCTTGCCCTGCCTAATCATTGACGCCGCGAGCGTTCAGTTGAACTGAACGATTCGATAAGCGGAACTGTCTTGTTCTCCCCGGCCCGCGACACCGATGGTGGTTTTGGAATCACGCCGATCAAGTTCGTTGCCATAAACAACGAACTTCGCGACAGTGGACGAATCGACAGATGAGGAGGTGCCGGTGGCACGCGTGGCAGATTCGGTGCACCGGCAGTCGGCTTCATGAGCATGGGGGGTAATCCGGTCCTGGCCGCGGCGGGGATCGAGACCGAGCGGGGCGCGAACACGCTGCGCCGCGGGCTGGCGAGCCTGGTACGCGGCTGCCGCCGGCATCCGCGGATGGCGGCGATCGCCTTCTTCTGCAGCATCGTCAACGGCGGCTGCATGGTGCTCGGCGCCAAGGCGGTGGGCTGGTGTACGGACCACATCGTGGTCGCCGGATTCGCTCACCACGGATTCGGGTGGGCCGCCGGGGCTGTCGGCGCCGTCTTCGTACTCGGGGTCTCGCTGCTGCGAGCGGTCACCATCATCGGACGGACGGTCGCGACCGGGAACATCCAGTTCGGGTCCACCGCGGCGGCACGCAAGGCCGTGGTCGCACAGTATCTCCGCCTGGGCGTGTCCTGGCATCGACGTCATCAGGCCGGATATCTCGTCTCGCATGCGGTCTCCGACACCGAGATGGCCTGGGATCCCATGCAGCACTTCCCGTTCGCCGTCGGTATGACCGGGATGCTGACGCTGGTGATGGTCGATATCGCGCTCGCGGACGCCTGGCTCGCGGTGATCGCCGTGATCGTCATACCGCTGGTCCTGGCCGCGAATCTGACCTATCAGCGCGTGCTGGCGCCGCGCGCACAGCGGGCCCAGCACCAGCGCGCCGTGCTCAGCGCTCTGGCACACGAGGCGGTCGAGGGCCGTCAGGTCATCGCCACCCTGGGCATCATCGATCAGGAGATCGCGCGGTTCGAGGCATCGGCCGACCGGCTGCGGGCGGCGAATTTGCGGGTCGGCGGCGCCAACGCGATCTTCGAACCGGCGATCGAGCTGCTGCCGCCGCTGGCCGCGCTGGTGATTCTCGCTGTCGGGGTCGGCCGCATCGAAGCCGGGCAGCTCGGCGTCGGAACGCTCGTGGAGGTCGTCTATCTGCTGATCACCACCGCGATCCCGCTGAACGTCCTGGCACGCTTTCTCGGGGTGCTCCCCCTGGGCGTCGCCGGACAGGACAAACTGGCGGCCACCGCCGCCGAAACCGAACGCCCCGCGCAGGGGCGATGTCGGCCCGACTTGCCGGCCTCCGGAAGTGCGGTCCACCTCACCGCGGCCGAATTCGGCTACACCTCGGCGCGGGTGGTGCACGACATCGCGCTGCGGATTCCGTCGGGCGGCCTGGTCGCCGTCGTCGGCCCGACCGGCTCCGGGAAGACCACTCTGCTGGCCCTCATCGCCCATCTGCTGGAAGCCGACCGGGGCACGGTAGCCGTCGACGGCGTCGACACCCGCGAGCTCAGCCCCGCGGCATTGCGCGATCGCACCGCCCTGGTGACCCAGAACGCCTTCCTGTTCACCGACACGCTGCGGGCCAACATCACTCTCGGCGCGACCGCCGGCGACGACGCGGTCCGGCGCGCGCTGCGTGTGGCCGGCGCCGACGATTTCGTCGCGGCACTGCCCGGCGGGCTCGACACCGTGGTATCCGAGTCCGCGCAGCTGTCGGGCGGGCAACGGCAACGCATCGCTCTGGCCCGGGCGATATTTCGCAGACCGCGCCTGCTGCTGCTGGACGACACCACCTCCGCGTTGGACCCTCTGGTCGAGCACACCGTGGTGGAGCGGCTACGCACGGAATACGCGGGAACGGACCGGCACACCACCGTCGTATTGGTCGGCCATCGGGCGGCGACGATCTCCCTCGCCGACACCGTCGTCTACCTCGAGGCCGGTCGCATCGTCGCGCACGGCCCGCACGAGGAACTGGCGGCGACCGTACCCGGGTATCGAGATCTGCTCGGCGCCTACGACACCGCGGAGACCCTGCGATGAACTCCGCTGCACCGCACCGTGATTCGATTCCCGCACTGCTGCGCCGACTCGACCGCCACGCACCCGTGCCGCGCACCGCTCTGCTGGGTATCGCGCTGCTGGTCGTGGTCGCCGGCGGCGGTCGCATCGTCATCCCGGTCACGATCCAATACGCGCTCGACCATGCTCTGCTCGCCGACACCACGCCGGCTGCCCGGTCTCATATCGTGTTCGAGGCGGTCGGTGTCGGCGTGGCGGCGGTCCTGGCCGCGATGCTGAGCTCCTCGCTGGTGAACCGCCGCTTGATCCGGATCGTGGAACGATTCCTGTTCGAATTGCGCACCGCGGCCTTCACCCGCGTACTGCGTCGCGATCCCGCCGATCGCGGCACCGATTCCGGCGGTGACCTGGTCGCCCGCGTCACCAACGACCTGGACATGGTGACGGTCTACGCCCAGTCGGGCGGCGTCACCCTGGTGCAGAACCTCTGCCAGATGGTGCTGGCTCTGGCCGTGATGGCGGTGTACTCGTGGCCGCTGGCGGTGCTGGTGCTGATCATCGGCACGCTCGTCCCGATCGCCGGGCGCCGATTGCAGCGACTGGTGTCGCAGCGCTTCGACGCGGTACGCGTGCGGATCGGCGAACTGTACGCCGGACTGCTGGAACTGCTGCTCGGTATCGACACCATCCGGGGCTACGGCATCGAGGAGCGGATGCGCGCGGGCACCGAGCGGCGCATCGACGCCGTTCTCACCGCACAGCGGAAGACCCTGTGGCCGGTCGGATTCAACATGTCGGTCGGTGAGTGGGCCAGCGGACTGATCACCACCTCGGTGATCGTGGTGGGCACCGCCGCGGGCATCGGCCCGCTGCACGCGAGCGCCGGTGACATCGTGGCATTCCTGTTCCTGGCCACCTTCTTCGTGCGGCCCATGCAGTTCGCGGTCACCAGCCTCGCCGATGCCCGCAACGCCGAGGCCGGACTGCGCCGGGTGGCGGCTGTTCTGGACGCTCCGATCAGCTCACGTACGCCCCGGCACACCACCCTCCCGCCCGGCGCGGCGACCGTCGAACTGGCCGGGGTGACATTCGGCTACGTGCCGGGAAGGCTCGCACTGGGTCCGGTGAATCTGCGGATCGCGGCGGGTGAGCACGTCGCGGTTGTCGGCGAAACCGGTTGCGGTAAGTCCACGTTCGCCAAACTGATCACCCGTCAGCTGCTGCCCTCGGGCGGGCGGGTGGCGCTGTGGGATATCGATACCGGTGACATCGACGGCGGGGTGCTCGCGCGGCGGGTGGCGATCGTGCCGCAGGATCCGTTCCTGTTCGACCGCAGCATCGAGGACAACATCGCGCTCGGGCGCGACGGCGCCTCCCGGGAGGCGGTGCTCGACGTCCTGGACCGGCTCGGCCTGCGTGAATGGATCGACCACCTCCCCGACGGCCTGCAGACGGTGGTGGGTCGCCGCGGCGAAGCGCTGTCGGCGGGCGAACGGCAACTGGTCGCCCTGGCGCGCACCGCCCTGACCGATCCGGATCTGCTGGTGCTCGACGAGGCCACCAGCGGCGTCGACGCGGCCACCGATGTGCGACTGCAACGCGCCTTGGTGCAGCTGACCTCCGGCCGCACCACCGTCACCATCGCCCACCGGCTGCACAGCGCCGAGATCGCCGATCGAATCCTCGTCTTCCACGCGGGCCGGATCGTGGAAGACGGCCCCCACGAGCAGCTTTCGGCCGCCGGAGGCCGCTACGCCAGACTGCACGCCGCCTGGGCGCCCGATGCCGCGAACCGTTCCCGCGGTGAACTCATCGGCTGAGCGCCGACACCCTCACTCCGATCCGCCGGCTACTCGCCGAATCGACGCCCCGGCGATCACCTCGATATCGGCGGGATCGCAGGCGGGCGTGTCGGCGGGCACCACCGCGGCGACGACCTCCCGCCCGGTGCGGCCGTCGACCAGCCGCACCGGCGGACCCGCCGGATCCGCGAGATAACGGTCGCCCCATTGCATCAGGCCCACGACCACCGGATACAGATCCCATGCCTTTGCGGTGGGCAGGTACTCGTATCGTTCGCGCCGTCCGTCCGCACGGTAGGGCTGCCGCTCGGCGAGCCCCTGGTCGACCATGTCCGCCAGCCGCTTGCTGAGCACCGAGGTCGACACCCCCAGATGCTGCTGAATGTCTTCGAAACGCCGGACGCCGTTGAACAATTCGCGCAGGACGATCAGCGTCCACCGGCTGCCGACCACCTCCAGTGCGCGGACCACCGGGCAGTTGTCCAATCCGACCGATGCCCATTCCATACCGGTGATGCTACCGGTTGAGTTCTGAATGCGAAGTCAGCTAGGGTCTGAGTTCTACAATAGAAGTCAGGAGTGTCATGTCCGCTCACTTCACCGCTCTGACCGTCGACTCCGACCACGGCGTCACCACCGTGACCATCGACCATCCCCCCGTCAATCTGCTCGACGAAGCACTGGTAGCCGACCTCGACCGGCTGCACGCCGAACTGCGCGACGATCCCGGGACCCGAGTAGTCGTCTTCGCCAGCGCGAACCCGGAATTCTTTCTCGCGCACGGCGATATGCGTCTGGTCACCGATCCGCAAGCGCTCGAAACCTATGCCGCCGGTCCCGGGCCGACCCTGTTCGAACGCTACCGCGCCCTGCCGCAGCCGACGATCGCGAAGATCACCGGCCGGGCCCGCGGCGGCGGTGCGGAATTCCTGCTCGCACTCGATTTGCGTTACGCCGCACTCGATCACGCGTGGTTCGGCCAGCCCGAGGTAGCGCTCGGCATCTTTCCCGGTGGTGGCGGCACACAGCTGCTGCCACGGCTGATCGGCCGCTCCCGGGCGCTGGAGGTCGTTCTGGGGGCGCAACTCTACGATGCGCGCACCGCCGAACACTACGGCTGGGTCGACCGCGCCCTGCCCGCCGAGGAGCTCGACGCCTTCGTCGACGACCTCGCCCGCCGCATCGCCGGTCATCCCCCGGCCGCGGTCGCCGCCGCCAAACGCGCCGTGCTGACCGCGAGCGAGCTGCCGTTGACCGAGGGCCTGGCCGCCGAGCTCGAGCTGCTCATGCCGCTCTTCACCGGAACCGATGCGGTGCAACGGTTCTCCGCCGCACTCGAGGCGGGGGCGCAAACCCGCGCCGGGGAGCTCGAGTTGGAGGAGTTGATCGAGCGCACCGGCTCGGCCACGCCACAACCCGCCGGATAGCGCCTGAAACGCCGGCTCGGCGGCCGGGCGGTGTCAGGCCGAGCGGCGCAATGCCGGGTCGGCGAGGGCGTCGGGGATCTTCCCGGTGTCGCGTTCGTGGAAATACGTTCCGGGCGGGACGATCTCGTCGATCCGATCCAGCACCTCGGATTCCAGCACCACATCGGCGGCGCGCAGGTAGGTGTCCAGATGTTCGCCGGTGCGGGGGCCGATGATGATGCCCGAGACGTCCGGATGTGAACCCGCGAAACCGATCGCCAGCTCGATCAGGCTCAGGCCCGATTCTTCGGCCAACCGGGCCAGCGCGTCGGCGGCGGCGAGTTTCGCCGCATTGGCCGGGGCGTCGATATCGAAGCGCCCCGGGATCAGGTCGGCCCGGTGTGATGCCGGCTGGTCGGCCCCGATCCGATACTTACCGCTCAGCCAGCCGGCGGCCAGCGGACCGTAGGTGAGGACGCCGAGGCCGTATTTCCTTGCGATCGGCAGGGTTTCGCGTTCGATGCCCCGGACCAGCAGCGAGTAGGGCACTTGTTCGCTGACCGCGCGGTGCCACCGGCGCCGGTCGGCCGACCACTGCACCTCGACCAATTCGGCGGGCGAGAATACCGAGGTGCCGTAATAGCGGATCTTGCCCGCGCGCACCAGATCGTCGAGCGCACCCACGGTCTCGTCGATCGCGGTGATCGACTCCGGCCGATGCACCTGATACAGGTCCAGGTGATCGGTGCCCAGGCGGCGCAGCGAATCCTCCACCGCACGCACGATCCAGCGCCGGGAGTTACCCCGATGCGACGGATCGTCGTCGACCGAATTGTGAAATTTGCTCGCCAGGATCACCTGGTCACGGCGACCGGCCAGCGCTTTGCCGACGATGATCTCCGATTCGCCGCGCGAGTAGGTGTCGGCGGTGTCGATAGTGTTGATCCCGGCGTCGAGTGCGCGATGGATCAGGGCGACGGATTCCTCGTGGCTGGTGTTGCCGCGCGCCCCGAAGTTCATGGTGCCCAGGACGAACGGGCTGATCCGCACGCCGGTGCGGCCGAGGGTACGCAGGTCGGACAGGCTCATCGGCGGGCTCCCGGAAGGTGGCGGCGAAGGGTGGATTCGGTCAGTGACGGCGGCAGGTAGCCCTCGTCGGCGGGGCTGATCGTGACGCCGGGCGCGACGATCTCGTCGATGCGGTCCAGCACGTCGGTGCCCAGGCGCACGTCGACCGCGCCGAGCTGGCCTTCGAGCTGGTCCAGGGTGCGTGGTCCGATGATCACCGAGCTCACCGCCGGATGCTGCAGGACGAACGCCAGAGCCAGGTGGACGAGCGACAGTCCGGCCTCGTCGGCCAGTTTCGCGAGCTCCTCGGCCACGGCGCGTTTGCGCTGATTCACCGTCAGGGCCGGATCGTGGCGATGCGGCTGGCGTTGCAGCCGTGAGGATTCCGGCGCCTGCCCACCGTCGCGGTAGCGTCCCGACAGCCAGCCACCGGCCAGCGGACTCCAGGTCAGCACCCCGAGCCCGTAGCGCTGGGCCACCGGCAGCGTGGCCCGTTCGGCACCGCGCGCCAGGATCGAATACGGCGGCTGTTCACTGACCGGCCGGTGCAGCTGCCGATCCTCGGCCACCCATTGCGCCTCCACCAGCTGATGAGGTTCGAACGTGGTGGTGCCGTAGTAGCGGATCTTGCCGGCTCTGACGAGATCGTCGAGCGCGCCCAGCGTTTCCTCCAGCGGGACATCAGGATCGGGCCGGTGGATCTGATAGAGATCGAGATGGTCGGTGCCGAGGCGGCGCAGGCTGTCCTCGACCGCGCGCAGAATCCAGCGGCGCGAATTACCGCGGGTATTCGGATCGGTGCCGATCTGCCCGTGGAACTTCGAGGCCAGGAACACCTCGTCGCGCCGGCCCGTGAGTGCCTTACCGACGATCTGCTCGTTCTCGCCCTGCGAGTACACATCGGCGGTGTCGACCACCGTGATGCCGGCGTCCAGTGCGCGATGGATGATCCGGATCGCGTCGTCGTGATCGCGGTTGGCCCAGGCGCCGAAGTTCATGGCGCCCAGGGTGAGTGGGCTGACCAGCACACCGGTGCGGCCCAGATAGCGGGATGTCATGCGGTGAGTTGTCACTTTCTGTCGGCGGCCGCGAGGGCCGGTGCGAAGGAATTCGACGGTTCCGCCAGCCCGAGGTGGTGACGCAGGGTGGTGCCGGTGTATTCGCGCCGGAACAGTCCTCGGGCGCGCAGCAGCGGCACCACCTGATCGACGAAATCGGCCAGCGACGCCGGCAAGACCGCGGGAATGACGGTGAACCCGTCCACCGCGCCGGTGCGGAACCAGTGCTCGATGTGGTCGGCGACCGCGTCCGGCGTACCGGCGACGACACGGTGCCCGCCGAGGAATTCGGTCAGCAACCGCCGCACGGTATATCCGGTTTCGGCGGCGTACCGGGTCAGCGAATAGAAGAAGCCCTGCGGCCCGATCCGTCCTTCCGGCAGCGTGAGCAACCGTGGCGGCAGCGGTGCGTCGAGATCGAGCACCTCGTCGGGATGTCCGAGCCAGGCGGCCAGCGATCGCACCGGATCGCTGTCGGGGTGCAACCGCTGCTGCAGCCGATCGAACGCCGCCTGCGCCTCCCGCTCGGTCGAGCCCAGCACCGGGATCAGGCCGGGAAGAATCCGGACGGCATCTGGATCGCGGCCGGAAGCCGTTGCGGCGCTGCGTATCTCGGTGGCGAACTCCTGCGCCCCGGCCAGGCTCAGATGGGTGGTGTAGATCGCCTCGGCCCACGCCGCGGCGAAGGACCGGCCGGGTCCGGACGCACCCGCCTGCACGAGCACCGGCCGCCCCTGCGGCGAGCGCGGCACGTTCAGCGGCCCGGCGACCCGGTAGAACTCACCGTCGTGGTCCACCGCGTGCACCCGGGCGGGATCGGCGAACCTGCCGGCGGCCTGGTCCCCGATGACGGCGTCGTCCTCCCAGCTGTCCCAGAGCCGGAGGGTGAGGTCGACATATTCGGCGGCACGCCGGTAACGCTCCTCCCGCTCGGGCAGGTCGTGGAGGCCGAAGTTGCGGGCGGCATCCGGGGCGAACGTGGTGACCACGTTCCATCCCGCCCGGCCGCCGGAGATCCGGTCCAGCGACAGGATCCGCCGCGCCAGGTTGTAGGGCCGATTCAATGTCGTCGTGGCGGTGGGGATCAGGCCGATCCGCTCGGTACTCACCGCCAGGGCGGAGGTGAGCAGAATGGGATCGAGGGTGGCCGCCGGCGCGCGGGCGATCGACGGTTGCTGCACCGGGATATCCGGGAACAGCAGCCCGTCCAGCGCACCCCGTTCCGCGATCTCGGCCGTCCGGCGATAGTGCGACAAACGGATGAAGGCGTCGGCGGGCAGATCGTCTTCACGCCAGGCCGCGGGGTGGTAGCCGGAGCTGCCGACATTGACGAAGAAATGTAGTTCGCGCGTCATCGCGCCACCTCCGGGGTGCGGATCGGTTCCGGTATCGGCAAGCCGAGATGCGAGCGCAGTGTGCTGCCGCTGTATTCGGTGCGAAAGACGCCGCGCCGCTGCAGAATCGGCACCACACCCGTCACGAAGTCGTCCAGGCCGCCGGGGAGCACATCGGGCATCAGGTTGAATCCGTCGGCCACCCCGGCCTCCACCCACTCGACGATGGTGTCGGCGACCTGCTCCGGTGTGCCGGTCACGATGCGGTGACCGAGTCCGCCGCCGAGATGCCGCAGCAGCTGCCGCACGGTCAGGTTCTCGCGACGGGCCAGGTCGACGGCCACACGGCGGAAGGTGTGCGAGCCACCCGCCACCCGCGAATCGGGCAGCTTGTCGAACGGCAGCGGCGAATCCGGTTGCAGCACTTCCGGATTCACACCGAGTTGGTCGGCCAGCCGTTGCAGCGCGTATTCGGTGGGCACCAGTTCGTCCAGCAGGGCTCGGCGCTCGGCCGCCTCACGCTCGGTGGCCGCGATCACCGTGGACAACCCCGGCAGCACCAGGAAACTGCCGGGCGGCCGGCCCGCCGCTGCCGCGCGCGCGGACACATCGCGTCGGTACTCGGACGCTTCGGCCACCGTCTGTGCGGCGGTGAAGATCACTTCACCGACCGTCGCGGCGAGCGCCCGCCCCGCGTCCGAGGCACCGGCCTGGACGATCACCGGCTCGCCCTGCGGAGAGCGCGGGACGTTCAACGGCCCTGCCACATCGAAGAATTCACCGCGGTGGTCGATCCGGTGGATGCGATCCACATCGGCGAACCGGTGGGCCGCTTTGTCCCCGACGAGGGCGCCGGGTTCCCAGCTGTTCCACAGTTTGCGCACCACATCGACGAATTCGGCCGCCCGGCGATACCGCGTGGTGTGGTCGAACTCGTCGTCGTAGCCGAAGTTGCGGGCCGATTCGGCGCCGGCCGTGGTGACCACGTTCCATCCGGCCCGCCCGCCGCTGAGCAGGTCGAGCGTGGCGAAGCGGCGCGCGACGTCGTACGGATCGTTGTAACTGGACGACAGTGTCGCGATCAATCCGATCCGTTCGGTCGCCGCCGCCACGGCGGCCAGGATCACCGACGGTTCCAGGCTGTTGAACGGCCGGAAACGGATATCGTCGCGGAGCGCGGGCCCGTCCGCGAGGAAGATCGCGTCGAACTTCCCGGCCTCCGCCGTCCGCGCGATCCGCACATAGTGGTCCAGGCCGAAACTCGCCTCCGGATCGGCGCCGGGAAATCGCCACGCTCCGCCGAAAACTCCGGCGTTGAGGATGTTCACATTCAGATGGACTCGGCGTCGCGCCATGGCTACTCCTTCTCGCTTCGCGGCCCGGCATCCGCGCCAGTTTTCTGAAACGTCACGACGCCAGGCGCAGCGGCTGAGCTACCGAGCGCAGCGCGCGGATCGCCGCCGCCACGGCCGGTCGCTCCAGCGAGGCTTGCCGATACGTCACACCGACGTGCCGGACGCCGTTGTCGATCGAGCACGCGACCAATCCGGTATGCCGGTCGGCGACCGAGATCTCCGGCACGATCGTCACTCCCAGCCCGTGCTCGACCATCTCGGCCATACCTTCGAAGCTTCCGCTGCGATGTTCGATCCGCGGCGCGAACCCCGCTTCCCGGCAGGCGAAATGCACCGACGCCACCGACGGCTCCCCGTCCAGGGCGGTGATCCAGTCGGCATCGCGAAGACTGCTCAACCCGTGCTCCCGGACCCGCTCCCGCCACTGCGGCGGGGCGAGCAGGACCAGCGGGTCGCTGAACAGATATTCCGAGGCCAGACCCAGTGGCAGATCCCGGGACCGGAACGAATACGAATAGGTGATCGCCAGATCCACGTCCTGCTGACGCACCGCCGGGACGGAATCCACCGGCCGCAGATCCACCAGCCGCACCCGCAGCCCGGGATGGTCGGCGCGCAACCGCACCGTGACCGGCAGCGCCAGGCGCATCTGAGCGGTGCGGAAGGTGGCGACGGTCAATACGCCGGTCACCGCCTCCGAGGTGGCGCTGACCGCGGATTCCGCCTCCTCCAGCGCTGCCACGATCCGAGACGTGTGATCCACCAGGACACGCCCGGCGTTGGTCAGCCGCAGTACCCGGCCCTCGCGGCGGGTCAGCACGACGCCGACCTCGTCCTCGAGGATGCGCAGCTGCTGCGATACCGCCGAGGTGGTGATGCCGTGCAGTTCGGACACCGCGGTCATCGTCGTATGTTCGGCCAGATCCCGCAGGAGGATCAGCCGTCGAATGTCGTACATGGTCCCTCGCTTCGACTGCGGGACATCCGGTGTTCATCATTGCCAGCGGGTGATCGTGGAGGAAATCCTTACGATCAGAACGATTCTGTGTAGCTGCCGGCCTCACGCCGGCACCGGCAGCTGTGCCCGCGCCCCCGGCACCGCGGCCAGCAGGGTACGGGTGTACTCCTCCTCCGGCTCCTCGAAAACCGCTGTCACCGAACCTGTTTCGACCACCCGTCCGCTGCGCATCACGGTCACGTCGTCGGCGATCAGCCGCACCACACCCAGATCGTGCGTGATGAACAGATAGGTGAGCCCGTGCTCGGCCTGCAGATCGGTCAGCAGCTGCAGGATCTGCGCCTGCACCGACACATCGAGTGCGGAGACGGCCTCGTCGAGCACCAGGACACGGGGTTCGGCGGCCAGCGCCCGCGCGATCGCGACACGCTGCCGCTGGCCTCCCGACAATTCGGCCGGACGCCTGCTCAGGTGTGCGCGGTCCAGCGCCACCGCGTCCAACAGCTCGGCCACCCGCCGGCGCCGCGCCGCGCGGTCCCGGATCAGGCCGAACGCCTGCAGTGGCTCGCCGATGATCGAGGCGATGTCGAAGCGGGGGTCCAGGGAGGTGTACGGATTCTGATACACCAGCTGGATCTGCCGGCGCAGCGGACGCGGGCGGCGCCCCTTGCCGTCGACGCGGACGTCGTCCAGCCACACCGCACCCGCGTCCGGGCGTTCGAGGCCCACCACGAGCCGCGCCAGGGTGGATTTCCCCGCGCCCGACTCTCCGACGATCGCATGAGTGGTCCCCGCCCGCACCGAGAGCGAGACCTCGTCCACGGCCCGCACTCCCCCGCCGAAACCCTTCGTCACCTCCGACAGCCGCAGAACCGGTGGCGCGGAGACCACCTCGGATCGGACGGGCGCTCCCGCGGAGGGCGCGAGCCGCCCGGAATGCGCGGCGGGCGCCGCGGCGAGCAGCCTGCGGGTGTACTCGTGGCGCGGTGCGGACAGCACCGCGGCCGCCGCCCCCTGCTCCACAATGCGGCCGCGCTGCAGGACCAGCAACCGGTCCGACCGCTCCGCCGCGACCCCCAGATCGTGGGTGACCAGCAGCACGCCCAAACCCAACTCTTCGCGTAACACCTGGAGCCGGTCCAGAATTCGCTTCTGCACGGTGACATCCAAGGCGGAGGTGGGCTCGTCGGCGACCAGCAGCACCGGATCGTTGGCGAGCGCGATCGCGATCAGCACGCGTTGTTTCATACCGCCGGACAATTCGTGGGGATACTGCCGGTACACCCGCTCCGGTGCGGCCAATCCCGCCGCCGCCAGCTTCTCGACGACCAGATCACGGCCCGCGTCGGCGCGCCGATGCAGTCGCAGCGCCTCGAGCACCTGCCGGCCCACCGGTTTCACCGGATTCAGCGACGTTCCCGGATCCTGCGGCACGAAGCCGACCACCGGGCCACGCACCCGTGCCAGTCGCCGGTCACTCCACCGCGACACATCCTGTCCGCCGATCTCGAGCGCCCCCGCACGTACCTGCGCGGCCGGCGGCAGGAGCCGGAGCGCGGCATGGATGGTGGTGCTCTTGCCGGAGCCGGATTCGCCGACGATCGAGACGAATTCGCCCGCCGCGACCTCGAGCGACACCCCCGACACCGCGGGCGCGGCGGCATCGCGATACCGGACGGTGAGATCGTCGATCCGCAGCAGGGGTCCGGTAGTGCTCATCGTTGTTCTCCCAACGCGCGTCCGATTCGATTCACCGACAGCACGACCACGGCGATCAGTACGCCGGGGCACAGTGCGATCCACGGATAGGTGGCCAGGAAGTCGCGGCCTTCGGAGACCGCCAGACCCCATTCCGGCTGCGGCGGCGGCGCCCCGTAACCCAGGAAGCCCAGCGCGGCGACCGCCAGCACCGCGGTACCGCATTCGAGCGCCGCCAGCGAGAGCACCGCCCGGATCGAATTGGGCAGCACGTGCCGCACCACGACACGGACGAAGCCGGCTCCCGAGCCGTAGGCGGCGGCCACGAAATCACTGCCCGCCACGGTCAGGACCTGCGAGCGCATCACTCGCGCGAACGAGGCGACCGCCGAAACTCCCACCGCCAGCGCGATATTCACCGTGCCGAAGCCGAGGGCGGTGACCATGGTCATCGCCAGCAGCAAGGCCGGGATCGACAGCAGCACGTCGACACAGCGCATGACCGCGGCGTCGGGCCGGCCGCCGATGATCCCGCTGAGCAGTCCGATCAGGGTTCCGACGAGAAACCCGAGGGCGACCGCGAGCAGGGTCGCGGTCAGGGTGGTCGAGGTGCCGTAGATGGCCCGGGCCAGCAGATCCCGACCGAGCCGGTCGGTGCCGAACGGATGGGCGAACGACGGCGGCAGGAACCCTGAATCGGGGTCACCGTCGACCGCGCTGTGATCGGTGAACCAGGACGGAGCCACCGCCCAGCCGATCACCAGGAGCACCACCAGCCACGCGAGAACCAGCCCCGGCCGAGTACGCGCCGTGCGCACCAGCCGATGAAACCGAGTGCGCTGCAACTCGTTTGCGTGCAGCTCCACCTCGTCGAGCACGGCCACCGCCTCCGGCCCTAGCCCGCTCATGCCGGGTTCGACGGGCACGAGCGGGGTGCCTGCGTGGTGACGCTGCGCTGCCGCCTCCGGCCCTCGCCCGCTCATGCTGGGTTCGACGGGCACGAGCGGGGTGCCTGCGTGGTGACGCTGCGCTGCCGCCTCCGGCCCTAGCCCGCTCATGCCGTGCTCCGCGCGTACAGCCGAGCCCGCAGTCGCGGGTCCAGCACCGGATACACCAGATCGACCATCAGATTCACCACCACGAAGATCACTGCCGCGAGCACCACCACGGCCTGCACGACCGCGACGTCCTGGGTGCGCACCGCCGTCTCGGTCAACCGGCCCAAACCCGAACGGGAGAACACCGTTTCGACGATCACCGCACCCGCCAGCAGATTCCCGAACGTCACCCCGGCGATGGTCAGGGCGGGCAGTGCGGCATTGCGCAGCACCTCGCGCACCACCACCCACAGCCGGGTCGCCCCCTTGGCCAGCGAGACCGTCACATAGCCCGCGCGCATCCCGCTGTCGAGGTTCTCCAGCAGCAAACGCGCGATCGGTGCCGATACCGGGATCGCCAGCGTCACCGCCGGCAACACCAGGCTGGCGACGCCGTCGTTGCCGATCGGCGGAAACCAGCCCAGCCGGAACGAGAACACCTGCAGCGCGGCCAATCCCAGCAGGAACACCGGAATCGACACCCCGGCCGCAGGTAACGTCGCGAACAGCTCCGCCAGCCACCGCCACCGCGTGTAGGCGGCCACGATCGCGACCACCGTGGCCAGGGCCACCGCCAGCACCAGCGCGGTGACAGCGAGCACCGCGGTCTGCGGCAGCACGCTGCTGATCATCGCCCACGCGTCCAGCCCGGTCCGGGTGGAGCGGCCGAAATCTCCGTGCACGGCCTGCCCGAGACGGTGCAGGTACTGGCCGAACAGCGAGTGGTCCAGACCGTAGTAGACCCGCGCCTTCTGCTTGTCGCCCGCGGTGATCAGATCACCCTGGGCCGGATCGAACAGCACGTCCACCGCGTCGTAGGGCAGGACGTAGAGCAGCGCGAAGGTCACGGTGTAGGCGCCCCACACCACGAACACGGCCTGCGCGAGCTTCGCGGCCACATAGCGCAGCACGACTACCCCTGCTCGATCCAGGTGTCGTAGAACACATTTCGCGACTGCGCCTCGTAACCGACGTTGTGCACCTTGGCACCGGCGGCGGTCACCTGCGCGGGGTTGTACACCGGCACGGTGAGCACCTGCTCGTCGAGCAGATACCGCTGCGCCTCCGCGGCGGCCTTCGCCCGCTGGGCGGTGTCGAGGGTTTTGCTCAGGGCGCTGAGTTTCGCGACCGCCTCGTTCGCCTCCGGACTGCCCGGCGCGAGTTTGGCCATATTCCCGTACTGCGGGGAGTACACCTGCTCGAGCACCGAGATATCCGCCCGGCTCTGGTTGGCGACCTGGATGTTCCAGCGTCCCTGCTGCGTGCTGGCGGCGGTGTAGTCGGGAATCGGCAGCACATTGAGCTGCAGGTCGATGCCGATCTTGCGCAGATCCTGCTGGATCAGCTGATAGGCGGGCTTGTTGTTGACCAGATTGTCGATGCCCAGCAGATCGAGTTGCAGGCGCCGCCCGTCCTTGACCCGGATGCCGTCGGCGCCCTTGTGCCAACCGTCGGCCTCGAGAATCTGTTCGGCCTTGCCCTGGTCCTCCCGCAGATCCGCGGAGAAGTCCACGTATCCCGGAACACGCTCCGACACCACCGAACTCGACACCTTGTAGCTGGGCGTCAGCACCGTCTTGACCAGTGCGTCGCGGCTCCAGCCCAGCTGCACCGCCTGCCGCACGGCCTTGTCGTCGGTCGGGAAGCGGTCGGTCTTGAAGTCCAGCGAGATGTCGCGGCCCGGAATGAGTTGCGGCACGATCCGGTAGCCCTGCGCCTGCAGCGGCGCCTCGTCGGTGTTGTTGACGTCGAGGATGGCGTCGACGGTTCCCGCCCGCAGCGCACCGGTGCGCACCCCGGCTTCGGGGATGACATCGATCTCGACTGCGTCCAGATACGCGTCACCGTTGTGTTTCCGGCTCGCCGGCGCCCAGTGGTAGCCGGGCCGCTTCTTCAGGACCGTCTTCTGCTGATAGACGTGCTGGGCGAGGGTGAACGGCCCGGTTCCGACGACATTCTGGGCCTGGCTGCGTTGTTCTTTCGGCAGAACCAGCGTCGAATGCGCCACGATTCCCGAGAAGTACAGCGACAACGCTTGCAGAAACCCGGCACTGGGCCGATCGAAACTCACCCGCACCGTCGTCGGATCGACCACCTCGGTGCCCTGATATCCCACCCAATAAGCGGTCACCGGAACGATTCCGAGTCGCTGGTCGCCCCGGCCGAGCAGATCGAAGTTCTCCTTCACCGAATCGGCGGTGAACTTCGTTCCGTCGCTGAAGGTGACGTCGTCGCGCAGATGGAAGGTGAACTGGGTGAGCGTGTCGTTGTACTGCCACGAGGTGGCCAGCCACGGCTCCAGCGCACCGGTCTTCGGATTCTGGTAGACGAGTTTGTCGGTGATGTTGCTGGTGATCAGCGATTCCGGATAGGAACTGCCGGAATGCGGGTCGAGATTCGCCGGAGCGTCGAGCACGCCGAAGCGCAACGTCCCGCCGGGTACGGGCGTGGCGTTGTCGTCGCTCACGGCGACCTGCCGGGCGGGCGTGGCGCATCCGGCGATCACCACCGCGGTGAGCAGGGCGAGCGCCAGCGCAACCGGACGGCGATGAATTCTTCTGTGTGACATAGGTTTCGATTCGTTTCAGGGGCGGCGCGTTGCGCTCGTCAGATCGGACGCCTCGGGGCGTGCGCTCAGGCTAGGCCGGTCCCGGGACGGTTCCGAGGGTTGTGATCGGCCAGATCGACTACACCGTCGTTGAAGCGGATCTGAACGAAGACGACAGGTACCGTGCAGATACGTCGAGGGGCCACGTCCGTTCACACCCGCACGGCGGCGGGAGCGGGCACCGGTAACCCGAACCGTTCCCGCAGCGTCGAGTCGGTGTATTCGTGCCGGAACAGCCCGCGACGGCGCAGAATCGGGACCACTTCGTCGACGAAGGTGGTCAGGCCCGAGGGGAAGGCATCGGGCATGAGATTGAAGCCGTCGGCCGCGCCGCGGCGGAACCAGTCCTCGATCGTGTCGGCGACGTCCTCGGGTGTCCCGATCACCGCGCGATGGCCGGCGCCGCCGTGCAGTTCCCGAATCAGCTCCCGCAGTGTCAGATCGCGTTCGCGGGCCAGTTCGACGATCGACTCCCGGAAGCCCAGGGAGGCGGAGAAGGTACTCGGATCCGGCGGACCGGCCAGCACCGCCTCGGGGAGCGGGCGATCGAAATCCAGCGAATCCAACGGCACGCCGAGAGTCGCCTCCAGCCGTATCCGCTCGGGCCCCTCGTCGACCGACCGGAACAGGGTTTGAAACCGTTGCAGCGCTTCGGCTTCGGTGGAGCCGATGATCGTGGTCAGGCCCGGCAGGATCTTCACCTCGCCGGGATCGCGTCCGGCTTCGCGCGCGACCGATTTCACGTGCCGGTAATGCCGGATCGCCGCGGCCGCCGTCAGTTCCGCCGAGAACACCGCGTGCGCGCTGCGCCCGGCCAGGATCCGCCCGGCCGGCGAACCTCCGGCCTGGACGAACAGCGGATAGCCTTGCGCCGAGGGCGGCGTGCGCAGTCCCCACTCCACATCGAAGTGTTCGCCGTGGTGGTGCACGACACCGCCGTCGAGCGCGCTGTCCCACAGTGCGCGCACCACCTCGACGAATTCCTCGGCCCGGCGGTAGCGCGCATCGCGATCGGGCATCTCGCTCAACCCGAAATTCCCGGCTGCCGCGGGCGAATAGGTCGTCACCACGTTCCAGCCCAGCCGCCCGCCGGAGGCGTGGTCGAGCGACAGCAGCCGCTCGGCCAGTTCGACCGGATCGTTGAACGTGGTCGACAAGGTGCCGATCAGCCCGAGGTACTCGGTCTCGGCGGCGACCGCCGACAGGATGACCCCGGGCTCGAGCGCGCGTCCGGGTTTGTGCCGCGGATCTTCGCGCAGGGCCGGTCCATCGGCGAGGAACAGCGCGTCGAGGGTGCCGCGTTCGGCGGTCCGGGCGGCCTGCACGAAATGCCCGGCGTCGACGAATGCGCCCGCGGGCACGTCGTCGAGGGTCCACGCGCCGGGCGCTATTCCTACGTCGAGAACGTTGACGTTCAAGATCACATGCGCGGGCTGCGCGGTGGCGGTCATGGAGTCTCCTCGTCGATCCGGATCAAGCGGCGGGAAAGGCGCTGCGGGCGTCGCGGGGAAGCACCGGTTCGGGCGCCGGAAGGCTGAGCCGCGCACGCAGTGTGGTGCCGGGCGGCGCCGCGGCGGTCGCCGTGACATGGCGGACGGCCGCGGCGACGATCGCCGCGGGCGACCCCTCCCCCGCGATCACGACGCCGGCGGCATCGGTGGGGGCCGGTCCGGACGACCCGGCGTCGACCCATCGCAGCACCGGCCCACGCACGGGCGTACCCGGCAAGCCGAGCACGACGTCGGCGAGACCGGCGAGGTCGCGGTATTCGGCGGGCACCGGGGACTCGGCGAAGATCGGCGGTTTGATCTGTGGCGGTTCCGGAATGTTCAACGGTCCCGTAATACTGTGTGCGCCGGTGTGATCCACATATCGGATGCGCGCGGAATCGGCGAAGACGCCGTGCTCGCGATCGTCCACGACGGCGTCGGGCGGCCAGCTCTCCCACAGTTCGCGGACGGCCCGCACCGCGTCGGCCGGAACGTCGCCACGCGGCGCCGAGGTCCACACACTGCGCCCGTCGGCGGCCGCGGGCTCGCCGAGCAGCACCAGCCAGCCGACCCGGCCACCGCTGGCGTGGTCGATCGAGCCCAGCCGCCGGGCCAGATTGTAGGGATGGTCGCGCAGCGGGGCGGCGCCTACCACGAGCCCTACCGACCGGGTGTGCCGCGCCAACACCGCGGCGGCGACCGAGGGGTCGAATCGCACGGTTGCGGAGTCCGGACGCAGCACGACGAAATCGATTCCCGAACCGTCCAGCAGGGCGCCGAATTTCGCTATTCCGGTACCTTGCCGATCGAATATCGCTGCTACCTGCGCCCCGTCCAGGGCGGCGCCGACAATGTGGTGATGGGTCACGGCAGGTGAACTTTCGTCGTCGCGGTCATCGGTAAATCCGGCCCGAAAAAAGCGGGCGCCATTCAGGAGCGCCCGCAGAATTGCGTCGGCACGGTAATCCCCGCGCGCTCGGCAATCGGTGAATCGGCCACTGCTGCTTGGTTCGTCATCGCACCGACCACCTGGAGGTTCGAGATTCGAATGTCCGGCACAGACTATGCCCGCCGCCGCGATTCGCCCCGGTTTGCGATCGGCAAGATTATCTACACGGTCACTACAGTCGGCCTTCACCGACGGCGACGCGGGATTCCCATAAACGTTCGACGGCAGCGAATCAGGCTTTAAATTTGCCGGGACCGTAAATCGTGTGTGCGCCGCGCTCTGCCCCTACATTGTCGAACGCGGTGTGCGGTGACCCGTCGCCGCGACCCCGTGACGCATCGGGTGTCACGTAAATCTCCCGGCGTGCCGACAGCCGCCGCGTCGCGCGGCGGTATCAGTCGGGCAGTATCCGCCGGGCCGAGTGAAATGGGTTGTCCTGTGGTCGAATCCGATACATCCGCCGAGCGCCGTACGACGCATGTGCTGCGCCGCTTCGGCCCCGATCCGGCGAACTGGGTGCAGCCCTCGGCGGCCGGTCACGACGTCGTGGTGGTGGGCGGAGGCCAGGCCGGTCTGGGCATCGGATTCGCCTTGCGCCGTGCGGGTATCGCCCGCGTCTCGGTGATCGACGCGGCCGCGCCGGGCGAGACGGGAGTGTGGACCACCACCGCGCGCATGGTCGATCTGCGCACGCCGAAGCAGTGGCCCGAGCCCGAATTCGGTTATCCCGAACTGAGTTTCCAGGCCTGGTACGAATCGGTGCACGGGGAGGAGGCCTACGAGAGCCTGACGCGTATTCCCCGGCTGACCTGGGCACGCTATATCGCCTGGATCGAGACCCACCTCGGCGTCCCGGTGCGCCACCACACCCGATTGACCGATATCGAGCCGGGACCGGACGGCCTCACCCTCACCCTGACGGTGCGCCGGCCCGACGGCACCGAAACCACCATCCAGGAGACCACTCGAAAGCTGGTGCTGGCCAACGGTGTCGAGGGAACAGGCGGCCCCTATCTGCCGCCCGAACTCGGCGACATTCCGGCGAGCCTGCTCGCCCACACCGGCCACCACATCGACTTCGCCCGGCTGGCCGGGAAAACGGTCGGCGTGCTCGGCGCCGCGGCCTCGGCCTTCGACGCCGCGGCGACCGCACTGGAAGCGGGCGCCGCCGAGGTGCATCTGTTCACCCGCAGGCCCGACCTGATCGTGCAGGGCGCGGGCGGGGCCGGCCCGTCCGGAAACCTCGGCGCCCGCAACAACTATCACCGGCGCGGTGACGAGGCGCGCTGGCGTCAGCGGGTCCTCGCCGCTCGGGCGGGGCGCAGCGTGCCGCTCGAATCGGTCCGGCGCGCGACCGCATTCGCCGGCTTCCACATCCATCTGGACGCACCCTGGTCCGCCGCGACGCAGGCCGGCGACCGGGTGATCGTCGAGGCGGCCGACGGCAGGCACACCGTCGACTTCGTGATCGCCGGAACGGGATACCAGTACGATCCGCGCACCCGCGCCGAACTGCGCGGCATCGCCGAAGATATCGCCCTGTGGGGCGACCGGCACCACCCCGGCCCCGACCTTGCCGACCCCGCCTTGGCGCGAACTCCCTACCTGGGCAACGGGTTCCAGCTGACCGAAAGACAACCCGGCCGTGCGCCGTGGATCGGTCGCATCCACATCTTCTCCGCGGCAGCGCATCTCAGCTTCGGCTATCCCATCGGCGACACCCAGAGCCTGGCCCACCACATTCCCCGTCTGGTCGACGCCCTGGGCCGCGATCTCTACTTCGAGGACCAGCAATCGTCCCCGGCCCCACCCCCGCGACACCCCCCGCATCGTTGCGCGATCACTATCGGCACTCGATCTGGTCACCACAACAAGCGCCCGAGCGCGACGTGGAGGTCCCCCTCCCGTAGCACTATGCGGCTCTGGCAATCGCCAGAAGGTGCGCGCTGGTGTTGATGATGTCCGGATCCTGCTCCAGCAGTCGTGCGCACCGTAGCGCGGCTGTCATGAGCGCGGGGACGTCGACCGGGTCGGCGCGGTCGAGCGCCGGCCAGGTCGGCCCCTCGATGCCGTAGATCTGGACCTCGCGGAGCCCAGCGGCTTCGATTTCTCCGCGTAGCTCGTCGGCGGTATGCCAGTGAGTTCGCAGGAAACCGACGTGGCCGTCGTACTCGCCGGTGGATATCACCTCGCATATCGACGGGATGAGGGTGTCGTCGAGTGTGCCGTTCGCACCGCACTCCAGCGCGGACAGGTAGCGACTGATCGCCGCGGCGATGAGGATCCCGCCGGGTCGGAGCACGCGCACGGCTTCGCGTAACGCTGTCGTGCGGTCCGCCGGTTCGGTGAGGTGGTACAGCGGGCCGAGCAGGAGGACGGCGTCCACCGAGTGGTCCGCGACGGGCAACCGCCGCGCATCGCCTACCTCCGCGAGGACTCCCGGCAGCGCTGCGGCCATCGAAATATGTTCGGGCACAGGGTCGATCAGACGCACCGAATGCCCGTCCGCGGCCAACCACCGGGCATGGACTCCGGTGCCGCCACCCACGTCGAGTATCTTCGCCGGCGATGTCAGCACACGGCGGATCAGTCCCTGTGTTCTGAGGAGTTCCAAGCGGCCGTGTGCCGATCTGGCCAGGCGATCGCTCTCGGACGCGGTCGAATAGTGTTGTACGACATCGGAAGTCATACCGCATCCTGTCGGCAGAACGTAAGCGGCTGCAACGGAATTCCCGATCACCTACTCGCGACGGCCGTGATGGTGCGTGCGGATAACCGTGCGAGTCGATCGTCGCGAGGCGGGCGACAGTGTCGGACAGCAAGAGGTCTTCGACTTCGAGTTCGTCGAGCCGGCGCATACGTACCCGACCTTCGTTGCGGGTGAACAGGTTTCATCACTATGCCTTCGGGCTCCGCGCCACGCATGTCGGGTCCGTGCCAGGGGGTCGTCGCACCGGCCGACGAACTCCACACCATCGCCCGCCGAGGTACGTTCATAAACTTGCTCTCGGTATCAGGAGGTGTGTCTACCGTGCCGTTTCCGCCCGAAATCACTCAGCGACTGCGCAGTACCCCCGAACAGATGGCCGCCGCGTGGGTCGGAGGAAGTCCCCCGAAGGTCGAACCTGTCGTTGTCGTTCCCTACGACCCGTGCTAGCCCCGGATGTTCGACGAGCAGGCCGACGCGATCCGGCGAGCGCTGGCCGGTCGAATGATCACCATCGAGCATGTCGGCAGTACCGCGGTCCCCGGCCTGGCCAAGAACCCGATCATCGACGAAATCTACGGTCGCGCATTCGACCACGCCTGATGAAGCCACCCAACGCGACCGGGTTCAGGGCCACAGGCGTCACTTGTGGTCGATCCGCCCGATCGGGTCGGCGGTTCCAGCCAGCTCGGCCTGCACCTTTTCCCATGCGGCAGTGTCGATTCCGAGGGCGCTGCGCAGATAGGCCCAGGCGGCCTCGCGGATCAGGGCGACGCGCTCGGAGCTTTCGTCGGTGGTGTCCGCGGCGTTGTAGGCGTGAATTCCCCCGAGCGAGTGTTCGCCCCCGAACAGGGTGAGCAGGCTCTGCGCGCCGGGGCTGTGGGTGTACACATCGGTGAACCAGTCGGGTCCGCGGGTCGAGAGCTGGGATTGATCGTGATCACCCGCGACCACCAGCACCGGTGTGGCCAGACCGTCGAAGTCCGGGTTCATGAAGGAAAAGTTCGCCACGGCGAACGGGGTGAGATCGTCCCCGCCCAGGCCGGCAGTCGCAAGCAGCACACCGGCTTTCACGCGGGGGTCGGTCATATCGGGACCGGGCCGACCGTCCGCGCCGAGGACGCGAGCACCGAGCACCATGCTCACGGTCTGCCCGCCCCAGGAGTGCCCCGCGACGGCGATCCGCTCACGATCGATGCGCTCACCGAGCCCCGGAACCGCGGCGACGACCCGATCGAGGTCGTCGAGTACCCGCACGACATCGGTGACGCGGATGCGCCAGATATCCGGGTACCGCGGATCGTCGGCGGTAACGCCGAGCGTCCGCGCATCCAGGAACGTCGGCTGCACAACGACGAATCCGTTGGCGGCCCAGTGGTCGACGAGCGGGTCGTAGGAGGACATGGTCTGGCCGAAGCCGTGGGCGAGGACGACGATCGGCAGGCCGGATCCGCGCACGGGCGCGGACACGCGGACCTGCAGGTCGACGCCGCGCTCGGGCGCGGACAGCGTGACGGGCTCGACGCTGACGATCGGGGTTGGTGCGGACATGGGAAATTCCCTTCGAGGAGGATAAACTCCTAATCGGAGCGTTGTTCCGAATATACGGAGCAATGTTCCGATTCGCAAGCACTGCCGGAGCAAGGAGCAACGGGTGAGTGAGCCGTCACCGATGACCGCCAAACGTGCGGATGCCCAACGCAACGCGAAAGCGCTGCTCGACGCCGCAGCGACGGTCTTCCGCACCGACGGAGTGGACGCTCCGGTGCGCCGCATCGCCGCCGAGGCCGGGGTCGGCATGGGCACGATCTACCGGCACTTCCCCACGCGCGCAGACCTTGTCGCGGCCGTCTACCGCCATCAGATCGACGCCTGCGCCGAGGCCGGCCCCGCCCTCCTCGCGACAGCGTCCTCACCCTTCACGGCCCTGCGCCGATGGGTGGACCTCTTCGCGGACTTCCTGACGACCAAACACGGACTCGCCGCCGCGATGCGCACCGACCCCGACGGCGTCACCGCCCTGCACGCCCTGTTCCTGGACCGCCTGGTCCCCGTCTTCGAGGACCTCCTCACCGCCGCCCGCGGCGCGGGCGAGGTCACCACAGATTTCACCGCCTACCAACTGATGCGCGCCATCGGCGACATCTGCGCGGGCGCCGAGATGACCGACCCGAACTACGACCCCCGCCTCACCCTCCGCTTGCTACTCGACGGCTGCCGAAGATAGGACCGATCACGGCACGCCGCCGATGGAGCCCGGCCCAGAAGACCGCGAGCCGAGCAGAATCTGCCGCGTCGATGGTCAGGCAGTCGATCCGGATCATCGGCTGTTCGGAATTCGAATGTTCCATGGAACGTAGAACTTCCGCTGCGTGCCGGTCAGTCGAGACAGAACTCGTTGCCCTCGATGTCCTGCATCACCAGGCACGACTCGTTGACGCCGTCGGCACGCAGCAGCCGGACCCGTACCGCGCCGAGCGCGACCAGTCGCGCGCATTCGGCCTCGAGCGCAGCCACACGCTCCTGCCCGACGAGCCCGGTCCCGACCCGCACGTCCAGATGCAGCCGATTCTTCACCACCTTCCCCTCGGGCACGCGCTGGAACAGCAGGCGCGGACCCACTCCCGAGGGATCGACACACGCCGAACCCCGATGCTCGTACCCCAACACCGAAGACCAAAAACGAGCGACGCGCTCAGGTTCCGCGCAGTCGAAGGTGATTTGGACCTGTCTCACCGACGTCATCGACCCACCCTAGTGACGGGTTCGGACTCCGTCCCCACTTCGAATCGCCATGCTCCCAATAAATGCCCATCCCGAGTTGGCGAGCAACGCCACCCGACAGGCTGGTGTTTCCGGTGTCGTTTCGGCCGAACCCGAACAGCTGTCGATCTGCGCGAAAGTCGTTGCGGTATCGCTGCTCGCCGGCGGTCGGCACCTGTTCGACCCTGCGCAGGCCACGAGGACGAGTTCGCGGTCCGAAACTGCAAACCGTTCGCCGAAAGACCAGTCCCCTTCCGCCCCGATGAAATACTGGTACCGGGTATCGCCAACTGTCGGCGACACTTTCGGGTCGGCTGATGCCGCTCTTGGTTGGGAGACGTTCGTGCAGTACATGCCTCATTTCGAATCGGATATCGCCGCCATGCACACCGAATACCAGTCACTTCTGCACAGGGATCGATGGTCGCTGCGCGCGCTGTTCAGCACCGACGACTGCGATATCGCCGAATACTGTGACACTTTCGCGCCGAACCGGTTCGGCGCCGAGGCGTGCGAGGCGGTCGAGACGTTCTGTCGCAGACACCGGATCTGGCTGGAAAGCGGTGGTGCCGCCTACAATTCGATGACACCCTACCTGCATCCGCGCACGATCGACCTGCCGCGGATGACGACGATCGGTGTCTACAACGCGATCTTGTTCGCGCTCAACGACACCGTGGGACGAGAGAAGTTCAGCCATCTGTCCGAGGACGAACGCGCACAGGCGCAGCGGGAAGTCGACCATCTGTGCCGATTATTCGAGTCCGGCCGGATCCGGCCGGACAACCCCACGCCCATCGTCGCGGCGAGCCTCGAATTCCTGACGATCCTCACCGAACAAGCCGAGCCCGTGTGGTTGCAGCGATTCCGCGCATCGACGATCGACCACCTGCGCTCGGCGATCCGCGATCAGAACGTCGGCGCCCGCGGGGACCTGCTCAGCGTCGACGACTACATCGCCCTGCGTAACGAAGTCTCGGGAATGTACCCCGCGATCCAGCTGTGCGAGTTCGCACGCGACACCACCCTGCCCTGGGAGCAGCTCGCGGCCGCCGGCCTCGCCGAGGACCTGCGCACGCTGGAACGCCTGACCGCCGAAGTCGGCGCCCTGATGAACGATGTCTTCTCCTTCGAGAAGGAGGTCATCGTGGACCGATCGGATTTCAACCTCATATCGATTCTGCTGCTCAATACGCCCGGCGCGACGCTGGCCGACGCCGTACTCGGCGCCGCGCAGATCGTGCGCGAGCGATTCACCCACTTCCGCGAGTTGCGCCAGGACCTGCTCGCCCGCTGCGCCGGACTCGGTCCGCCGCTGGCCACCGCCGTCACCGCCTATGCCGACGACCTCGACCAATGCGTGCAAGCGAGCTGGGTGTGGCAATGCGCCACCTCGCGCTACAAGGGCCGGTCGATATTCGCCGAGGCCCACCACACCTGAGCAGTCCGCCGATGACGTGACGAATCGGGCATGCAGTACCTTTGACTGCAGCGTCTCGATCAGCAGTACCAGCCAGGGGAGTATCACCGGGCACCCGAAGTAGCAGCACAAGCGCATCGGACATGGGGAGTTGGAGTGGATGATCTGAGCACGGCACTCGCCCAGCAATGGGAGCGCGCGCTGGCGACGATCACCACCCATCCTTCCTACGCCGACGTAGAAATTTCGTTTCTGCGCAATCTCCTGGAGGAACTGCACGCCGGTCTCACCGCGGAGATTTTCGACGCGGCCGCGGGATCCCGGGTCGGAGCGGCGCTGGCGGGTGCTCAGCTCACCGATCCCGCGGTCCCGGTCGTGTCCGCCCCGGTACTGCACAGGCTCACAGAATTCAGCGATCACCCCGACACCGGCCCGCGCATGGCCGCCCTGCTCGTCGCGTTCGGCCACGGCCATCACTTCCTGGCCGACGCGATCCGGGCCGACGATGTCGAGGAAGACCGGCGCCGGTTCCGGCTCGTATTCGATCACGCCTCCATCGCCATCGCTATCGGCGACACCAATGGTGTTCTGCTGGAAGCCAATCCGCATCTGGCCGACATGATCGGCGTACCGGTCGACTCGCTGCGCGGGATCAGCGTCTACGACTTCGCCCACCCCGACGACCAGGCCGCGATCCGCCAGATGGTCTACGACGACCTGGTACCGGCCAGGGCGGGTACCGCGAAGATCGAACGGCGCCTCCAGCGCGCGGACGGCAGCACCGGATGGGCCACCTTCGCGATCACCTATGTCCGCAGCGCGTTCGGGCCGGACTATCTGCTCGCCATCGGTGAGGACGTCACCGAACGCCACCAACTGCAGGAACAGCTCCACTACCAGGCGCGCCACGACGCGCTCACCGAGCTGCCCAACCGCCGCCACCTGCTCGACACGCTCCGAGCAGTGATCTCCACGGCCGGCGAGAACGATCAGATGGGGCTGTGCTTCACCGACCTGGACCACTTCAAAGAGGTCAACGACCGATACGGTCACGGTGTCGGCGACCAGGTGCTGGCCACCGTCGCCCGTCGCCTGCACGACAGCCTGCAGGACGACGGATGCCTGGTCGCCCGGATCGGCGGCGACGAGTTCGTCACCCTCATCCCGCCCCCGGCCGACACCCGACGGGTCTCCGCTGTCGCCGATCGCCTGCGCGGTGCGCTGTCGCATCCTCTCATCGTCGGCGGGCACCGGCTCCACATTTCCGCCAGCATCGGCGCCGTCGTCACACCGGTGGCCGGCAAGGACCCCGAATGGCTGCTCGACGCGGCCGACACCTCGCTGTACGACGCCAAATCCGGCGCCCGCGGCAACTGGATCCTGCACACCGTGCACGCTGCCGAGTCCGCCGACGAGGGCTTCGACAGCGATTATCCGGCGGCCGGCAACACTCGGTAGACGATCTCCACGCCACCACCGTCCAACGGCCGCGAGCTCTCGAATTCGAGATCGGTCCGCGGATCCAGCGAGTCGGTCAGGCGGATGCCGCTGCCGACGAAGAACGGCAGGATCACGAGCTCGAGTTTGTCGACCACACCGAGCGCGCGATAGGTCTCGATCGTGGCGGGCCCACCGATCAGATGAACATCGCCGCCGCGATTGGCCGCACGGACCTTCTCCAGCAGCCGCACCGGATCGTCGTCGACGGTCACATCGTCGGGCGTGCCCTCGGGCCGGTGCGAACCCAGTACGAAAACCTCCAGCTCCGGCCACGGCCAGCGATCGGCGGACAGCGCCGGTTCGAAGGTCGTGCGTCCCATCAGGGCGGCCTCGCAGGTGCGCAGAAATTCGGCGATGCCGTGACTGCCCGGACCGTGCACCGGATCGATGACCTGGGGCGGCCAGCCGTCCGGAGTCGTCACGTAACCATCGGCGGTCATGCACAGGCGGGCCAGGATCTGCATCGGTTCATCCATTCTGTCGAGTCGCAGAAGAGACGACGCCCGCAGCGGGAAATCATCGGCGGTCCACTCCGGTCCGTTTCGAGACCCTGTCACGAATGCGGTATCGACCCGTCAGGGCGCGCGAACCGGCTTCGTGACGGAGGGCTTCTGTGGTCGTTCCTCAACGCGAATCACGAACGCCGGACGGCGGTGGTCGAAGACGCCCACGCGCCGTCGCGAGGCTTCGAGGCGTCCGAAGCCTCGCGACACCACTCCAATTGACTCACGGCCGACGGGATCCGGTATCCCACGCCGGATTCGCAGAATCGCGCCCGACTTCTACTTGGCCGGCGCCACCGGGGGCTGATTGATGGTGGCGAAGTACTGGACCGCGGCGCCGATCGCCACCGGCGCGGTGATCAGGATCTGTCCCGCGAGGGTGCCCAGTGCGCCGACGGCGACAATGCCGCCGAGGCAGCCGACGGCGGCGGCCGGGATGAACGCACCGAACAGTCCGACGATCGCCGCCGCGGCCACCGTCGCGCCCGCGATGCCGCCGAGGACGCACCCGACCGCTCCGCCACTCAGGCCCCCGATCAAGGTACCGAGGGTTGCCCCCATCGTGATGGTGCTGGTCATGCGCGACCACGCAGCCTGCTCACGGTCGTAATCGGTTTTCCACGGCGCCTTGTCCTCGAACGGCAGGGCGGCCGGTTTGTAGACCGCGTGCGTCATGTCGAACTGCGGCGTCAATGTCGCTGTGCGACCGGCAATTTCGGCCGCGATCGGGAATTCGAAGTCGTCGACCCGCACGGTCAAGGGCATGCCCGTCAGCACGCTGCCGTCGGCGGCTTTGATCTCGAACACACCGTTCTCGACGACCATCGAGCCCCCATCGGTCGTCACGACGGTCCCGGTGTCGGTGGCATGCGCGGTGAAACCGATGCCATCTTTCGCTGCGGGCTCGGCACCGGCGGATCCGGACGCGATCCCGACCGCGGCCACGAGGCCTGCGGTCACCGTTACGAATTTCCTCATCTCCGCTTCTTTCCGCTCGGCTTCTCTCCTGGTGACGGCGCGCCGAGTGCGCCGCATGCCGATCGCGGACAGCGCAGGCGAGTCGATTGGTCGAGGCGCCTGCCGATGCCGATGCGACCCACATCACTTCCGCGTAGGAAGTGCTGGAACGGTGCACGCACCCGTCCTGCGAGGTCAAAGCATCCGGTCCGCTCAGCTGACCGCCCGCGCGGCAGGCGCGAACACGTCGCCGCTGGTTTGCTCAGCGAACCTCGATTCTTTCCAGGCCCGAGGGTGCCGCCCGATACTGCCGTCGACGCTCCTGCTCGACACGCACTCCCGAAGTTCGAGGTACGCACCTGATGCCCGAGAAGACCACACGAGCCACCGGATGTCTGCGATCGGAGACATCGGAGGGCATCGCGACGATCACGATCGACCGCCCGCCCGCCAACGCTTTCGATCCCGGGCTGACAGCGGAATTGCTGGAGGTGCTTCCCCCGCTCGCGAACGATCCCGGAGTGCGGTGCATCGTCCTGCGGGGGACCGGCAGATTCTTCGTCGCCGGCGCCGACATCGCCGTCATGCGCGACCTGACCGAGCAGACCCAGCGCGCGATGCGTCCGTGGGTCGATGTCCAGCGATTGCTGGAAACCGCGCCGAAACCGGTTCTCGCGGCTCTCAACGGCCATGCCCTCGGTGGCGGCGCCGAATTGGCGCTGGCGTGCGACATGCGAGTGATGGCGGAATCGGCGACCATCGGCTTTCCCGAAATATCCCTCGGCTTGTTCCCCGGCGCGGGGGGCAGTCAACGTCTGCCCCGGCTCCTCGGCGCACATCGGGCGAAACTGCTCATGATGGAAGGCACCCGGCTCGCCGCCACGGACGCAGTGCGCATCGGGCTGGTGGATCGCGTGGCCCCCGACGCCGAATTCGACGAGACCATCGCCATGACCGCTCGCGCCTTGGCGGACAAGCCCACCCGGACGATCGGTCTGCTGAAACACGTTGTGCGCGAAGGCTTGTCGCTGCCCCTGGAGGAGGCGCTCGACATCGAATTCGCCGCCGTACTCGAGCTGATCCGAACGGCCGACGCCGCCGAGGGTCTGCAGGCCTTTCTCGACAAACGCGCGCCCGAGTTCACCGGCCGCTGACCCAGCTTTCCGAAGGAATCACCATGATCGAAGTTCTGCGCCGACGCGTGATCGCCGGGGCGGTTGTCGTCGCGGCGTTGGTGCTCGCCACCACGGCGTGCGCCCGCCCGGCTACGCAAGCCACCGGCAACGCGAGCGACCTGGTACGCATTTCGGTGGGCGTCGACGCCTCCTACGCTCCGTTCTTTCTCGCGGACAGCGAGGGAATGTTCGCAGCGGCCGGCCTGCACGTGCAGATCATCCAAACCGAAGGCGGTGCGGCGAGCGCACAGAATGTCGTGGCGGGCACCTCGGAACTGTCCGGAAACGCGGACTCCACCGCGCTCACGGTGATGGCCGGGAACCCTGGACTCCGCGCTCTCGGGGTGTACGAGGACTCCGATCGCTACTTCCGGGTCGTGTTGCGTGGCGGCGCCACGCCGAAGTCCATCCGGAAGATGGGAGTCTTTCCGGGCATCGGCCTGTATTTCACCGACCGTTACCTGCGCAGCCTGGGTGTGGATCCGGCCTCGATCACCCTTGTGACGACCAGCCCTCCCGAACAACCCGCATTGCTGGCGCGCGGGGATATCGACGCGTTCATCTCCTACGACCCCTGGGTTGCGCGGGCAGTCGGATCGAACGGTCACGTCGTCGGGACGACGGGCGATTTCGGCGCCAGGTATTCGCAGTGGCTCCTCGCCTCACAGAGCTGGCTGTCCACGCACGAGCGTCTCGCCGGTCAGGTGTTTCGCGTCCTGGCCCAGGCCGCCGATATCATCGCGGCGGATCCGTCCCGTGCGGCGAAAGCGGTCGCCGCCGCCATCCGCATGGATCCCGGCGAGGCACGCGACCAAATCACCCAGATCGACTTCCGAGGACGCGATTTCCGGCCCGACGATTTCGAGCAGGCGCGAGAGCTGGTGGACTTCTTCCGCGGTCAGGGCAAGCTCGCCGGGCCGGTGCCCCCACAAGAGGTCATGCTCGCCGGCTGGTTCGGCCGGAACACGCAGTAGCTATCGGCCCTCGGCGGCCGCGCCGAACGGTCCCCGCCGAAACGCCGTCATCGTCCTCACCCCGCAGCATGGTACGCACCGTACGGAATGGAGCACCTCGTGGCCGAAGCCACTGTTCGCGTCGTGGAACTGTCGAGCCCGTTCACCAGATTCGCCGGGCGAATCCTCGTCGGCCTGGGATACGAGGTCGTTCTCGTCGAGCCCCCGGCGGGCGACCCGGCACGTCGTGAACTGGACGGGTACGCGTTCGCGCACTGGCACGGCGGAAAGCGGTCGGTCGTACTCGACCCGGACGCCGACCGAGACGGCTTGGCGAACCTGCTCTCGGGCGCGGACGTGTTGCTGGACGGTACCGATACCCGCTCGGAACCCGTTGTGGGAACGCATGACTCACTGGTCCATGTGCGGGTCACACCGTTCGGCGTGTCCGGCCCGCACAGCGCCTGGGCGGCCACCGACCTCACCATCGCCGCGATGGGCGGCATGATGGCGCAGGTCGGGACACCCGACGGCCCCCCGTTGCGCCTACCCGAGCGGCAAGCCGAGCAACTGGCCGGGGTCAATGCCGCGATCGGCGCTCTCCTCGGGCTACGGGCCAGGCGCTTCGGCCCTGCGCCGTTCGTCGATATCTCGGCACAGGAGTGCGTCGCGGCGAGCCTGGAAGCGGGCACCCTGACATACCTGCACGAGGATCGCGTTCCGGACCGTCCCGGTCGGGCGCATCCACTGGTTCCGCACGGATTGTTCACCGCCGCGGACGGATTTCTCGGCGGCGGCCTCGGCGGCAGCCCCCGGATGTGGGACCAGACGCTGCGGTGGCTGGTCGAAGAAGGCGCGCAGGAAGACCTGGACGAGCCCCGCTGGAATGATCCCGTCGAACGAAAGACGCACCGGGACCACATTTTCGCTGTGTTACAGCGATTTCTGGCGAAATGGCCCAAGGAGGAATTCGCCGTCCGCGCCCAGGAGCGAAAGCTGCCGTGGGCCGCTGTGGACGGTCCCGCCGAATTGCTGGCCAATCCGCAGCTGAACGATCGTGACTTCTTCCTCGATGTCGTTTCCGGCGATGAGTCGACACGCGACCTGGGTTTCGGTTTCGCATTTCCCGAAGGCAGGCGAGTGCGCGAACTTCTCGTTCCCGAACTCGGCGCCGACCAGGCGCTCACCGTCGAAAAGCGCGCTGGTTCGGCTCGGTGGCCCACGAACGAACAGCCGATCGGCACCGGCAGCCTCGACGGCATCCGGGTCCTCGATCTGACCTGGGTTCTGGCCGGGCCCTACTGCACCAGGATCCTCGCCGACCACGGCGCCGAGGTCATCAAGGTCGAATCAATGGGACGCCCCGATCCGACGCGCTTCTCGCCCGCCATGCACCTGTCTCGCGGCCCGCACGACGACCCCGACACCAGCGGCTATTTCAACGACGTCAATCGGAACAAGCGCAGCATCACCCTCGATACCCGGACCCCCGAGGGCCTGGAAGTGCTCGCCGACCTGATCGCCGCCAGCGACGTCGTGATCGAGAACTTCAGTTCCTCGGTGATGACGAAGATGGGGTTGGGCTACCAGCGGCTGCGCGAACTTCGATCCGACATCGTGTACGTGTCGATGTCGGGCATGGGCCACACCGGGCCGCGCAGCAACTGGGTGTCGTACGCGGACATCGTCTCGGCCAGCACCGGTCTCACAGCACTGACCGGCCGGCAGGCCGACGACGTCGTCGGCGTCATCTACGGCCACGGCGACATCGTGGCCGGGCTGCAGGCCGCCACCGCGACCCTGGCCGCTCTCGAACACCGCGACCGCACCGGTCACGGCCAGCACGTGGACCTCTCGCAGCTCGAGGCGATGGCCGCGCACATGGGCACCTCGGTGATCCAGTCGACCGGAACCGGCCACGCGCCGGAACCGACAGGCAACACCGACACCGCGTACGCACCGCACGGTGTATACCGCTGTCTGGGCACCGACCGCTGGGTGGCGATCGCGGTCCGCGACGACTCCGACTGGTGCTCGCTGTGCGAGCTCATCGAGCACCCCGAATGGGCTACCGGTGCGCAGTTCCGCACCGTCGAGCGGCGGCGGGCACACGACCAGGAGATCACGGCGGCGATCACGGCGTGGACCAGAACGCTTCCGGCCCAGTCGGTCACCGAGGCCCTGCAGAACGCGGGCGTGCCCGCGGGTGTCGTGCAGAACGGCCGAGATCTGGTCGAATCCGATGCTCATCTGCGCGCCCGCGGCTTCTACGTGCGATGTACCCATCCGCGCGTGGGCGCCTTCCTGCACGAAGGTGCGCCTGTGCGCCTGGATCGCGCCGGTGGTGAAATCCGTTCTCCCGCGCCGCTTCTGGGCGCCGACACGGATTCGATACTCCGCGACGTCCTGCTGTATGCCCCGGACCGGATCGCGCGGCTGCGTGCGGCCTCGGTCCTGTCCTGAACCGCTAGACATCTACCCGAAGGAGAATCATGCGCGCCGCACGACTGCACAATTTCGGTGAGGCACCCGTCGTCGACGACATCGATGTCCCCACTCGCGGTGCGGGCCAGACGCTGGTGCGTATCGATGCCGCCGCACTAGGCCACCTCGACATGACCGTCGCGAGCGGAACATTCAACATCCGGCCGTCACTGCCGCACATCGGCGGCACGGATGGCGCCGCAACGGTCGTCGAGTCCGATATCTACACGCCTGGCACACGAGTGCTCGTGCGCGGCGGCGGCGTCGGACTCACCAGGAACGGCTGCTGGGCAGAGAACCTGGTCGCACCGGACAAGGCGTTCACGCCGATCGACGCGGACCTTCCGGCGGCGGTGGCAGCGACCTTCTTCCTGCCCACGACCACCGGCTATGTCGCTGTTCACGATATCGCCCAGGTCCGCCCCGGAGAACGCGTGCTGGTCTCGGGCGCCTCGGGTGCCGTGGGCTCGATGGCCGCCCAACTCGCCCTGCTCGCCGGCGCCGGTGAGGTCATCGGCGTCGTTCCCCGCCCGGACCAGGTGGAGTTGGTGCCCGACGGGGTGCGCCCGGTCATCGGACGTGGCGACGAACTGGCCGAGCGACTGGGCGACGGGCCCGTCGCCGACGTCTTGATCGATACCCTCGGCGGCGATTCCCTCCCCCCGCTGCTCCAGCGGATCACCCCGGGCGGCCGGGCGGCGCTGATCGGCTACACCCTCGGTACGGAGCTGACCATCGATCTGCCCAACTGGTTGCTCAGCGACGTAAAACTTCTGCCGGTCAACATGATCCACAAAGGCGCCCGGCAGGCGGAACTGGCTCCCGTACTCATGACCATGCTGGCGGCCGGCGATCTCCGGCTCGCCGTGCAGCAATTCCCGCTCGACGAGATCGCCGACGCCCTGCGACGGATGCGCGAGGGCAAGGTGGCCGGGCGCGCCGTCGTCGTGCCATGACCGGAGCCGATCCGGGGCTCCCAGCGGCGATGACCATTCCCGCGTTACTCCTCGCGCGAGCCGAACAATGCGGGGACCGGGTCGCGGTGCGATCCGGCCCGGTCGTGGTGACGTATCGCGAACTGGTATGCCG
>NZ_BAFW01000386.1 GCF_000308535.1 Nocardia cerradoensis NBRC 101014 | reverse complement strand
TACCGCGCCGCAAGAGTCGGCTGCTCGTAGGTGACGACGAACAGAGCCGTCACCGCCCAGACGAGAGCAGCGTAGAGCAGCAGCGCAATCTGGCCGAACAGCAACGATTGACCGGCGATGATCATGACGACACCGAGGTACATCGGATTTCGGACATAGCGATTGAATCCACTCACGACCAGCGTCTCGGTGGGCGCGAGCGGTGCGGGTGTTCCTGCGGCACGGGCGAATTCGATGAACGCACCGATCAGCGGTATCAGCCCCACTCCGATCACGAGAACGCCCAGGATGCGCGCGGCGAGCCAGAGGTGATGGAAGTCCCAGCGCGAAATCCACCACGGGATGAGACCCGCGACGGTCCCCGGGGTGAGCACGAAGAAGACCAGAGTGCCGGCAGCGGCATTGGATTTACGCATGACAACCACCTCATTGCGCAGGCTACCTGCGCAAATTATAGGCAGGTAGCCTGCTTACTGTCCAGGGCACGTCCCGAAGGAGGCAACAGGTGAATCAGCCGCTCGTCGCGCTGTTGCGCGGGATCAGCGCGTCCATCGTCGACGAACTCGTGACGAATCTGCACGCCGCCGGCTATCCCGACATCACCGCCGCCCACCACCCGGTCTTCTACAACATCGATTCGGAGGGCACCCGCCTCACCACCCTGGCCGCGCGCGCCGGTATCACCCACCAATCGATGGGCGAACTCGTCGCCGACCTGGTAGATCTGGGTTACCTTGCACGACAACCCGATCCGTCGGATCGTCGGGCACGGCTGATCGTTCTGACCGAGAAGGGTGAGCGCGCCGTCCGAGCCGCTCGCGCCGCCGTCTCCGACATCGACCGAGCGTGGTACGCCCGGTTCGAGGCCGCAGGGATTCAGGGTGATCTCCGGACCGCGCTCGGTGCCGCCCTTCGGCAAGCTCGAGGCGACTTACAGATCTCCGATTAGAGTGTTTCCGGGATCGTCAAGGGGATAGGCGAACGTGGGTACACCGTGCGGCATCGCACGGGCGAGTATCACCGGGTCGTTCCTGCCTATCCGCACGGTGAGCCGGAATCCGTAGCGATCGTCGGCGTTGTTCTGGGGTTCGAAAGCGACACAGGCGAATCCGGCGTCAGCGCGCGAGGCCGCGGCCAGCCGGTCCAGTTCGGCGGTGACCGCTCGCCATTCGCCCTTGCCGACGTATTGGCGCATCACCGAATGCCAGACGACGGTCAGCGTGCCGGGCTCCACATCGATTCCGGCGAGGAATTCGCGGGCCCCGGTCACGGCGATATCGACGGGGATCTTCTCCGCCAGTCGCAACGCTCCGTCGAGCCGGGCCGCACGCGCCTGCTGATCCGGCCAGACATAGGCGCGCAATGCGAGTGCATCGCCCGGCGACAACGGATCCAGCGGCGTCGGATCGCACCCGCGTCGCTCGACGACCGTGACCTGCGGATGGCGTCGCACCGCACCGGCCAGCCATTGCGGGATCGGCCCTCGCCACGCGTCCGCGATCGTGACCGGTGAATCCTGCGGCCCCCAGCCGATATCGCCACTGTCCCAGCGGAAATGGTCGGCGCGCAGGTTGAGTCCGCCGCTGGCGCCCAGCTCGAGCAACCGGATCGGCAGGGGCGTCGCATCGACCGCGGCGAGCAGCCCGGCCAGCAGCGGAACGGCCCGCCCGACCTCGTTGGTCTGCGGCGGACGAGTCAGCCAGTCGCGAATCCACTCGGCCCGATCGGCCACGACCTGCCGGAACGGATCCCACGCACCGGCGGGATCGTGGGCGCGCACCGAGGCTCCCGAGCTGGGATAGAAAGGGGCGAGATCGGTTGCGGCGCCGGACAATACCAGCGCGTGCACGCCGGCGAGCAAGCGCAACGGCACCGCGGAATCGAAGTCGATGTCCTCGTAGCCCTTTAGAACCGCGGCGCAGGGTCCGCGATCATCGATATCGCGCGCGATATCGCGCAGCAGGGAGCCGTACAGCGGTGAACCGAGCTTGTCGCAAGCCTTGGCTTGCAACTCGAATTGCGCTACCAGATGCATGAGTGAACTGTGCGCCGCTGCACAGCCGTAATCAATATTGATTATGGTCAACCCATGGAGTGGATGGACACCGCCGAGGCCACCGAACGGCTCGGGGTGAAGCCCGCGACCCTCTACGCCTACGTCAGCCGGGGCGTGCTGAAACGCCGCTACGACCCGGCCCGTCGGCGCAGCCTGTTCGATCCGGCGGAGATCGAGGAGCTGGCCAGGCGGGGTAAACCGCGCCGCAAACCCGCGCCGACCGAAATCGATATCGTCTCCCGCATCACCACCCTCGGCACCGACCGGCCGTATTTCCGCGGTCGCGACGCCGTCGAACTGGCCGCATCGCACAGCTTCGAGGCAGTCGCCGAATGGTTGTGGGACGGCGACCTCGTCGACAGCGGACCCTGGGAATCTTCCGAGAAGGCGGTGGCAGCCGCGCGCGCGACACAGGCCGGCCTGCCCGGGGGCCTGCTCCCGATCGACCGGCTGCAACTCATCGTGACCACCTTGGCCGTCGGCGATCCGCTGCGTTTCCACCGCGACCGCGCGACCGTGGTCACCATCGCCCGCACCGTGATCGCCGGCATGATCGAGGCCCTCCCGCAACTGTCCGTCCCGGTCGGCCGCTCCGCCGCCGCGATGCTCTGGTCACGACTGTCCGCCTCCGCACCCGCCGATGATGACGAGCTGCGAATACTGTGCGCGGCAATGGTTCTGCTGGCCGATCACGAGCTGGCGTCCTCCACCTTCGCGGCCCGGATCGCGGCCTCGGCGCACGCCGACCCGTACGCCGTCATCGGCTGCGGCCTCGGGGTTCTCGGTGGTCCGATGCACGGCGGCGCCTCGCTGGCGGTGGAGCGGATGCTCGCCGACATCACCGACCCGCGCTCCGTACCCGAGGCGTTGGACGAGCGTCTGCGTCGCGGTGAACGCATTCCCGGCGCCGGCCACGCCGTCTACCGTTCCGGCGACGCCCGCGGCACCTACCTGGTGGATGCGATCCGAGCGCTCGCACCGCAGCATACGGCTCTGCTTGTGGCCGAGGCGATTTCGGCCGAACTGCGGCATCGGCGCCTGCCCGCGATCAACAGCGATTTCGGACTGGGCGTTCTCGCCGCGGTATTCGGCATGATCCCCGGTGCGGGCGAAATCATCTTCGCGGTCGCGCGTACGGCGGGCTGGCTGGCGCACGCGATGGAGGAGTACGAATCCGGGACACTCATCCGCCCTCGGGCGGTCCCACGACACCGATGACATCACGAACCGGCGATCGGACAGCCGCAGCCGCTAAGATTCGAGGACATCCCCGAAGCGGCACAAGACATACAGGGAGGGCAGCGATGCGAGAGGTCTTGGTCGCCGAAGTCCGGTCGGATCCACAGCCTCGGCGCAATCAGAAGGCGCGAGCGAGTGACAACTTCTCGTTCGCGTCCGTGCCGGCGGAGGCGGAAGAACTGCTCTGGCGGACCGGTCCCGGCACCGAAGTGATCAAGTTCAGCGTGATGGTCGACGTCCGGGCCAACTACGACCAGCGCGTCCTCTCGAACATCGTCTCCGGCGGCAGAACCCGCATGCCGCTGGAACGGAAGTCGTTGTCGCGCCGCGGTTTCTACATCGCCGACCCTTCCGGCACGACACAGGAATTCGTCGTGCAGGTGTACGCCCTGATCCCGGACTGAGTCGTCGACGCCGAGACCGCTGTTCCGCTAACCTCGGCAACCGTGCCGACGACCTTTCCCCCGATCGACCCGTACGCCGACGGCCTGCTCGAGGTCGGCCAGGGAAATCGGGTGTACTGGTGCACCAGCGGCAATCCCGCGGGCCGGCCGGTACTGGTGGTACACGGCGGGCCGGGCAGCGGCAGCAGTCCCGGACCACGAAAGTCGTTCGACCCGAACATTTTCCGGATCGTGCAGTTCGACCAGCGCGGTTGCGGCCGGAGCGTTCCGAGCGCCGCCGACCCGGACACCGACATGGCGGTGAACACCACCGAGCACCTCATCGCGGACATGGAGCGGCTGCGCATCCATCTCGGCATCGACCGCTGGCTGCTGTACGGCGGGTCGTGGGGATCGACGCTCATCCTCGCCTACGCCGAGCGATACCCGGAGCGGGTCACCGGGATCGTGCTGGTCGGCATCACCACCACCCGCCGACGCGAAATCGACTGGCTGTACAAGGGTGTCGCACGGCTGCTGCCCGTCGAATGGGAGCGATTCCGGGCCGGGCTGCCCGGCGACGGTGACCTGGTCGACGGTTACCGGCAGCTACTCGAACACCCGGACCCGGAGATCCGCCGCAGTGCCGCGATCGAGTGGCGTCGCTGGGAGGACGCGGTGATCGCTCACGAATCCCTCGGCCGCCCAGGGCAATACAGCGCCAAGCCCGACACCGCGATGCTCACCTTCGTCCGGATCTGCACCCACTACTTCGCCCATGCGGCGTGGCTCGACGAAGGTGTGCTGCTGCGCGAGGCCGGGCGGCTGGCCGGAATCCCCGGTGAACTGATCCACGGCCGCCTCGATCTCAGCGCGCCCCTGGAAACCGCCTGGGAACTGGCGAAAGTCTGGCCCGACGCCCGCCTGCACGTCATCGACGACTCCGGCCACACCGGTAGCCCCGCCATGAGCGACGCGATTGCCCGCGCCATCGCACGCTTCGCGGACCCCGACGTCTGATGCGCCTAGTTTTCGGACCTGTCACTCTCCGAGCCGCAGCGATTGCCGCACCTTCTCGGCGCGCTGTACCTCCCTGCCGTACAGCAAGCCGTAGGTGAAGGCGTTCTCACCCGCCAGGTGTGCCTGGACGCCGAGATTGCGTACTTCGGCGCGCGCGACGACCGCGTCCTGGTGGACGCCGAGGGACTTCTGCAACTTCTTCATGCGGCGGGCCAGCTTCTTCTTGCCGGTCGCCTCGGCCGCGTAGCGGGTGCGTTTCGCCGCCTTGCGCACCTCGTGCAGGCCGCGATCGGTGCCGAGCCGGCCGATGGCGTCGACGGCGCGGTCGACGCGGCGACGGGTCTTGCGCAGCCCCTTGCCCTTCTTGCGGTTCAGCGGGAGTCGGTGGCTGGTTTCCAGGCAGTCCAGCAGCGCGAAATATCGTTCACTGTTCATCGCCTCGAGCACGTCGGTGCGGGCCGCCGATCGGCGTGGGACGAACGACTCGGTCAGCCGCCGGCGCACCTCGCCGATCACCAGTTCGTCCGGCAAGGCCCTGACCTCCGCGACCAGGTGGTCGTGCAGAACCTCGAGGTCACGCATATCGCCGAGGACGCCGGACAGCCACTTCAACTCGTTGCGCAGATCCCGCGAGCCCTTGAAGGCCTGCAGGATGCTGCGCAGGCGGCGACCGGCGACCCGCATCTGGTGTATCGAGTCGGGGCTGTGGCGCCGAATCAGGATGTCCTGCTCGATCATCTTGTCCGCCTGCTTGCGCATATAGCCCTGCAGACCCCGCTCGGGTGGACGCTGCGTCGTGCGGACACCGAGGACGCGCAGCGCCTTCGGCGGCGCGTCCGAGGGCTTACCCAGTCTCTTCTCGACGCTGTCGAACACATCCGGACCACCGCCGGTCAACTCGACCTCGATCTCCTCCCACGACATCACCGACGACGACTCGCCGAGCGTCTGACCCGACACGCTGTCGGCGACGATCTCCGCCGCGACGTCGCCCCGATCGTCCAGCAGCCGCCATTTCCGCCGTTTCGTCCGAATATGCGCGACCGGCGCGAGCGGCCGGCCCCTGGTGATCCCCGCGAGCATGTCGGTCAGCTCCTGCGGCGCCGACTTGCCCCCGCGCCCCAGCGGGACCTGAATCTCTTCACGGGTATCCTCCCCCAGCGGCACCTTCACATGCCACCCCGCATCGTCCCCACCGGTCCGGCGCCGAAGCGTGATTCCCTTGTGCGCCAACCGCAGATCCGCGGTGTCGTGGTAGACGGCGTCCAGCACCTGCTCCTCGGTCAGCGGGTCCAGGGTCATACCGGGCATATCATCCAGCGGCACCCCACCCGTGATCGGCAACTGGTACTTCCGTTCCCTTTCGTTCACGTGCGTGGCCATACCGTCCGGCTACCACGAATGGGCGGTTTTAGTCGTGAATTGCTCGGTGAGCTGCACCCTCGAATGTCTCAGAACGAACGTCTGCGACCGTCACCTCCGCCCCACCTCCGCACGCACGGATCCATCGCCGAGAGACACGCGCTGATTCCTGAGGTCGACGGTCTGGCCGGGGTGGGGGCCCCGCCTGGTGGCAGACGGCGACTCGACAGACGGTCGACAGGACACTTCCTGGCACAGCACCCCGCGTCGCCCGGGGCAGCCGTTCCCTGGATTTGCGGCGCTATGCGGGGGATTTGTTCATGACCGTGAAGGCAAGATTCAATAGCCCCACCGGGACGAAGATACCCGCCCACCACTTCAGAGACTTGAGGCACGCGCCTTTGAGCCAGGTTTCGCTTCGCCCGTAAACTCCCGCACTGGTTGCAGCCCAGGCCAATACGAATCCCAGCGTCGCCACATATTGGAGAACGGTTTGGGCGGTGTCTCGGAGCACAGTCGCGACGATGGTGAACACGATGGCGACACAGAAGGCGACCGTCGCGAACTGAGTTGCCCGGACCACCTGATTCAGCCCCTTCGCGATATCGGTCCGCCGTTCCGTGGCGATCAATTCGTAGGACTGGTGGTCGGGCCGCGCAGCTTCCTCAGGCTGCGCCGGCTTGCTCCAGCGCGCCTCACCGAGCCGTCGCAGCCCGGCACGGAGCTTGTCCGGCAGCAACCGGACCACCGCCAAAGGTGGTCTGGCGTAACCTCTCTCGTACAGCAGCGTCGCGTTCGCAGGGCGCAGCCTCAGTGCTCCCACGCCGACCTCCGGCCGATCCACGATCTTGTTTCCCCTGGTCAGGGTCTGCCAGCGTTGCAGTTTCACCACCTCGTGCCCGTACCGATATCTGACACGGCGATTGTGGTGACGACAACGCATCCACTCGCCCGGCACCCAATTGCGGCACGGTCGCCCCTTGCTCGTCCGCGGATAAGCGCACTGAACCGGCCACACCGAACCGCGCAGAAACCAGAGCAACACCGATACGACGGCCACGTAGACCGGAAACAACCCACCGATCCACAGCGGCCACGGTATCGGCGACACCGAGTCGAGTTGCCTGGAAATCCACTGCAAAGTCGATGGAAGTAGAGACAGATAGTCGTTCATCACACCACCCCCGTCATTCACATGCCTTGTCACGCAACGACTTCCCCGATTATTCCCTGGATGGGGCCACGCTGTGTGGCATTCGGGACCAGATCGGCCATACCGACGAACTACTACGAAGAGCCGCTGTCCGTCCACCGGAGACGTAAGTCGTCACCGGTCAGCGGTCTGCCGAAGAGGGCGACCCGGCGCGCATGCTCGTCCTCGCCGCACACGACCGTCGCCCCTTCGTTGAGTCGGAACACCGCCCGCACGGATAGCGCGTCACGCGACAACGTCACCGTGTTTTCGGCGCCCACCCACTCCATGTAAGGCCCGTACCTCTCGAGACCGACCGGTGCGGGGAGTTCCATTGGCTTACCGTATTCGGCGGTCAGTGCATCAGTCATCCGCGCCATGGCATTGCGGAGGCGGGTGCCATCGTGTTCGAAGTCCGGAAGGTTGGCGACGGGAGCGTCGAAGTACGCGACCCTCTCGCCGCAGAAGTCGAGATAGAAACGTCCGGTGCTGTAGTTGCTGGTAAACGCAATACCGTCCGGGTTCAGGTCCACGAGGTCGATGAGTCCGGCAGCAGTGATCACGCTCCCGATGTCGTAGATGTTCCAGCCCCACGCCAGGTTCCGGATCCATCGGACGAACTCAACGAGTTCCGACGACGTCATTTCCGACAGGTCGGCCGGCGGCGCAGGCGGGTTGAACGGTGGCGACCTGAGGTAGTCCGAAGAGCCACGACAGTCGGTGAGACTACCGCCGACCGAGGAAGAGTCGCCAGGAAGCGGGGGCGGCTCCCAAATACCCTCGGGTGCAAGGGCACTCGACGCAGAGTTATCGGCCGATTCGTCCGAGGCGTCCTCCCCCCGAAGTGCTGACGGACCGACCGAACAGAGGGAGGTCAACGGGGAGTAGTCAGCGCTTGGTGGCCACGCCGCGCCCCGCGCTAGCGGCGGTTCGGGAGCCCGGGCGATATCCAGACCGGACACTTCCAATGGAAGATTGCCTTCAAGAGAGTTCCATGCTCGATAGGTCAGGTCTCCCGGGCTCGACATTCCCAGCCCATCCCGCAGGCCTGAGACCACCATCGTGGCCAGGCGACGATAGTCCGCCGTGCGGATCGGACACTTCAGCGCCGTCCACCAATTCGAATCACTTTCCGGGCTAGTTCCGGGCTCCCGCCATCCGAGTCCAGCAATCAGCTGACATTGCTCAGGTGTCTGCGCCTGCGTGACGGCGGGATTCCGGTCACTCATCAGCTCGGCATACAGGTTGTCGTCCATGTGAACGAACTGAACGTAGCGACCGAACTCACCTCTTTCCTCGATCACCATCAGCGCGCCAACAGGCAGCCCCGCCAACTCCGCGGCCAGAGCTGAACCGAACTCATCCCAGCTCAACACAGCAGCTGGCCCCCTCGAGTCTTCGTATTCGATCCAAACCTTCTGCATCGGAACAGCATTCGGTCCGTCGACGAGGCCGTGGCGACAACGATCACCCCTCGGCGATTCGACCGCCGACATGGACGGCGTGGCCGTAACCTCCTTCGGGCTGCTGAGCAAGGAGCGGCGGAACCTGGCGGGAGACCGCCGCGACCGGCTCGGACCGGGTGGTGACGTCGTGTGCTTCCTTATCCCGCCACAGCTGGGTCAGCCAGATCGTGTCCGGGTCGTCGAATGCGGTGTTGATGCTGTAGTGGAGCAGGCCGCTGTCGTCACCGCCCGCGCGAAATCCGGCGAGCAGCACCGCGATCAACTCGTCACGCCGCCCGGGCAGGGCGGTCATTCGCCCGTAGACGCTGAACATATTCCCAATCCCGCTGGACATCCATTTCGCCTTTCGCCTGCCATCCCGCAACGAGGCTACTCCGAGACAGCAATCGGGGTGCGCCACCGAATCCACACTGTCCCCGGCAGATTCGCCAGCCAGAACGCGCCGTGCCATATCCGGATACCGGTGGAGCCACATCAGCGATCCAGTGAGGGACGGGCGCGTGCTGTCCGGTCGAGACTCGTGCCGTCTCGCCGCGCCCGTCTGTGATATCGAGCGGCGACTTCTTCGACAGTGGCCCCTTGGCCCGGCACCTCGTCAGAGACGATCAGTGGGCCACCGACGTTTCCACGGCGTGTTCGGCACGCGCGGCAGTGCAGCCGGGGCAGCCCAGGTCGGTGCGGCTCCTGCCGCTCGCCGCCGGGCTTTGATTCGAAGTTCCAAATCGGCAACTGGTACTTCCGTCCCCTTTCGTTCACGTAAACATCTACCCCGGCTACTACGAGCGCGGTTTCAGTCGTGGGTTTTTCCCCGATTACGACGTCGTTCGCGTCATTGCGACACCGAGGACCGGACCGGCCGCCGTAAACCTTCGACCTAGCTGGCCAGCAGGTCGAGCAGGGAGCCGAAGATGAACAGAACCAAAGCAATCCAGCGAAGAGGATGCGCCGGATGTTCGCGGTGCATGACCCAGACGATCGAACGAGTTATCGGGACCGGGAGCCAGCACACAGCCGCCCAGAGCCAAGCCAGAACAGCCCCGGCACGGTGACGTTTATCGGGTTCCGTGGTCAGGTACGTCAACGGTGCGAGTATCACCATCCCGATCGCGATCGCCACCATGAGCCCTGGCAGGTGCGATCCCACCGTCCACTTGGCAATGAGATAAGTCGGGGCGACGAGGACGAGGACTCCCAGCAGGACCGAGCCGATTCGCTCCACCCGCCGGTCGACGTATTCGGCACTACGCCACGCAGTTTTGTCGCTTCCGGCCAGCGTGTCGATGAAAGCCGCTTCGACCCGGCTCTCGAAAACCTTTTGGCCATGCCCACATTCCCATTTGTATACACACGGGTCCGGCCCGACGACCACGATGCCGTCGACCTCCGAGACCGGGGGCATGGCAGGTTTGCACGATGCACACATGAGCTCGCCGTCGAACGTCTCGACCAGCGAAGCCAGCAGCGACTCGTACTCCGGGTTGTCGCGTCCTCGTTGCCCAACCGTAAGGTCCGACTTCACGCGACACTCCAGTGCGCGCAGGCGTTCGAGTAACCGGGCCGCGTCGCGGGTTGCCGCGATTCTGTTTTTCGCTCTACTCAGACGCTTCACGTGCCGTCTACCGAATTCGTTCAACGCGGCAGCGCCGATCAGATCGAAGATCACTGGCAGACCGGCTACGAACTGAAGACTTTTCCCGAGACGACCCCAGAAAAGAACCGAATGTCCGAGCAGAAGATTCGCTTCGGGCAGCGGGCCACGCGACCACCGCACGCACAGCTCCCACCACCAGCCGCGGAAGACCACCGCCGCGACGAGCACGAGAGCACCGCCCAACCACCATGCGCGAAGGCCGAACCGGCGTTGCTCTCGTGCAGTGTTCCCTCCGCCCACCCCTACGACGATCGACCAATCCCGGTGTGGCGTCCAGCCCGCAATTCAAAGGGCTGCGGGCAGACATCGCACCAGTTTTGCGGAGGCCGAGGGTGCTTCCGGGCGACCTGATGACGGTTGCCGGGGAAATCCGGCGGCGGGGCGAAAAGAACGGCTTCTCAGAGTTTGACGACGATCTTGCCGGTGTGGGTGCTGGACTCCATCAGCCGGTGCGCGTCGCGGATGCTGTCGAGGCCGTCGAAGACCGCGCCGACGTGCGGGTGGAACACACCGTCGCGGATGCCGGAGGCGATCCAGTGGTTGATCCGCCGACGGCCGTCGGCGGTGACCGACAGTTCCATGTTGGCGTAACCGAGAATGCGCAGCGGCCAGTTCATGGGCATGGCCATCGGGCGCTGGTCGAGCCAGCCGTAGACGACGACCGTGCCGTTATGCGCTGCGGCCGTGCTCAATTCGGCCAGGCCGGGCCCGCCGACGGCGTCGAAGATCACCTGCGCGCCGACGCCGTCGGTGACGCGTCGGATCTCGGCCACGACATCGGTATCGGCCGAGGCGATGACGTGCGCCGCCCCGTTGTCGAGCAGGTATCGGCTCTTCTCGCCCGTTCGGGTGACCGCGATGGGGATGGCGCCGATGCGGGCGGCGGTCTGTAGTGCCGCGATACCGACGCCACTGGACGCCGCGGTGATCAGGACGTGGTCGCCCGGACGCAGGCCCCCGGTTTCGATCATGCCGCCGTAGGCGGTGGAGTAGGTCAGCCAGGTGGCCGCACCGGTGACCGCGTCGAGGCCCTCCGGGCGTGGGACCACCGACTCCACCGGCAGCACCACCCGCTCGGCATAGACTCCGGCCGAGCTCATCTCGATATTCGGGCCGGTCGAGACCTTGTCTCCCACAGCGTATTCGGTGACGTCATCGCCGACGGCCTCGATCACTCCGGAGGATTCGTAGCCGAGCCGGGATCCCGGAAGCGTCGGCAGGTAGTAGTAGGTGCCTGCCCGGAATAAGGCCTCCGCCCGGTTGAGTCCGAGCGCTTCGATGCGGATGAGTACCTCCTTCGGTCCGAGCGCCGGCAGGTCGAGATTTTCGATGGTCAAGACCTCGGGGTCACCGAGTTCGTGGAAGACGACGGTGCGTGCGGTAATCGCGTCGGTTGTCATGTCACTGACGCTATTCACCAGCGGAGAGATGATCTATGCGTGAAAGTCTCGCGAAAATGTCCGTTCGTCTCGATGTGAGGATTGCGGCTACCATGCGGATATGGGCTTGGACGTACTCAGCGATGCCGTCGCGACGATGCGAACCGGGCGTCCGCACTCCTCGCGCCAGCACAAGTCGGCCCCGTGGGGAATGCGTTTCCCCGCGTCGGACGGCACAGGCTTCCATGTCGTGCTGCAAGGTTCGGCATGGTTGATCATCGAGAACCGTGAGCCCACTCCGCTCGGCCCCGGCGATATCGTCTTTCTGCCGCACGGCCGGGGCCACGCACTGGCCAGCGATCCGTCCGCGCCGCTTCGAGCGGTGAATCCGCTGCCCGACGGATCCTGGCCACCACCGGCACCCGACCCGCACACACCGGGCGCGCCCGTCACGTTATTGCTCTGCGGCGCATATCAACTCGACCGCCGGCGCGCCCATCCCCTACTCACCGATCTGCCCGACGTGGTCCATCTGCGCCCCCGAGTCGGCGCGCACCGTTCCCTGCGCGCGGCGGTCGAACTACTCGGCACCGAACTCGAGGAGTCCCAGCCCGGTTCGGACGCAATCGTCACGTCTCTGCTCGACACATTGCTGCTCTACATTCTGCGCGCCTGGTGGTTGGACACCGAAGACGACGGCACCCCTCGTAACGGCTGGGCCGCCGCATTGGCCGATCGCCCCGTCGCCACCGCGCTGCGCGCCATACACACCAGCCCCGAAAAGCCTTGGACTGTAGAAGAACTCGGCGCCCTCGGCGGTCTATCGCGCGCCGCCTTCTCCCGCCGCTTCACCGCCACGGTCGGCCGGTCCCCACTCGCTTATCTGACCTGGTGGCGCATGACCCTCGCCGGCCGCTTACTCCGCTCCGACGACACCCCGTTGCACACTGTGGCCCAACGAGTCGGGTACACCTCCGAATTCGCCTTCGCCAAGGCATTCAAGCGCGAGTACAGCACTCCCCCGGGTCGTTATCGCGCTGCGGCACTTGATCTTCCGCGCTGACAGCCGCAGCTCCGGACGGATCGCTAGTCGAAGCTGTCGTCCTCGGGCAGATTCTCCGCTGCGGAGCGGCGTCGAAAGAGTGTGCCGATGACTACAGCGACTCCCGCTCCGATCGCACCACCCACCACCGCGCCCAACAGACTCTGCGGCAACGAATCCGACGGCAACGTGCGCCACAGGAAAACGATCAGCCATGCGGCGATCAATGGATACGTCGTGGCATAGGCAATCCGTTTGCGCCGCAGCGGAAAGTTTTTCAGCAGGGTTCCCATATCGATGCCGCGTCGTGCGCAATAGCGGAGCAGCAGCAGCGATGTAAGGCTGGGTAACACGAAGATCAGGAGCGATACCCACTTGGCATCCATCGCCGCGGCGACGATCGCGATCGCATAGCAGCCGTAGATCGTCGCGCACAGCGCCATGGTCGAGCCCCGGTAGAACTCCTCGCGAGCACGCTCGTCTCCCCAGGCCGGCTCGTCGGGCGCTAGGAAGATGTCTTCGAATGCAGTGGTTTTGGCCATGTCCCCTCCAGATCCTCGGTCCAGAAAATGTCTTCCACCGTCGTTCCCAGGGCACGAGCGATCCGCAATGCGAGATAGACACTCGGCGCGTAGTCGCCCTGTTCGATCGAGATCACGGTCTGCCGGCTGACGCCGACCGTCGTCGCCAACTGCGCCTGGGTCATCCTGCACTCGCGCCGCCGCGTACGTACCCGATGCTCCTGCTGATCGCCGACCACGAAACAAATGTTAAGGATGTTTGACATCTGATGTCAAGGAAACTTGTCTTTTCCGCCTCGGATCGTGTGCAGGCCGAACGACCGCGGCTCGGACACCGTCCGGATCTGGTGGGATGCGGCCCGGTCGATCGATCTGCCCTGCGGACTGTGCGATCGGGCTCGACACAGTCCCACCGACTGTGCGTCCGGGGTCGACACAGTCCCGCGGACTGCGTGACTGGACTCGACACGGGTCCCACGGACAGCACGGCCCTGGGTCCACACGGTCCCACGGAACGCACGGCCGGGGTCGTCGGTTCGACGCCGATCGCGGATCGAGCAGGCGCGCTGGCGGCCGCGAGGGTGTGAGTCCTCAGCCGGTCGACCCGGGGGTCGCCGGATGTGGCGAGCCGTTCGGGGGACCGGGTCAGAACCGGTTTCCGCGCCGCAATGCCGCCACCTCCTCCGGCATGCGAAGGTACACCGCCAGCCGGATCGCGCGGCGGTCGGCAGTTTGCCCGGATCGTGTGCGGCGCAATCGGTTTCGGCCCGCGTCGTCTTCGGCCGAACCTAGGATGGAACGCATCGTTCATGGCGCGTTTCGACGACCGCAGAGGCGCAGGACTCGCATCCCACCGGCATCAACCTCGTACGGTTGTGTCGGCCAGCGCTTTTCGTCGATGGCATCGACGCGATCGCACAGCTCGGGCACCAGCACGCTCGAGGTCTATCCCGGCAATGCGATGTCCTGCGACTGCACCGCACGCCAGTAGACGAGCCCGGCGCCCCGACCGCGGCCATCGGTTGCAAGCGGACAGCGGCAGCGGTCGAGTCGGGTACGCCACCGATCCCGCTACCTCAAGCAGGCGACTTGTCCAGCGGCGTCGCACGGACGAAGTCGACGACGACCGCAGCGAGTTCTTCGCCCTTGTCCTCCTGCAGGAAATGCCCGGCCGAGGTGATAGTCACCGGCGAATGGGCCGCGGCGCCAAGGATTTTCGACGACAGCACCTTGTCGCCGCCGCGCGTGATCGGATCCGAGTCCGAGAACGCGCACAGAAACGGTCGCTCGAACGTCTCCAGGACTGCCCACGCGGCTCGGTTCGCGGGCGCTGCAGGATCGTCCGGACTGGTCGGAACCAGGAGCGGGAACTGGCGGGCGCCCTGCGTGTAGGTGTCGTCGGGGAAGGGAGCGTCGTAGGCGGCGATCACCTCGGGAGAGAGCTCGGTCTGGCAGGCGCCGTTGACGATCTTCCCGGCTCGGAAGTCGGGGGTGTCCTGGCTGAAGCGCTGCCAGGCGAGGAACGCCTCGCCGGGATGGCGATCACCGGTCGGCAAGAACGTATTCGCCGCGACCACGCGCGCGAAACGCTCTGGATGTTCACCGACCAGGCGCAGCCCGATCAATCCGCCCCAGTCCTGGCATACGAGAGTGATTCGGTCGAGGCCGATGGCTTCGATCGCCGCCCAGGTCCAGTCGACATGCGCCTGATAGGTGTAGTCGGCGCGGTCCGCCGGCTTGTCACTGCGGCCGAATCCGACGAGATCGATCGCGACCGCCCGTAGCCCCGCCGAGACCAGGACCGGAATCATCCGCCGATACAGATACGACCACGACGGTTCACCGTGCAACAGCAGCACGACCTCACCCTCGGGCGGCCCTTCATCGAGGTAGTGCACCCGCAACGTGGTCTCGTCACCCGCCGGCACTTCGACGTAATGCGGTTCGAACGGGAAGTCGGGCAGTCCCACGAAGCGCTCGTCGGGCGTTCTCAGTATCCGCATGGCCCAATCCCTTTCGTCGAAACTAGCTGCCGTTGCTGTACACCCGGGTCGGTTCGACCAGGACCGCCGCGCGGCGCTCCGCCGCCATCACGCGGTCGTACTCATCCCAGTCGTCGTGTTCACCGCCGGCGGCCGTGAACACATCACGCAGCAGCCGGCGCAACCCCTCGGCGTCGATCCACGGCTGCGGATCGTCGGGTCCGACGATCTGCCCCCGCCCCTCCACCGTCGCCCACGCCCACCCTTGCCGGAAGGTGGCGCTCACCTGCGGCCGAACGCGGAGATTCGCGAGCTTCACCTTGCCGTAGGTCACGAACCCCAGAACCGGCGCACCCGTCGACGGATGAGCCAACAACCCGACATTGACCAGCGTCGACTGAATGGTCTGATCGGATCTGAGGGTGGAGACGACGGCAAGCCCCTTCTCGGCGCGACCGAGTTCCACCGCCTGTTCCAGTGTGGTCATCACATCTCCCGTGGTTGGATGCTCCGATCCTCGCACGGCCCATTGTGCGCTTGGTGGATAGCGCGAACGGTGGCGACTTCACGAAGTTGGCTGGAACGCGGCCCGCGCGGTGCCGGCTGGGCATTGGGGCTGAATTTTCCGTGCAAACCTCGACGAGAATGCGAGAAAACTGCAAAATTCGGCGAGGTTTGCACGATCAGTTCACACCCCTCCCTCGCTGCTCGATGCTGTGGATGGAGGACACGACCACTTCTCCGTGGCAGCACAGCTCCGCTGACTTAGCGCCGTGACGCGGTGTCGCTAGGTGCCGTGCTGCGGGTGCCTCACGCGGTGAGGCGAGGACGTAGCGCTAAGGGACGGGCGTTCGAATCGGCCTAGCGTCCCGCTGTAGACCCGTCGATCGGTTCATCCCGTGCCTGGCGTGGACCTCCGGCACGCAACGGCACACCGACATCATGCAGGTGCCTCAGCGCCTCGCGGTACGAGGCGACCAGCCCGGTCTCGTGATACGGCACGCCGATTTCGGCACAGTACTCGCGAACGATGACTTGGGCATGCCGCAAGTTCGGAGTAGGCATGCTCGGGAACAAGTGGTGCTCGATCTGATAGTTCAGCCCGCCGAGGGCGATATCGGTCAACGCGCCGCCACGTACATTGCGCGAGGTCAGCACCTGCCGACGCAGGTAGTCGGGCCGGTCGTCCCCAGTGAAAGTCGGCATCCCTTTGTGGTTCGGCGCGAAGATGCACCCCATGTAGAGACCGAACAGCGCCTGATGCACAGCGAAGAACGCAAAAGCTTTGTCGGCGGGCAGAATTGCGAACAGTGCGCCCAGATATACAACGAAGTGGCCGAGGAGCAGCGCCCCCTCCAACAGGCGATGTTTGGCTGCCCGGTTCCGAAGCGCACGCACCCCGGCTACGTGCAAATTCAGCCCCTCCAACAGGAGCAGCGGGAAGAACAGAAACGCCTGCGCCCGCCCGATCAGCCGAGGCAGCCCACGACTATCGCGCGCCTGCCGCTGCGACCACACCAGAATGTCGGGCGCGACATCGGGATCGAGCTCCTCATGATTCGGGTTGGCGTGATGCCGAGTGTGCTTGTCCTGCCACCACCCGTACCCCAGCCCGATACCCGCATTCCCGACAACCCGACCCAAGATCTCGGTGGGACGCCGAAGCCGAAAGACCTGACGATGTGCGACATCATGCATAACGAGCGCGACCTGAGCGAACGTGACGGCCATGAACGCCGCGACCATCAGCGTCCACCACGAGTCGCCGACCAGAACGAACGCCACCAAGCCGGCCACGAAGGCAACCCCCACGAGGCTGAGCCGGATGACGTAGTAGCCGGGACGGCGGTCCATCAAGCCCGCGTCGGACACACGACGCAGTAGTCGGGCGTAATCACCGTCGGCTCCGGTGCGCCGCGGGCGTGAGTGTGGAACCAAGGCCGGTGTCGTCATAGTTCTCCCTGAGAGCCAGGCGCGGATACCACCTCAGCCCGCCCTCGATGCCCGTCTCGACTGGAGATCCGGCGGGCACTACTCAGCGTGGTGGGTCGGTGTGGCAACTTCGATACACCAAAGCTATTGGCAGGGTTCTCGTTTCATGTCATACCCAGGTATGGGATCGGGATCGAACTGTGGGGTGACACGTGCGGCGCTGGCACCGATGCCGGGGCAAGACCCAACTACGGTGCAGACAGCCGCCCGACCTCCAAACGGCACGGGTTCCCGGCCACTCGTCAGATGTGTCGCCGTTGCCGCAGTTCGATCGTGCAGCGGATGACACCCACCCGGCGGGCCCAGGCCACGTGCTCAGAAGGGCCCACACCCGAGAAATCGGACAGAGAGTTGTTTCCAACCGCGACGCAACGGAGGATGACTGGAGTGAGCACCCGACCTCGCACGGGAACCGATGTCGCAGTGCGGATTCGCCTCCGCGAAGACTTCGCCGAAGACCCCGATTTCGATCCGCAGGAAACGTTCGTCCTGCAACTGGCCGACGAGCTACCCGACGTGTGCACCCGTCACGGCGAAGTCGCAATCGAACAGCGCGACAAGGACTTCGACTTCAGGCCGAAGACGGTCCAGCGTTCCGCAGAACAACAATGGGTACAGCGTACCGCTGCGTATGAGGTTCGATTTCTGCTACGAGGCTTCTACCGCATCGCCACTTTCAGATGGGTCGAGGTCAACCCACCATCCACCGTTCTCGAGGGAACCTGGCCGATCTGTACGAAATGCAAACGCACAAGGCAGCTTTGCCAGTACACCGGCCATGCGATCGTTCTACTGGGCCTCGCCGCCATCCTCGTCATCCTCGCAGCCACCCAAACAACGACCTCCGCCCACCTACCCGTGCCCCTTGTACTGGCCGTCTTCCCGGGATGGGGACTGTTCGGGCTCATAGCCGCATACCTGCTCTACCGCCGCTCGACGACATTCGTATCGTTCAGGCCCATCGCTGATCTCGGGTGGACGCAGATCAGGGCACACCCGCGATTCGCGGAGGCATTCGAATCGCGGGGAACGGTTTCGGGCCGAGGGTAGACCTCGTCGACGCCCCGCGGCCTGGCTCACTTGCGAGCGATGGACGAACCATCCGTGGAGTACCTCAGGCCGTACTCAGCAGAGTAAGCGGGCGCAGATGTCGCCAGTTTGAACGGCGCTCCATTGTCGTCCACCACAATCGAGCTGGGTTTTCCGCCTACCGTAACGTCGACATAGAATTCCCATTCGTACACGCCGATCGGAGCCTGCCGGATCCACCCGTCACCGAACCCACTGACCTTATTCGGCACTTTTCGGTACACAGACGGATACGCGGGCCCATCGGCACCCGACCATCCGACTTCGATATCGAAGACAGCAGGCTCCCCTCGCCCGAGTGACACGTAATGTTCGGCAAAGTACTTTCCGCCGTGCCCCTCCCAACAGTATGCGACCTGGTCCGATAAGGAGTCGACTTCCGAATCGGCCTGCGGATCGACAAACCCGCACCCTTGGATCGGCTGCCCCTCTCCTTGTGATGAGACGTCGATCTCGGTGCCGCCCAACGGGTTGGGGTCATACCTGACTGTGTGGACGCGTAGGCCGGTTACCACAGCCGTGCTGTCACTGTTCCCGACCAGTATCAGTTCGGCTCGATAATTATCGATTTTGGCACCGCCCTGAGACTTGATCAAATTCGCGATATCGGCCGGTGTGATCGCAGCGGGCTTCGACGGCACATCATTCGGAAGCGCAAACATTCCGTCGGTGCCGGTCTGCAGGGCCGGATCGGTTCTCACCGAGATCGTGACCGGTTCGACTTCTCCTTGCGAAGGCTCAGCGGGATTCCAAAGGATTGCTCCGAAAACAACCAGGACGGTGACGAAGGCCAGGGACGCCCACCGTGCGCTCCGGGGAAGTTTCCGGTTCGAACCGGCCCGCGCCGAACCGGTGAGATCGAAATAAAAATTCGTTTGTGTATTGCCGTCTCCGACGGCGCCGATATTCGCATTTCCAGCAACAATTCTGGCATTGGCCCGGTCGTCCTTCCCGTGCGCGTGACGACCTCGAAACCACATTTCGATCACCGAGACCCGGGTCAGTCGCCCGATCGAGAACCGAAGACGTTGTACTGCTGATTCCTGTCGCCGATGGCACCGATATTAGCCCCACGCACATCGATCACGTACTTGCCTGCTCGACTGCCCGAGGAATCGGCCAACTCAAGCACCTTCCGGGCCGCAGCCAGCACCTGCTCGTCCACGACCGCACCGGTGTCGGTGAGCAGCTTGGTCATTGGCGCCTGCCACGTATCCGGGTCCGACTCGTGCTCGGTCAGTACCAGCTCGGCTTTCGAGTCCCCGCCGAAGACCCTGACCAACAGACTCTTCAATCCGCGGTAGGCGTCGGCAACGGCTGTCGACGCCGTGTCTCCGAGCCCTTTCGCTGCGCCGACGGACAACGCCGCGACGATCACCGTCACCGGATCCATCCCACTACCTCCCCAATGGCAGCTCCCGGAAAAGATCCGGGCTCACACCACTCAATCAAGCGCCGCCCGGATCCGACAAGGGGTTAGAGCAACATAACCCGCGGTCTGCTACCGACCCGAGCGTTGCGTCCGGATCTGCGATGCACTGACCCCAGTGGCTCTCGCCGGCACCGCAGCTGCCAGCTCAGGGCCAGCGCACCGAGAGACAGCGACCACTCGGGCACAGTCCGGCCCGCGGCTCTACCGGCTGCGCTCGATGTACCTGATCTGGTCGACCAGATCGACCACGCGCCGATCCTGCTCCCCGTACCGAACCGACATCTGCCCGTGCAATCTCCGCAATCGGGTCAGCGCGGCGTCGATGTCCCCCGTCTGCACATCACAGGCGGCCAACTGCCGCTGGCAGTGCATGACTTGCTCGTCGTAGGGACCGCGTTCAGCGGTGAGGTCGTCGATGAGCGTGCGGAAAAGTTCGGCGGCGCCGACGAAATCATTACTGTCGAATCGGAGCGCAGCAAGATTCAGGCGCGCCTCGACCACGTCGGCATCTCGTGCGCCGAGCTGTGATACTGCCTGTTCCACAAGGGTTTCCAAGCCGGCTATCGCCGGTGTATAGCGAGATTCCGCGGCGAGGTCGCGTGCACGACGGATAGCCCGCTCGATATCGGAGCGGCTGAATCCGAACTACGCGGGGGCGGAGCCACTTTCTCCTCGGAAGCGATGATCTTGGTCGACGCCATGACCGTCGGCGACGCGACGGCCGCGCTCACCGCTTCCGCGTACATCCGTGCCGGACCATGGAAATCACCCACTTCCGGCAGTTCGCCGATCCCGTTCCCGTGCCGCATCAGCACCGTATGCACGGTCACCGCATCCTCCGGCCGACGATCGGGCGACTTGGCGAGCATGCTCATGATCAACCGCGCCATATCGACCGGAACCTCTGGTCGTTCGCGGCGAATTTCTGCCGGCGCCGAGTGAACTTGGTTCTGCCACACCACGTATGGCGAGCTGCCGGTCATCACCCGGTCACCGGTGAGTAGCTCGTGCAGCACCAGCCCGAGGGCATACAGGTCGGTTTGCGCCACCACCGCTCGCCCTTCGACCTGCTCCGGAGCCATGAATGCCGGTGTGCCGAGAGTGTTTCCGGTGTTGGTGTAGCGCGTCATATCGGTGTCGGTGGTGACGGCGAGGCCGAAATCGAGCACTTTCACCGTCCCGTCGGCGCACAGCATCAGGTTGGACGGCTTCAGATCGCGGTGGTAGATCCGATTGCGATGCGTCGCCGCCAATACCGCAGCCGCCTGTGCTCCGAGCGCCGCCACCACTCCGACCGGAAGCGGCCCCCGGCGGGCGAGCAGTTCGTCCAGGGTCACGCCTTCGATGAATTCCATGACCAGATAAGGACGTTCGGGCGGTCCCGGTGAAATGCCGGCGTCGTGGATCGCGGGCATTCCGGGATGGCTGAGCTGGGCCATCAGTTCGGCTTCGCGCAGAAATCGCTTCGTCCAGTTGGGGTCCTGGTCGAGATTGGCGTGGGTGAGTTTCACCGCGATCCGGCGTTTGAGGTGGCTGTCGTACCCCTCGAAGACCTGCCCCATCCCACCGGCGCCGATCTCCCGGACCAATTCGTACCGGCCGCCGTCGATCTGCGGTCGTTCCACCGCTACCTCCGTGAATACTGAACAGCGGACACGTCAACTTACTCGTCGACGGTAGCCGGTCGCAGCTCGCCCGACGCCAAGCCCCGGACACCGGTTCCTACCAACTGCTCGATCGTGCCGCGCCGACGCTGCCACGCCTCCTCCATCTCCCACAGTTGCCGGAATGCGGCCCCGATACGACGTTGTTCGGCGAGCGGCACCCGCGGCACCGGTACCCGATACAGGTCGAGGGGTCCGTCTTCGACCGCGGCCAGCAGAACTCCAGCGAGAAAATCGGGGTCGATGATCGTCGCCTGGCCGCGCACCAAATGGATTCCGGCTCCCAGCAGTACCCCGTCTTCGACACAGACGTGGACGGCGGGCTCCGCGCCCATCACGACCGCGACGTCCCCGGCACTGACAACGACAGCACCCGCTACCGAACCATCACCCGTTCGCGACGCGGCCCGCCGCAGACGAACGTCTTTCGCGGACAACATCGGCACGTTCCCGTCGCCGAGGCCGACCGTGGGTGGCGCCTCGTACACGCTCAGAGCATCGGCCGCCACCAGGTCTTCCACCGAAATGGTTTCGTGCGCAACGGTTTCGGTGGCGAGGGGCGGTGGTGCCACAACGGGGTGTTCGAGTAGCGCCGTCCGCAGCTCCGAGTATTCGTGTGCGGCTGGATCTTTCACAGGTCGCGCCCCTGTCCGAGCCCCGTACCCGGTTCGAGGGCGGCTGCAGTGAGCCCGGTGGTGATGAGTTCGGCGGCTTCTTCGGCGGCGTCGGATGCCCGGCGGGCAGCGCTGCGCAGCAGGAACAGTTGCCGGAACAAGGTGCCGTATCGGCGCTGTTCGTCCAGCGAGAGTACGGGTATGCGCAGGCGGCTCGCGTCGAATCGCACCGTGGATGTTCTTGTGGCCGAGATGTTTTCCGCGCCGGTGAGGAAACCTGCCAGGAACCATGGATCGAGACGGTCGCGGTCGACGCGCAGCGCGTGCACATGGGGACCCAGCACGGCGCCGGCGTCCTCCGATGTGGCGACCCGAGCGCTGCGGCCGCCGCGGCGGTCACCGCGCACCGCCGGCATGAGCACATCGCCCTCGTGCACCTCGACAGGATCGGCCGGCACCATGTCCACGGTGCCCGAGGCACGGTTTCCCGTGGCGACGTCCAGAGCGGTCAGCACCCGCCGACGGTCACCGACCGGCGACTCGGTTCCTTGCGGTGCGGCCCGAAACCACTGCAACTGACCATGGGTGGCCAGATGCGCGACGGTAACGAAGCGCCACGACTTTCCGGTGGATTCCGACCAGGCAGGCACGGTCGTCACAGCCGTGTCCAACTCCGAAGCTGCTCTGCTCAATTCGTCGAGCGAGGTGGCGACTTGCTCCGATATGGCGCTCGAATCCAGCGCCGACCGCACATATCGGGCGGGCGTGAGATCGACTTCATCGTCGAGCAGATCGACCAACCGGACCACGGCCGAAATCCCGGATTCCGCTGCGGAGTCCGGTTTTTCGCTGTCGAAGGTGCGCCACATCTCGACCACGGTGTCCCGGTCCGCACGGTCACCGTCGGTGCGCACCGCGACCCCGGTGGTGTCGATGAACAGCATCGAATCGGGCACCGCCACATCGGGTTCGGGTCGACGCACCACCCAGATTTGCAAGCCGACGTGCCGGGGCTGGGCAACTCCGGGCGCCAAACCGATCACGGCACGCAAAGCGCCGGTCCGCACCAAATTGGACCGGATCTTGCGTCCGGCCGCCCGCGTCGCGACCGAGGGCGGCAGTAACAGCACCGCGATCCCTCCTGGCCGCAGATGGGCGATCGCGTGTTGTACCCAGGCCAGTTCGGGCTCGCCGCGCGGCGGCAGTCCGTAGTCCCAGCGGGTGTCGAAAGCGAGTTCGCCGGAGCCCCAATCGCGCAGGCCGTAGGGCGGATTACACAGCACCGCATCGACTCGCACGCCGGAAAACGCGTCGGACGTCAGGCTGTCGCCGGCCCGGACCTCTGGTTCGACCGTTGTTTCCGCCTCGATCAGTAGTCGCGCACGTTCCGCCTGGACCGGCACCACATCCTGTCCGTACAGTTCGCGGGCGCCTTCGTGGGCCGCCGCCAGCAGAAGCGACCCACTGCCGCAGGCAGGGTCGAACACACTGTGAACGTTCGGGGTGGTCGCCGAACGCGTCAACGCTGCCATCGTCGACGCCACGGCGACCGGCGTGACGTACACACCGGTCGAGGCTGCGTCGTCCATCGCACGTTCGGACAGGATGTCGAGTGCGGTGCGAATGCCGTCGGCGGTCTCGGCCAGTTGCAGCGCCGAGGCGATCTCGGCGGCGAGCTCCGGATCGTCCGCGCCCGGCGCCGACCATTCGTCCCCCTCACGACGCAGCGTCTGCATCACCCGGGTGATCGCGTCAGGCGTCGCCCGGGACCGCACCAGTGTTCGCAGTTCGGCGTCGGGAGACTGCGCGGCTTCGATGTTGTGCTCCGCCAGCCACTTACGCACCGCGTGCAGATCGAACAGCGGCCGGGTCTCGTTACCGGCGATCGGATCGGGGAAGTCGTCGTGACGGCGCCGCCAGTTGCTGACGGTGGCACGGGTGACGCCGGCGAGCCGCGAGATCTCCGCAGCACTCACCTTCGATACGGGCTTCGGCATACCCCTCCTCTCGCGGATCTGCTCACACCCTGCGGGACGGTTGAGCAAAAATCAATCTCCAAACCATCATTGACAATGTTTTCAGCCTATTCTACTGTTTGCATCATTGTCAGGAACGAACGTTGAAACCAACTGCCGGCCGCTGGGGAACTGCGCACTCAGACATCCGGGATCCCGCAACCAGGCGGCACCCACCAGCCATGCGACACACGCCGTCCGGATCGCCGGGCGCCCGGCACCAGGACTTCGATATGAATCAAGAACCCGACAGACCGGCCGACGTCCGGGAACCCGGCAACCCACCGACTGCACGGCTATCGGCTCGGGAAAATGCCTATCCGCCGGTGGAGATGCCTCCCTATCCCCCGAGCGCCGGAGATCTCGTCGAGTACCACCCTCACCATCCCCCGGCACAGCCGATGCCATATCCGCCGAGCAAACAGCTCGATCCGCTCGCTCTCGGCCTCCCATACACCTCTGTACCCCAAGGTGTTTCGCAACCTGTCCCGCCGATGCTGATGGTGCAGCAATTCCACCCCGGCATGGGCCAGGTCGTCGTCAAACGCTCCTTCCCCCACGGATTGCACTTGGTACTCACGCTGATCACATGCGGGCTGTGGGCGCCGATCTGGTTGATCCACTACCTGCTTGCGGACAACAGCTGACGCTGCCTCTGTCCGAGATCCACATCCGCCTCAGGCGACGGCCGAACCCGGCCGCCGTCCGAACCATCACGGCCTCAGCCGAATTCACCGTCAGGAAGCATCATGAACGCCCGCATCATCTCGTCCCTGCTCGCCGCCGGCGCCACCGCCGCCGTGCTCACCGCCGCCGCACCGGCCTCCTCCGCAACGCCGGACACGGGTTCCGCCTCCGGATCCAGTGGGAGCAGCTGCGGGCCTCGCAGCTCCGCCGACCGGCGCTTCCTGCGCGACTATGCCGAAGACGACGACACCTGCAGCGGCCAGGACGCGTCGATCCGTCTCGCCCAGGCCGAATGCAATTGGCTTCGGGCCTACGGCAATTCGGCGCACAACCAGATCCTCATCGCCGAGAAGTCCCGCGGCGCCGTGAAGTACCCGTACATCTTCCTCGATGCCGCCATCGAGGCGTACTGCCCGCAGTACGAACTCTGATCCTCATCGGCACTACTCAGGAGTTGAAACCATGTTGTACAAGGCTTTGTCGAAGGCTGCACCTGGACTCCCGAATAGGACCGCCGCATGACCTACCAGCCCGGACCGTACCCGCAGGTGCCGCCGCAGTACGTGGTGCAGCAGAAGAAGTCCAAGTTGCCGAAGGCATTACTGATCGTGGTGGTCGGCATCGTGCTGCTGTGCGGTGTCGGCGGATGCCTCGCCGGCATCAGCGGTAAGGATTCGGCCGGCTCCCAACACGGCACGACCACTGCCGCCGGCAACGCGGCGGGACCTGCCACGAAGGCCCCGCCGCCGGGCATCAACACTCCGGTTCGCGACGGCAAATTCGAATTCGTCGTCACCGACGTGCAGACCGGCATCAAGGAAGTGGGCGACAACCCCTACCTGCACCGCACCGCCCAGGGCGCGTACACGATCGTCACGATGACCGTACTCAACACCTCGAAGGTGCCGTACGGCTTCTCCCCCGGCAACCAGGACCTCTACGACACCCAGGACCGCAAGTTCAGCAACGACACCGCGGCCGCGATCAACCTGGAAGCCGACACGAGCATGTACGCAAACATCAACCCGGGCAACACGATTACCGCGAAGGTCGTCTTCGATCTGCCAGCCGATTCTCAACCGGACCGGATCGTCCTGCACGACTCCATGTTCTCCGGCGGCGCAACGGTTTCGCTGCGCTGACCGGGTGATCGGCGCCGGGGCGAGCACCCACGCGCCCGCCCCGGTACCGAGCACGCAGCCTCACGCGCGTCATCCCCATCGCGTCTTTTCCGATGTGCAGCTAACACGCCGCACCCCCTCACCGACATTTTGGCGACTCGAGACACACTTCGCGCCCAAAGGACCATGGATGAAGAGAATCGCTACATACCTCGCTATCGCTGCCATCGGGGCAGCAACCGCATGCGGAGCCACGGAAACGTCGACCACGCAGCCGAAAATCGCCGACACGAAGACAACTGTCCCGGTGCCGACGACGACCCAGCCGGCACCGTCGACCGAAGCACCCCAGGCACTGGCACCCTCGAGCGCGCCGACGGCAACGCAAGCCGCGACGGTGCCGATGCCGAATGTGGTGTGCATGAATTTGCAGGCCGCACAGAACCTCATCCAAAAAGCCGGAGTGTTCTTCTCTCGAAGCAGGGATGCGACCGGAGCCGGCCGAATGCAGGTACTCGACCGCAACTGGGTTGTGGTTGCACAGACCCCTGCCCCCGGCGTCCCGATCGGTGAGGGCGACGCCGTCCTGTCGGTGGTGAAGAAGGGCGAACCGGGAGATTGCTCCTGACCGAGGCCGACTCCCTGTTCTCCGGCGGCGCGACGGTCTCACTGACCGGGCGATCGATGCCGGGGCGGTACCCCCACGCGTCCGCCCCGACACCGAGCAAATTCGACCGATTAGCCACGCATGCCCCGCCATCGAGCACCCAACCCCCGAAACATATTCGCCCTCACCGACGATCCACCACTGCGATCACCCGCGTCGGAGATTCCGACCGGCCGGACGACCGCCGTCCCCGATTCTCGACGATGTGCAAGCGCTAATGTTGCGACCACAGGCGAGAACGGACCGGCGGCTCTTCGTCCGGTCGGTAGGCATTCGGCAGCCGTGGGCGTCACGAACCTACCGCCGTGGTGGGGGGTCGGTGGCTGGTTGACGACGAGAACAGGACTGCGCGCGTATGGAGAGTCGGTGGACGGCCGTCACCGAGTCGAGCTTCGAGCACGAGCGCCGGGGGCTGGAAGCGATCCGGACGCAGTTGCCGGATGTCGATCCGTGGCTCGCGTGGTCGAATTTCACCTTCACCGCCTCGACCGGGCATATCCGCGAGGTCGACCTGCTGGTCGTCGCACCCAACGGTGTGCATCTAATCGAGTTGAAAGATTGGAGCGGCCGGCTACACAGCCGCAACGGTGACTGGGTACAGGAACTCCAGCGCGGCGGAACCCGGTATCACCGCAGCCCCCTGCATCTGGCCAATCAGAAGAGCAAGGAGCTTGCCGGGCTGCTCGCATCTCACGGGGTGCGGGTCTTTGTCGGCAACGCCGTCTGTCTGACCAATCCGAACCTGCGGTTCGAGCTGCCGGAGGGCGATCGCGCGAACACGCACACGGTGCGCGAGCTGATCGACCGACTCGAGCGCCCGGTGCGCGATGCCCGGCACCGCATCGACGTGCAGCGCTCGAAGTCGATCAAGCACGCGCTCGAGCAGATCGGAATCCGGCGCAGCGACGCCGAATTCACGGTCGGCCCTTACCGTTTGGAACGTAAACCGTTCGATGCGGGTGCCACCTGGCAGGACTATCTGGGCACTCACACCGAGCTACGCGAGCCCGCGCGGGTGCGCATCTACTTGCGCGAGCGCGGCGCTGATGAAGCGCAGCGCCGTTCGGTCGATGATGCCGCCCGCCGTGAGGCGTCGGTGCTACGCCGCTTCACCCACCCCGGTGTGGTGCGCCTGGAACTGTTCGACCCGTCCGGCCATTCCGCCGGCCCGGCCCTGATCTTCCGGTACCACCCCGAGACCCTGCATCTGGACGAATATCTGCTGCGCTTCGGACACCTGCTCGACCTGTCCGATCGGATCGAACTGGTCCGCCAGCTCGCGGAAACTCTGCGGTCCGCGCATGGTGCCCGGCTGTTCCATCGCGCGCTGGCCGCACGATCGATTCACGTCCTGCCGCGGCCGGGTAGTGGTGACGCGCAGCGGTGGAGCAATCCGCGACTCCAGATTTCGGACTGGCAGACCGCGACCCAGCGCTCCCAGGGCACGGGCGCCACCATGACCAGACATGCCCCCACAGCGCTGTCGGCACAGCATCTGGGTTCGTCTGCCGATGTGTACCTGGCTCCCGAGTTGCAGGCGGTCGCCCCCGATCCGATCGCGATGGATGTCTACGGGCTCGGAATGCTGACCTATCTGCTGGTGACCGGCAAGCCGCCGGCGGGCAGTCAGGCCGAGCTGCTGGCCCAGTTCGAGGCCGGCAAGGATCTGCGGCCCAGTGCACTGGTCGACAACTTGGCGCCCGATATCGATCTGCTCGTCGCGACCGCGACGGCGTATCAGCCGAGCAAGCGGCTGTCGTCGATGGACGAGTTCCTCGACTTGCTCGAAGACGTCGAGGACGCGCTCACCACCCCGGACGAGCCGGACGCCGAGCCCGACAAGGACCCTCTGGAAGCCGTACCGGGCGATGTTCTCGCCGGCCGGTGGCTGGTGCGCCGCCGTCTCGGCACCGGTTCCACGAGCCGCGCACTGCTGGTGCGCGATCTGCAGACCGAGGACAAACAGCGCGGCACGAAAGCCTATGTAGTGCTGAAGATCGCGCTGGCGCCGGAGCGCACGGAGGTCCTCGAACGCGAAGCCGCCGTCCTGCGCGGCATCCGCCGCCATTCCGGCGTGATCAACCTCGTCGATCCGGGCATGATCATGCTCGCCGGCCGCACCGCCCTGGTACTCGAATATGTCGGCAATGAACAGGGCCTCGACAACAACACGGACGGCCGCACCGAGGAGACGGTGGCTCGTGAGCTCCGCGACAACGGCCGGCTCCAGCTCGGCCGCCTCGAAACCTACAGCGACTACCTGTTCGGCGCCGTCGATTTCCTCGAGGGCGAGGGCGTCTGGCATCGGGACATCAAGCCGGACAATATCGCGATCCGGGTGCGCCCCAATCGAACTCGCGAACTGGTCCTCATCGACTTCTCCCTGGCCGGCTATCCCGCCAAGCACGCCGACGCGGGGACCGACGGCTATCTGGACCCGTTCATCGGCACCCTGCTGCGTTCGTCCTACGACGCACACGCCGAGCGATACGCCCTCGCGGTGACACTGCACGAGATGGCGTCGGGCGAACTCCCGCGCTGGGGCGACGGAAGTGTGCTGCCGCGGCAACTGGACGCCAAGGAGTTTCCGTACCCGCAGGTGGCGGCCGAGGCATTCGACGCGGCAGTGCGCGAGGACCTGGTGGCGTTCTTCCGCAAGGCCCTGCATCGCGATGTGGCGCAACGGTTTCCGGAGCTGAAACCGATGCGCGACGCCTGGCGCAAGATCTTCCTCGACATGTCCCGCTCGGTGCCCTCGCGTCCGCTCAGCGACCATCCGGTGGTCGATGATGTCGACGACACCACCCCGGAGCAGCAGCGGTTGCTGATCGCCGAGCAGGCGACCCGCGACACGCACCTGTCCCAGGCCGGTCTGACCGCCGCATCCGAACAGTTCCTTTACGGTCTGGGCGTCACGACAGTCGGTGAACTGCTGGACTACGGCCGCACCCGCCTGATCAACGCCCCCGGCCTGGGTGTGCGCGCCCGGCGCGAAATTCAGGAACGGGTGAAGGAGTGGGCCAAGCGACTCGGCAAACAGGAGCCGGCGCCGCTCACACCAGAGGCCCGCAAGGAAGCGAAGGCGGAAATCAGTGCCGCTCGAGCGGAGTCGACGGCCGGGCTGATGCGCACCCTGAGCCTGGACACTCTCGCCGCGCGGTTCGTTCCGGAGCTCAACAAGGACGAGTCGAACTCCGACAAGGTCAACGCGGTGGCGCGCCTGCTCCGCATTCCGGGTTCCGGCGACCTGCCGGAGCTGGACATGTGGCCCACCCAGACCGCGGTGGCACAGAGTCTGGACCTCGACGTCGGCCCGGTCGGGCGACTGCTGCGCGCCCAGCGCCAGCTCTGGAAGAAGGACCCCGCGGTCCAGAACCTGCGTACACAGGTGCTGGAACTGCTCGAGGGATTCGGCCGGGTCGCGGCCGCCACCGAGGTCGCCGATGCTCTGGTGACCAGGCTGGGCACCCGCCTGCTCGATCGAAACGACCGTCGCGCACTCGGTTTGGCCGCAGTGCGCGTGATCACCGAGGTCGAACAGTTCGTCCCCGACGAGGCGGCGATCCTGGTCGCACAGAAACGCGAGAAGGGCCTAGATCCCGTCGTCGTCCTGGCGTTGGAGGTCGGCGACGACACCGACCCGGATACTCCGGGTGCGCGGGCGCTCACCAACTATGCGCTGAAACTCGGTGAGGCAGCCGACGTACTGGCCCGGCATGAATCGGTCCCCACCGCCGCGGTGGTGCTGGAACGGCTCGTCACGGTCGAACGCCCGCCGGGCCGCTCCACCATCGACGAGCGCCGCCTGGTGCAGCTGGCCGCGGCGTCCTCACGCACGGCCGCGGTCACCCCGCGTCTCGAGATCTACCCGCGTGATCTGCCGCTGGAGCGCGCAATTCGCCTCACCCAGGCCGGCCTCTACGTCCCCTCCGACCTGCCCCGCGAGAAGCAGGCCGGACTGCGCGCAGAAACCGTGTTCGAGCGAATTCTCGCCCGCTTCCCCGAACTCGTCATCGCCGGCAGCGACCGCAAACTGCCGACCCCGGAATTGACCAAGGCACTGTGCGACGCGGGTTTCGACCTGGTCGTCGCCACCAACGCCGACACCCGGGAACCGCGCTACATCCCGAAACATCTCGACCGCGCCAGCAGCTACACCGCTCACACCCCGCGCTGGTCCACGGCCACCACTTCACAGTTCGCCGACACCTACTCCGACGATCCCGATCTGGCGAAAGCCGCACGGGCGGAAGAACTTCTGGCCGGTGCCGCGATCCGCGAGGGTTTCCGTGTGCTCACCTGCCCCACCGCTCCCCCGCACTCCACGCCGGACGCCATCCGCGAGCTGCGCGACCGGTTCGGCGCGAACCCCATCTCGGTGACCGCGCTGTTCCTGGCGAATATGCACGACCTCGTGCCACCGGGCCGCAAACCCACCTGGTCGACGATCCTGCGCGCCGATATCGCCGAATCGGGCAGCAAGGCCGCACTGAAGTTCTCCGAATACGCCCGCACCGCGTGGGGCCGAGTCGAAAAGGAACTGGGCGCCTCGATCCGCACCGACGGACCGCTGCTGTTGCACGACACCCTGCTGTTCGCCCGCTACGACGCCATGGGTGTCCTGGCCCGCCTCGCCGAACGATCCCGCCGCGGCGCCGGAACCCTCTGGCTGCTGTGCCCGCAAGCCGACCCGTCCCGCCCACCGCATCTGGGTCCCACTGCCGTGCCCTACCAATCCGCCCTCAACGAGTGGATCCCGCTACCGCAGTCGTGGACCAGCAACAAGCATCGCGCCCCCGCCACAACCGAATCAGGAGCCCAGCAATGATCGACCGCGCCGCCCTACTGTCCGACCTCAAGAAACAGGTCAGCGCGGCCGAGACCGATCTCCACCAGCAGCTGCGCGTACTGGATGAGGTGAAAAGCCGTCTGCACGACGAATATTCGACGGCATTCAAACTCAAGCGCACCGCCGCCACCGAAAGCGCCTGGCTGAAGGAACGAGTCACCCAGGTAGCGGTCGCGTGGATCCTCGGCACCGTCTTCGTCCGCTTCTGCGAAGACAACGAACTCATCGCCGAGCCCTACCTCACCGGCCCCACCGACGACCGCCGCGAACTCGCCCAGGCCCGCTACGAGGCCTACGTCGAATCCGACCCCGACCCCACCTACCGCGGCTGGCTGCACCGCGCCTTCGCCGAACTCGGCGCCGGGCAGGCCGGAAAACTCCTGTTCGATCCGGCACACAACGGCCTTTACCAAATCCCGCTGTCTCACGACGGTGCGCGCGAACTCATCGAATTCTGGCGTGAGCGCGACGAATCCGGTGTGCTGATCCATGACTTCACCGACCCACTCGATGATGAAGGCATCAACGGCTGGGACACCCGCTTCCTCGGTGACCTCTACCAGGACCTGTCCGAGGACATCCGAAAGAACTACGCCCTGCTGCAGACGCCGGAGTTCGTCGAAGAGTTCATTCTGGATCGAACGCTCACGCCCGCGATCGGCGAATTCGGTTACGAGGGAATAAAACTCATCGATCCGACCTGTGGGTCTGGGCACTTCGTTCTTGGTGCGTTCAAACGACTGACCAAACTCTGGGCCGAGGGAAAACCCGCCAAGGATCGTCACGAACGCGTACGGGCCGCACTCGATTCCGTGCACGGTGTTGACATCAACCCGTTCGCGATCGCCATCGCGCGCTTCCGGCTTCTGGTCGCGGCCATGGCGGCGGCAAGAATTCGTAACCTCGCTACTGCCGCAGGATACGAGTGGCCCATTAACCTGGCGGTTGGTGACTCACTGATCAAAGCTCGCCAGCTTGAACTCGCTCTGGACGGCGAGCATGCAGATCCGCTAGCCGAATTCTCCTATGCCACCGAGGATGTGCAAGATTACCCGGGGATTCTGAAGCCGGGGACGTATCACGTAGTGGTGGGAAATCCGCCGTATATTACGGTGAAAGATAAAAACCTCAATGCGATCTATCGCGAACTGTACGACGCCTGCGCCGGAGCGTACGCCCTATCAGTGCCATTCGCGCAGAGATTTTTCGAGCTAGCCAAGTTGGGAAATTCCACTGGCGATGGTTTCGGTCGTGTCGGGCAAATCACTGCAAACTCATTCTTGAAACGTGAGTTTGGAATCAAGCTAATCGAGGAGTTCTTCGCCAACAAGGTTGAGCTTACCGAGATTATCGATACGTCAGGAGCTTACATACCGGGCCATGGAACTCCGACTGTTATCCTTATCGGGACACGACGATCCGGAAACAATCGAGCGACACATGTTCGCACTGTCCGCAGTGTCCAAGGCGAACCGAAATCTCCAATAAGTCCAGCGGACGGGCTGGTATGGAGATCAATAATTGATCAGATAGACAGTATCTCCAGCAAGAGCCAGTGGGTGACTGTCGACGACCTTGACCGCCAATCGCATTTCGGCAAGCACCCATGGGTACTTGCTGATAGCGGACTAGAGATGATTGACCAACTGGCAAATTCATCCGTAACAACACTTGGCCAGATAGGTGCCGACATCGGCACAGGGGCCGTCACCCGCGAAGACAACGCTTACATGTTGGGCGAAGGGGCATTGCGCCGGAAAGGGATCAGTCCGGACCATCAAAAGCCACTGGTCGAAGGAAGTGAAGTCCGAGACTTCGCCATCCAAAACCCAATTCAATCGCTATGGCCTTACAACCCAGACACCTTGAAGGCCGAGTCCTCTCGACGAGATATTGAGACCCTATGGCCATATCGCACACTGCTTCGAATCCGATCCGCGTTCGGTAAGACACAAATCGAACGATCGCTAAAATGGTTCGAATACTCGATGTTCTTCAGCAATCGTTACCGAATCCCACTGTCGATTGCATTCCCTTTCGTGGCAACACACAATCACTTTGTTCTAGATCGTGGTGAGAAAGTCTTCATCCGAACCGCACCAGTAATCAAGTTGCCGGAGGCAGCGAGCGAGGAGGAGCACCTGCGTCTACTCGGACTACTCAACAGCTCCACCGCCTGCTTCTGGCTCAAGATGGTGAGCCACGACAAAGGCAGCCAGTCTGGCACCGGTGGATTCATGCACGATGAATGGGAGAGATTCTTCGAGTTCACAGGAACCAATCTCGCAGATTTCCCCATCCCTGCTGGAGCCCCAAGCTCACTGGCGAAGAAATTGGACGAACTTGCCACACAGTTGACGAGTCTCGACCTTATAACCCAGACCGAGGCGACACCCACCGCAGCCAAATTGGTAGATTTGCGCGACCGTTTTGAATCACTGCGACGACGCATGATCGCGCTTCAGGAAGAGCTCGACTGGAAGACTTACAACCTCTACAACCTCCTGGACGAGGAGGTGTGCGCCGACGAAGCTGATGTCCCCGAGATCTCCTTGGGAGAACGGGCCTTTGAGATTGTCCTGGCACGCCTCGTTGGTGCCGGTGAGGTATCTACCGTCTGGTTCGATCGTCACGATTCAACTCCGATAACCGAAATCCCGACTCATTGGCCGGAGGGCTATCGCCGGACGGTCCAACGCCGCATTGAAATCATCGAGTCCAGCCGAGCCATCGGAATGATCGAGCGGCCCCAATACAAACGTCGTTGGGCCACCGAAGGCTGGGATTCACTACAACACAAGGCTCTTCGTTCGTGGCTACTCAGCCGGATGGAGTCCCGCGGACTCTGGTCAGATGACAACGGCCAGCCCCGGATTCTCACCCTTCCCCGCCTGACCGACGTTCTGGCGACCGATGACGATTTCGTGTCGGTTGCCGCCCTGCACTCCCCCCGCACCGACCTTGCACAGGTGGTCGCAGACCTGATCACCGACCAGCACGTCCCGTTCATCTCCGCCCTGCGCTACAAGCCCTCCGGCCTGAAGAAGCGGCAAGACTGGGAGCACGTCTGGGATATGCAGCGCCAAGAGGACACGATGCCGGATGGTCACGAGAAGAACGAGTTCAGCAAGTCCATCCCCGTCCCCCCGAAGTACACGAATGCCGACTTCCTGCGCACATCCTTCTGGCAGGCACGCGGCAAACTGGATGTCCCGAAGGAACGCTTCATCTCCTACGGCGCAACCAATGTCGTCACCCCGGACCTCTACGGCTGGGCCGGCTGGGACCACCGCGAACAGGCGATGGCAATCGCAATCCACCTCGCCGAACACAGCCTGTCGACAGAGGAAATCACCCCATTCCTGGCCGGCCTGCTGGAACTCCAACCATGGCTGGACCAGTGGCACAACGACATCGACCCAGACTTCGGCATCTCGCCAGCCGAATTCCTGAGCGGCGACCGCCGAGAACGACAGGCCGAACACGGACTGACCGACGACGACCTACGGAATTGGCGCCCCCAGCCAGTCCGCGGTCGACGCGCAGCAGCGAAGGATGCACCGAAGACAGTGGGAGCTGGATAAGCCTGTCTCTGTAGACGGCAGGCCAGACGCCCCGGCCGACCGTGCGCCCGCGGGGAAGTCAGTCACTTGTGCATGATGCCGAGGGCAGGGTAAGCCCTGCCCATCAGCTCACGCCTGCCCCAAGTACTACCAGTCTCACGGGCCTACATCACTTGTAGTTCTCATACTCTACCCCCAACTCATTTGGGAAATACTCACAGCTTGATAATATTTTGGATCGAATTTCCCGCCAAATACGCCGAGTCCAATCTTCCCGGAACGGGATCGCCGCATGAGCTTTTCCTAGTATAGGGTCATCGCTATCTTCGCAAAGTTCAATAACGCCTCCACTGTCGATAATTACAGAAGCCGAAAAACGTGCAATTCCATACTTATCCCAATCGCAGAGATCGACGGGGCGAATAGATAGATCGGAAAGAAGATATTCTACATACACCGAAAGTCCGTCTAGTTTATCTCTATCCTTGTAACTGAACGCAGCGGGAGTAGGCTTTTCCTTGCCAGTTATGGCATCTTTTGTCAGGAATTCTGAATTTTTAATCACGCGACGATACAGTCGTTCACGCGGGTTTACCGACATAAGACCGCTTTCACCGTTAGTCAAATATTCACATAAGATTCCGCCACTCCGGGTTAGCAGCCTCGACTTCTTTTGAGAAATGATTCAAACTGTATTGCAGCTGGTCAATAGGAAGAACTTCACCCTCATCCGAGTAGCTTTCCGTCGCAATTTCCTTGACCGACCACCAATACCCACCGTATGACAAAACGTCTATCTCGATAGACATCGATAAAGCCGTCCAATAGAAAATGAGATCGTCATCCACTGATGTTACAGAGGCACGTATCGTATTCGGGGTGAAGAGAAAGTCCACCAGACTCTTTCCACGTCCCGCAACAGATATATCTATCAGCTTCCTTGAAAGAAGGCCTTGGATTTGACCTAATGCGTCAATCGCTGTCAGCCCATATTCTCTGTTGGTCGCCAAAGTATCCCGAGTAAGGGACTTCACATGCCTGTGGTTCTTCAACGTCCCCATAGACCATGCCGATTCTCCCCAGCGGCTCCAGTTACGCAACTCTGCAGAGTGCGAAGAGATTCGCGGCCGTTTCAATTCCAATGATGCAGTGAAATTCGATGAAGACGCACTCATGACAGGCCCCAAGACTTCTTCATCTCATCACTGAAGCTAGCATCAAACAGAGACGCTTGATATTCGTGGGCGTCGATTAACAACATCTTCGCTATGGAAACTGGGTCCCCCTCCTCTGATATGAACCCATCATCTGGAAGTACCAGCGCAGTTATATCAATTTCTCCAGGCTGATTCTCTCCCTCATCCAGGTTCACCCACCCTGAACGCCTAGTCTTCAGATTAGAATTCACATCGGTCCGATGCATGCTAACGCCCAGATACTCAAGCCCGAGGTTCTTACGGCTCGGCGAACCGATACCCATTTCCCAATTAGACAGGGAACCCATCGCCCATTCGACAGATTCGACGCTTCCGAGAGTGTTTGTATAGAAGCATCGAGCGCCCTGGACCCGAACACTGTCGTCAGTTTGCTCGTTAACAAAGTTGACGAGATCTCCAAACCTCGACAAGAGCTCCTCGGAAAGCGAATCGAATCCTGGATAGCGGTTATCTTGAGATATTTCTTCAGAGGGAAATTTCCAAGATAGAGAGATCTGATCAAATTGGTACGAAAGAGCTGGATTCAGTGACTCACCAGCCTGCTCCACCGCCGGCATTGGCCATGGAGTCCGGAAAGGGTCGACAGAGGGCAACTCCTCCGGACGAGTTTGCGGTGGATGCTGACGAATGGCCTTGTAATTTTTTCCCCGCCACTTTTGTGAAAGGTTCGAAATCATCCCTATTTGGAATACAATCGGCTCATAATACACTGTAAGCTTGGCCCATCGCACCGGCGGAAGCGCATGTTCGATGATGTGGTCAGCGGATGCCATGTATCTATGATGGCATACTCTGCAGTGAACACCTCCGATTTCACTCCTTTCTACCTCCGGTTGCGGCTCAATCACCGCGACACCAGTCAACTGTCTTGAGGTGCCGGAACCCCTGCTTGCTGAACTCGTGAGGCATGCGCCCTGAACAGTCAGCAGGGCAGCGGACGCAGTGCCGTCTTCCTGCAGACCTGCCCGTACAGACTGTCAACTGTCCTGGCAAGTCAGCTAATCAGTTCGCTCTGAGCTCGCACCTTCGGGAAGGGGAGGGCGCTGCGGATAACATCTGCGGTGTGGTGCCTGGAGCGTTAACCTCAGCCGATCGCGATGGTTGAGCTACTGATGGTGCAGAATCGAAGAAGGGTGCTGTTCCCCTAAACCCCGGCGGTCGCTTTGACGCACACTCGGAAACTGAGGTACCTCAAAGCGATCGCACACCTGGAGAGACTCCCGCGATGTACCTCGCCATCGAGGTCATCTCGTCTCATCCGCCGACGTGGCACCCGCAGCTTCCGCGATCCGATCGATATCCCGCGCGAGTTCGAAGTCCAATGCGGTCAGCTTCCGCCCTACATCGTGAGTCGTGATCCGAAACTCGATCCGCTGCCACGTGATCAGCATGTCGGGATGGTGCCCCACTTCCCGAGCCTTCGCTGCAACGTACACCGCCAGGTGCACACACTCGTGGTAGGTGTGCGCGAAAGTACGTGTGATCTCGTCTCCGTCGCGCGCCCAACCGGGCAGAGCTTCGAGGCGAACGGCAATCTCGCTGTCGGTCAACGGGGTTGGCAGTTCGGTCATGCGACCGACCCTACGAGAGCCCGCAGCTCTCGTCCTGCTGAGGTGTCGGCCCATCCGCGAGCGTGAGCGACAACTTCCTTCAATTCGCAACGGAGCCTTGCGGACCCGGTGATTTTCACCACCTCCGCCGCCTCCGCTGCTGCCCATACAGCGCGATCGGGATCTGGCACCCTGGCCAGCACAGCCGACTGCCGGGCCCGGAACACGGCATTGTCCCGACGCGCGGACTCTGGCATGGAGTCCATGATCTCGTCCCACAGGGTCGCCGCGTCCACGGCATCTCGCCGGGTGCCGGTGCGCCCATAGCAGGTTGCCCGTTGCACCTGCATATGGTGCGGGGTTCGCCGGCAGGAGTTTCCCCACGGGTGCGCATCATCGATGCGGTCGATCAGAGGCACTGCATCATCCAACAAACGCTCCGCTGTCACACGGTCGCCGAGCATGGCGTGGCCCTGTGCCTCATGCTGGAGTGCCATTACGCGAACCTTCGGGGACAGCTTCGACTCAGCCGCACGAGCAGCCCGCGCGAAATCGACGACAGTGCGTCCCTCACCACCGTCCAAGGCAAGCATTGCCATATTCGACAGGGCGTACGAGATGAGCTCAGGGTTTCCGCAACGGTGGGCAAAAGACAAGGTGGCGTCTCGCCACTTCGCGGAGGTCGCGAGGTTGCCTGCGTCCTGATACAGCCAGCCGAGCAGGGCGGCGTACGCAGTGCCGACTTCCAGTAGGCCGTGCCGCACCGTCGTATCAGCCGTGTCGACGAGGCAGCCGATCAGCTCCGTCTGCGCCCGCACCGTCGGAATGAGATACAGCGGGCCGAGATACATGTCCGCGGTGTAGTGCCCCGACAGTTGAGAACGGAAGTAGTCGACGAGTTCCGGGGCCACCCGGGTGCTGCACATAAGGTCTGGGACTTCGGCTCGTGTCGCAGTTGGGTCCGAGTTCGCAACGCCCGCAGCGAGAGCAGGAAGACCGATAATCGCAGTCGCGAAATCACGTCGCCTCACGTTATCGACCTCCTGCGCGCCGCGTCCAACCGATGCACCGCTCGGCGGAGAACCTTTGGTGCCGACGGCGTGCTGGACGTCGATCGGCGCCTGCAGACCGGCGTCGAACCGCGTCCTCTGCTCATCATCGAGCCTCTCGCATGCGGTGTCCATGCACTCCGAATACTTCGCGCCCAACGTGATGTCGGAGCCTCTACGTTCCCACTTGCCAACCGCCTCGACAGAGCATCCGATCCGGTCGGCAAACTGAACCTGCGTGTCCCGCAACGCTGCTCTCAACGCCGCAACCTCGAGCCCCGTCCAGGTAACGATCGTCATCTCTCGGCGTTCTCCCCTCCGCTGCAGTACCGCCACAGTACGAGCTCCGTACGAGTTCGGTGAGTCCTTCGAATGCGTCAACAGGGCAAAGCTGAAACCAATCATCGCAGACCAGCGAAGGTGTCGTTCGATCTTCGCCACAGAACCGGAGCCGACCGAAATGCCCAGACCCGCAATTGAAATCAGTGACCGTGAACCGACCGGCATGGGTCCGACCACCACTGGCACCGACACGGCCGATGATCACTCAGGCCAGCAACTACCGAAACTCCCCACCCGGCGCACACACAACCAGTCGATGGCGGCCACGTTGCGGCTTTGGCACACAAGGAATATCGACCTCCTGGAGCGCGTCGCGGCCGGCCTCCGTCACCTCAGCCCTCCGGCAGCGTGCAAGAGCACCGCTCCCATCCGCGGGCGCGCGCACGCGACGCATGTGATGGCCGACCACGCCACCCACAACTGCGCGCGATTCCGCCTCGCAGCTCAGTACATCGAAGGCCACCACTGACCACCAGCCCGAGCCTGTGCCGTTCGATCGCGGCACGTCGATACGCGGAGGGACAAGCACTTTGAAAGAACCGAGCACGTCACGGCGAGCGATTGTTCTGCTGCACAGCGACCATGACCCGGACACATACGAGACACTGACTCGGCAGCACCGACTGGAAGTCGTCTACACCGTGCACACCGACGCCCTCGCCGTCCTGGCCGCACTAATCGCCGCCCAACACGCCTATGAACACGCCGCGGACGCGGTCGTGATCCCGCACCTCGACACTCTCGAGGTCGACTCGCCGTGGTGGGCGATCACCCAGGTCACCGATCTCATCACGGGCACACGGAAGTATCCCAAGCTGCCGGCCTCCACCCCAGGAACGGGGCGCGAACAGTGATCACTCTCGGACTCGTCGTTGCGATCGGTCTGCCACTGGCCGTGCTGATTCTGGCCGTCATGCTGCCGGAACGAGGAGACAAACCATAATTCGCCGCGAGTGCCCCGCAGCGGCCGGCTCCGTGAACAACGGCTCAGGTCGCCGCCTTCTTGATTCGTGCGCCGAGCGCGTCCAGTTTGTCGAGGACGAGACCGGCTCCCCATACCTGTTCCCTCTTCCGATTCGTCAGCGGGCGCAGGACTCCCGCCCCGTGCAGCCGATCGATGGCGGCGTAAGCACTGCTCGTGCTGAGCTGGAACCGGTCCGAGACGTCTTCCGAGGTGAGGAACGGGCATGGCGATCGACGGCGCCACGATCATGGCGGCTGCGCTGTAGTCGCCGTCCCTCGGGTCGTCCCGCATGAGTTCGTAGTGAGCGGCCGTCAGGTCGGCCAATTCGATTCTCCGGGTACTGGTGCCACGGGACCACGCGGCGCTCGTGCCGGGGCCGACCTGCGTCTGCCGTAGCTCCTCCGAAACTCGGAATAGCGGTCCTCTTATTCCGAGTTTCGGCTGAAAGCCGGAATAGCAGGCAGCCTAATCCGACTTGCCCGGGGCAGCGACGCCACGCTTCAGACACCGCCGCACTGTCACCAACAACCGAGTGGGCAGTGCCGCCTCCCCTGCTCCTGTGACCCGGCGATCGGTGAGTTGCTTACCGCCCCGCTGGGTCACCTGCGACGACACACCGAGAGTCCTGCAACGGTGGCAGAGCCGCACCTGGACCTACGTTGGACGGCCAGTCGGCTGATCGCTTAGCATGACGGCATGAGTGAGAGTGGGGGAAACGCTCCAGGTCCCGGCCAATTTTTGGTTGTCCCAGAGCAAGTACGCAATGTCGGAACCTACATCTACGGATTGGCCGATACCCTTTCCGGCGCTTTGGATTCCGCGGCCAAGGATGTCGCCGAACTTTTGAACGGCAGCTGGACCGGAGACTACGCCGACGAATTCTCCGATGGCTGGGACGAGGTCCACGACGGTGGGCGACAGATCTTCGCGGCGCTGACCACAATGGCCGAGAAGCTCGGCGTCACCGCCGAGACATTCGCCACCGTCGACCAGGCCAGTGCCGACGCGCTCGGTATCCCCAAGTTGAACTGGTCGTAGCATGGGTTCGCAATTCTCGGTCGACCTCGACCACCTCGACCAGATCGTCTCCCGCCTGGCCGGGCTCGCCGGCTTCATCGCCGACCACCTCACCGATATCGAACAACGCGTCACCGCTCTGCAGGGCACAGGCTGGGAAGGCGTGGCGGCCCGCGCCTACGACGACGCACACCGCGAATGGGTGAGCGGGGCACAAGAACTCGTCGACGGTGTCCGCGAGATGAGCGACTCCGCAAAGCAGGCGCACGCGGCCTACACCCGTGCCCTGGAACTCAACGGCCGGATGCTGCGAAGTGGGCAATAGATGATCGTCGACTGGCAGACCTACTACGACGCCGCCAAGAAATGCCAGGATCTCGCCGCAGAACTGCGCAAAGCAGATAAACCAGTCCACGAAGCCGTCAAAGGCGACTGCAAAGGAATGGCCGGTGACGCGAACGGCTGCAAGCAGTGGGGCGAGGCCTACGACAAATCCGCCCTACACACCCTGCAGGCATCCGCAAGCCTCGCCAATGCCCTCACCAACTACGGCGCGGTTCTCTACGCTCATGGCTACAACTGGGGCATCGCCAACAAATCCAACCCTCCCCCGCCCCGGCCCGACATCCGCCAGGTCGGTGAATACACGGTCGACCTGTCCGGGTCGAGCTCAGTCCCTGCCGACGGGGGCCGCGGATTCGATGACCACGGTGGCGTGAAAGCCTTCTTCGACAAACTCGTTGTCGCAGTTCTCAACAAGTTCCACAAACTTCCCAACGGCAACGCGGCGAAACTCGATAAAGCGCACACCACCTGGAACACCTTCGCCACCCACCAAACCGTCACCGGAGCCTCGGCCAGCATCGCGGCCATCTCAGGGCTGTTCGACGGAATGGACGACGCAGCCCACCGGCAACAGCTCCAAGAGCACTTCACCACACTCAAAAGCAGCGCTGACAACGTAGTCACCGGCGCCCAGAACATTTCCGCACCTACTGGCCAGTACCACGCTGCCACAGTCTCTTTCGGACACGAGACCGCCAACAAGATCAACTGGCTCGAAGCCGGCGTGGCCGCGGCCGCCGTAGCCGGTGTCGCCCTCGCGATCTTCACCGTCGGCATGAGCGTCGAAGCCGCCGGCGAAGGCATCACCGCCGCTGTCGCCGCCACCATCGGAGCAATCGAAGAAGCCTTCTCCTCCAGCGCACTCGTCGAGATACTCGGCGTCACCACTCTCGCGATCGGCGCCGTCGCCACCGTCAAAGCGTTCGAGGCCGTGCCGGTCGACGACCTCGAAAAAATGCCGCCAAACTCGCTGCCATCATTGCCATGAAAGTCTTCCTGGACGATTCGGAGGACATCAACCCCGACAGCCCGACAGGCGCCTTCACCACCGCGACGATGACCACCAAGGTCAATAAGATCGCATCCCATTACGGGGTTCCCCCGCAGGCCGTGCGAGACGCTATCCACAAAATCAAAGCCCAGGGCGCGTGGCGGGGCAACGGCGGCAGCAGAAATCCCGATATCGTAGTCGATCTGGACGATGGCGAAGTATACGTGAAAATGCCTGACGGATCGCCATCGGAGGATAGCATCGGCAACATATTGGACGAGTTGGAGGATTGATGGAAGGCCAGAACAGGCCGGGAACGATCATCGAGCATGATGATCGTTGGCTGCTCAAACCTCTGCGTGGCCACGCTGTATCCAGAATTAATTGGCAGTCGGACCACATCGAACTCGCCTTTGACGACGGCAACTTTCACATTCTGATCGGCTACGATGCCGAGCTGTCCGCGAAGACCCTCGCAAAAGACTCACCGAACAGGCACGGCATCAACCATTGGAGTCGGCTCCAGATTGAAGAGTTCCTCGCCGCAAGAATTGTGTCTGCCGTGTTATTCAAAAGCGGCGCGGTTCGTTTGGCGTTCAAGAACGGATGGATACTATTCATAGGAGCCGACTCACACGATTACCCCCCAGAGGTGCGGTTCAACAATCGCACTCTCTGGAATCCCACAGGAATTGTCGATCGCTCAATTTTCGATGTCCAACCGATAGATCCGTGGACTGGGCAACAGGTCACGCCGCCCGATTGGCCGAGCCGCCCGGACTACCTGCAAGACCGGTCGGAATCGGACGACATAAACGACTGACGTCCGACCGACGGCCGCGCGTCTTCTCGAAGGCGACGGTCTGGGCTGAGCACTGTAGTCGAGAACGCGGCGGTGATCGGTCGAGCGCGGGCTGTACACGACACGCAGCCGCCGTTCTCGACGGAACGGCGTTCAACCGCCGGATGACAGCACCACGACCACGGGCCCCCAGGTCACTGCCAGCGCAGAGGCAGCGTGAGGACTTCGGCCCGCAAGTTAACATTCACCGGTGACCGAGTCGATATCCCCGGAGTGCAACCCGAACGAATCAGCGCACGGACACCCGCATTCCGGGCGCGGGGAGAACTGATGGATCAGCGCCCGCTGCTGCGCGACCTCATCGACATCAAGGAGCACATCGCCGGCTCGGACTATGTGCTCACCCTCGCCGACGCGGTGACCGAAGAAGGGTCGGCGAAGGCGGTGCAGGACTACGTTCTCACCGATCGCCTGGTCGGCAACTTCGACGAAGCGCTGTCGCTGATCAAGTCGGCGCTCGACGGCAACACCTCCAAGCCGGCGTTCCTACACGGCTCGTTCGGTTCCGGTAAATCGCACTTCATGGCTGTGCTGTACGCGCTGCTGTCGGGCAATACGGCCGTGCGGTCGCGCACCGATTTCGACCCGCTGCTCACCAAGCACGAGTGGTTGCTGTCGGACGGCAAGAAGTTCCTGATGGTGCCGTATCACATGATCGACGCCAAGACGATGGAGCAGCGGGTGCTCGGCGGGTACGTCGAGTTCGTCCGCAAACGCCATCCCGACGCCGACGTTCCCGCGGTGTATCGCACCGACGCCCTGTTCACCGATCTGCGCAACCTCCGCGAAACCATGGGTGAGCAGCAGTTCCTGGACGCTCTCAACCGCGATTACGCGGAGGACGACGACGAGTGGGGCGATTCGGCGGCTTTCTGGACCTCGGACAAGGTCGATACCGCGCTCACCGCGGAGGAGGCCGAGGACTCCAGTCAGCTCGATATGGTCAATCCGACCGCGCCGCGCGAGCTGCGCCGGAAACTGTTCCACGACGCGGTCACCACACTGCTACCCGGTTATACGAAATTTGCCGCTGAGGACGAGACCGGCTTCATCTCACTCGATGCGGGCCTGAGTGTCATTGCCGCCCATGCGAAGTCGCTCGGCTACGACGGTCTGGTGCTCTTCCTCGACGAGTTGATCCTGTGGCTGGCCAGTCTCATCCACGACGAGAAGCGGGTGGCGCGCGAAGCCAGCAAGATCACCAACTTCCGTGAAGGCGGCGATGCCCGCCGCGCCATCCCGATCGTGTCCTTCATCGCCCGCCAGCGCGATCTGCGTGAGTTGGTCGGAGAGGAACTGGCCGGTGCCGCGGAATCAGCGATCCAGGATGCGTTGAACCACGCGTCGGGCCGGTTCGACCTGATCAGTCTGGAAGATCGCAACCTGCCGCAGATCGCCCACTCCCGCCTGCTGAGGCCGCGTGACGACGACGCGGTCGCGCAGATCAACGCCGCATTCGAGAAGACGAAGAAGCTCGGCCCTAAGGTCTGGGACACGCTGCTCGGTTCGGACGAGAGCACCACCGGCGCCGACGAGGCGGCCTTCCGCTTGAGCTACCCGTTCTCCCCCGCCTTCCTGGACACGCTCGTCCACATTTCGGCGGCCCTGCAGCGTTCGCGCACCGGCCTCAAGCTGATGGGACAGCTGCTCGCCGATCATCGCAACGAATTGCGCCTCGGCGACCTCGTGCCGCTCGGTGACCTCTACGAGCAGCTGACCAAGGGCGGTGACCGCCCGTTCGTCGCCGACAAGAAGGTGCTGTTCGATGCCGCCGACAAGCTCTACAAGACCCGGCTGCGCCCATACCTGCTCAGCACCTGCGAGGTGACCGAGGACGATGTCGACACCTATCTGAATCGGCGCGACAGCATCACCGACGCCCAGCTGGCCGGCCGCTGCAAGAAGTTCGTCGGCCAGAATCGGCTGGCCTGCACCGTGCTGCTCGCCGCCCTCGCACCCAGCGTCCCGGCGTTGCGCGACTTGACCATTCGCCGCCTCGGCGCCCTCAACCACGGCTCGATCACCACCATGATCCCGGGCCGCGAAGAGGGTGTCATCAAGGACATGGTCACGGAGTGGGCGTCGCGATTCCCGGAGATCAAGGAAACCGGTAGCGACGCCAATCCGGGTGTGCGGCTGGAACTTTCCGGTGTCGATGTGGAGTCGGTGATCGCCAACGCGCAGGTCAACGACAATCCGTCCAACCGGTTGGCGATGGCGCGCGATCTGCTCGCCGACGAGTTCGGCCTCGACCGCGCCAATGACCGTTTCGGTTCCGACGAACTGCGTTTCGTGTGGCGCGGGTCGAATCGTGTGGTGGAGGTGCTGTTCGGCAATGTGGCCGATGAGGAGACGCTACCGAATCACGATATGCAGCCGTCGATCGAGGGTCGTTGGCGCATCATCGTCGATCTGCCCTACGACGAGAACAACCTGAACCCGATCGTCGATCTCGACCGGATCCGGCGGTTGCGGGAACAGCAGGGCGACAACCATCCTCGCGCGGTCGCCTGGCTTCCGACGCATCTGACGAAACCTCGCTGGGAGGATTTCCGCCGGCTCGTGGTCGTCACCAAGGCCCTGGCCGACCCGTATCGCTTCGACACCCAGTACGCCCAGCACCTGAACCCCGACAACCGGGCCAGCGCCAAGCAGCTGCTCGAATCGCAGCGCGAAACGCTGCGCAACAAAGTGCTCGCCACCTTCAAACAGGCGTACGGGCTGGCCGAACGCAAACCGGCCGATGTCACCGACGAGCTCGATCAGCATTTCTATCCGCTGCCGGATCTCGACGGGCTCACCGTCTCCATCGGTCAATCGCTGCACGACGCCCTGCGGAATGTGGCCGGAAAGCTACTGGCGCACCAACTTCCGGGCCACCCGGACCTCGACGCCACCGGCACCGGGACCGCGGTGAAGCCCGCGGACGCGAAACTCGTCCTCACCCATGTGCGCGGCGCCGCCGAAGCGCGTGACGGGCGGGTCGAGGTGCCGGCGAAGGATCGGCCGCTGATGAAGCGCATCGCCGAACCGCTCGGGCTGGGACAGCAGAAGGAAGCGTATTTCGAGCTGTCCCGGCGCTGGGCCGATCATTTCCGCTTGACGGCGCAGAACGAAGGCATCACCGGCGATCTGTCGGTGATTTCCCTGGGCGATTGGACCGATCTGCCCGACAAGCGCGGGCTCGAGCCGCATATCGCGAACCTGGTGATCGCCTCGTTCGCCGAGATGGACGATCGGGTGTGGGTGCGCGGGGGCGTCCCGATCGACACTCCGGAGCTGACCAAGATCCAAGCCGGTGACGCACTGCGGACCCAACCGCTGCCCGGTGAGGCAGAGTGGGATGCCGCGCGCAACCGGTTCGAGGTGATCTTCGGGGACAAGGCGCCGACGCTGCGCCGCGGTGGGCTGGTGCAACAGTTCGCCCGCCAGATCACCACCGCGGCAACGAAGTATCTGGATCCTGCTGTCAGACTGGTGGAACAGCTCGAACAGCACAGTGAGTTCCTGCGGCTCGACGACACCGAACCCGGTGGGCGGCTTGCCATCGCGCGCCGTGCGGCCCAGTTGCTCAATGAACTCACGAAGGCCGGCGGCGGATCGGCGGGTGCGAAACGAACCGTGGAGACCTTCGCCGGATTCGATCTGGCCGATATCAGTCCGGACCGCTACGCGACCTCGATCAAGTCCGCGGACCGGGTGATCTCCGCACTCGCCGATGCCGCGTGGGACAACCTGGCGCTGGCGCAGCATCTGGGACCGGAGGGTGCGGCGCTGCTGGATTCGCTGCGTTCGGTCGCACGTGCGGATCAGCGGTCGAGCGATCTGGCCGAGAAACTACGCCGCACCAATGCCGAAGTGACCAGGCTGTCCAAGGAGAGACTGGTCAAGGACAAGCAGCGCCGTGAGGAGGAGACGCCCGATCCGCGGCCGGTGGTAGCCGACAATATCGAGCTCACCACGGACACCAGCCATCCCGCGGTGCCGACGGACCAGGAAACCCCGGCCGACCGGGACGACACGACGTGGTCCATGCGCACCAACATCTACCGGACCACCGCCCGCGAGGCGGTCCGGTCCGTCGAGAAGGAACTCGGCAGGCTCGCCCGGCTCGAACCCGACGCCACCATCGAAATCACCTGGAAGGTCGTGGAATGACCGCGACCGTAGCGGGGGCCATGCGCCTGTCGAGAACCACGGTCGCCCAATACCTCGCCGCGAACCACAAACTCACGGAGATCCTCACCGCACCGCAGGGCAACATCACAATCCTGCTGCGCGGCGAACCGGTGTGGGACGGCGACCCGGTGCTGGCGCTGTCGGACGGCCGCGCGGTGCGGGTGGAAGCGGCCCCCTCGCCGCTGGCGGTGCACGAACAGATTCTGGCGCACGCCAGAGATATCAATCCGGAGCCGCGAGTTCTCGTGGTGATCACCGATGTCGAGGAACACGACCTCGACCCGGCCATCCTGGCGCGGGTCCACCGCGCCCACATCTATGTCGTGGACCAGTGGGACATCGTCCGGGAGACCTTTGGCACCAAAGAGATCGACCCGATGCTGCGGCGTATCACCTGGGTCTGCGAAGCGCTTCTCGATGCCTCCGGCGCGCGGCGCTGGCCGGCCGCACTGGCCGGTGATGTCCTCTCTCGCACACCGACATTGGCCGCACTGGCCGCTCGCCGCCTCGACCTCGGTGACGTCGGCGACCGTATCGATGCGCGCAGCCTACTCATCTGGTCGCAGCGACCGGGCCACCCGCAACTGCTGCTCGACCTGCGCGGGCCCGAACGTGACGGTTTGATCGAATTCCTCAGCGAGACAGATCAATCCGGGCCCACCGGCAGAATCCTGACGACACTGGCCGTCAACGGACACGGTGATGAAGCCGTCGCATACGGCCTGCTGTGCGCGGCGCTGTGGCGCCATGCCGCACCGAACAATCCGGTCTATCAAGCCCGGGGCCGAGTCGAACGGTGGCTGGGTGAGGGCTTCCCGATCAAGGGTGAGGCACTCGATTCGGTGCTCAGTTCCTTCGGTGCGGTCTGCGAGGACTACATCAGCGATCTGCTCACCAGAGCGCGCACCGAGACCGATCCGGGAGACGAAGCCGACGAGCACGCCCGACAGGCTCGCAAGATCACCGATACGGTCCTTTCCCGCGCCGATGCCATCGCCCGCCAGTTCGGCGCACTCGAAGCGGCGTCGAGCAGCCCCATCCTCGCCGTCGGCCTGGAGGCGCGAATCACCGCGGCCGGAAACGCGCTCGGTCGCGGCCGGCTCGAAAGCATCGACCGAGCCGTCACCGACCTGCGCAATCACAAGCTGGCACCGGATCACCACGTCCGTATCCAGCGAATCCGCATGGCGCAGAGGCTGACTCGCTGGCTGGCGACCGCACCCGACCCCACCATCGACACCGTGGCCGCGGCCATCGACCGGCAGATGCGCGACACCGCTTGGGCCGACCGCGCCCTGGACGCGCTCGAGGCGGGTGGCGACGACGATCCCGCGGTGCGGATCGCCTATCAGGACATCGCGACGAAAGTCCGGGCCGTACGGCGCGAATTCGATCGGGAGTTCGCCACCGTCCTCGCACAATGGACCGCCTCGGGCAGCGCACCCGGCTCCATGCTGACCGTCGAGACCTTCCTGCACCGTGTGGTCCGCCCGCTGGCCGCCACACGGCGCGTCATGCTCATCGTCATCGACGGAATGAGCAGTGCGATCGCGACCGAACTGGCCGGTGAGCTTCGCAAATCCTTCGCTGAGTACGACCCGCTGCCCGGCGACAAGCATGTGCGGCGGCGTTCGATGGTCGCCGCATTGCCGAGTCTCACCGCGGTGTCGCGCACGTCATTGTTCGCGGGCACGCTGATGAAGGGCGACCAGAAGGATGAGGCGAGACTGTTTCCCGCCCATCGGTTCTGGGGCGCGAAACAGGCCGAGGTGTTCCACAAACACGATCTGCGCAGTGCGGCGGGCGATCGCTTCGGCAGCGACCTGCTGAATGCACTGGCGAATCCGGACAAACATATCGCCGTCGTGCTCAACACCATCGACGACCGGCTCGCCAAGGAACTGAAACTCGACGACGCCGCCTGGCAGACACGCGAAGTCGGTGATCTCCGCGCGCTCGTCGCCTCGGCCGCGGCGCGAGATATGGCCGTGCTGATCACCAGCGACCACGGACACGTGATCGACCGCCACGGCCGAGCATGCGACGGCGCCGGAGTCGCCTCGGCACGACATCGAGTGCCCACGTCGGCCCACGATCGGCTGGATGACTCCGAGATCGCGCTGCGGGGCCCGCGTGTGGTGTGGCCGGAACCGGGCGCCTCGATCGTCGCACTGTGGGATGCCGATTCCCGGTACACCGCTCAGAAAGCCGGCTACCACGGTGGGGCATCGCTGGCCGAAATGACCATTCCCGTGCTGGCATTCCTGCCGTTCGAGTCCGACCCCGGTGACTGGCAGGAGCTGGGCAGCGGCCAGCAGCCGAAATGGTGGATCGACGACGCCGAGGAAACCCTCGATGTCCCCGAGCAGAAGGCCGTCACCGAACGCGCCAAACGGGCGAGTACGAAGGCACGGGAGCTGGCCAGCGATCAGATCACACTCGATCTGGTGGTACCGGAAGCGGATCGTCCCGCCCAGCAGGCGCTCGGATCGGCAGACGCCTTGATCAAGGACCTGTTGAACTCCGACACGTTCGCCGCCCAACTCGAGACCCTCGCACGCAAACCGGCGGCAGGCAAACTGGAAAAGGCCATCCGCGCACTACTCGACGGCCCGCAGACGACCACCGCGCTCGCGCAGCGGATCGGCGAACTCCCCTCGCGAGCAAGAAGTTTCGCGGCCGTGCTGACCCAGCTCCTCAACGTCGACGGACAACAGGTACTGGAGACTCACTCCGACGGCCGCACGTTGCGCCTGCACGTCGGGTTGCTTCACGAACAATTCGGACTGCGATGATCGGCACGGGAGGTGTCCGCACCGTCGCCACGATGCCAAACTGGTCCGGTGAGTAGCGTGCAGCCGACAGGGGTGAGTGCGGCCCGGCGACGAGCGGTCATCGACGCATTGCGGCGCGGCGCGGTTCCCGACAGCGGTCTCGACCTGCTGGCGACCGGCCTCGATCGCTTCGAGGCCGCGCTGGACGCCGAACTCGACGCCGTCGCCTCGGGTGGCGCGGTATTCAAGGCGGTGCGTGGCGAATACGGGTCGGGTAAAACGTTCTTTTCCCGCTGGCTGGGCGAACGAGCGAAGCGACGCAACTTCGCCGTGTCCGAGATCCAGATCTCTGAGACGGAAACCCCGCTGCACAAGCTGGAGACCGTGTATCGGCGGCTCACCGAGCGACTCGCCACCGCCAGCTCACCACCCAGCGCCTTCCGGCACGTGATCGACGCCTGGTTCTACGCACTGGAGGAAGACGCTCTCGCCGAAGGAGCCACCGAGGACCAGCTGGCCGAGGCCGTCGACCGCCTCATGACCGCGCGGCTGGTCGAAGTATCCAGGCACGCACCGTCTTTCGCCGCAGCACTGCGCGGATACCGCACGGCGGTGCTGGCCGGTGACGAGGCCACCGCCAGCGCGGTACTCGCCTGGCTGGGCGGACAACCGAACGTCGCCGCGGCCGCCCGCCGGGCAGCCGGAGTGCGGGGCGAACTCGATCATTTCGGCGCGTTCGGCTTCCTGCAGGGCCTGCTGACAGTGCTGCGCGATTCCGGGCACCGCGGTCTGCTGATCGTTCTCGACGAGGTGGAGACCCTGCAGCGGGTGCGTTCGGATGCCCGCGACAAGGCCCTCAACGCGTTGCGGCAGCTGATCGACGAAGTCTACGCCGGACGCTTCCCCGGCGTGTACCTGCTGATCACCGGCACACCGGCCTTCTACGAGGGACAGCAGGGCGTGCAGCGGCTGCCACCGCTCGCGCAACGGCTCGCCACCGACTTCACCACGGATCCGCGCTTCGACAATCCGCGCGCGGTACAGATCCGCCTCCCCGGTTTCACCATGGATTCCCTTGTGACGCTGGGCAAGACGATCCGCGAACTCTATGCCTCCGGAGCCGAAAACGGTGAACGAGTCAACGCGATCGCGGACGACGCCTACATCGCAGACCTTGCACGAGCGGTCACCGGCTCACTCGGCGGAAACGTCGGCGTCGCACCACGATTGTTCCTGAAGAAACTCGTCGGTGATGTGCTGGACCGCATCGACCAGTTCCCCGATTTCGATCCGCGCCAGCACTACAAGCTCACCGTCGGTTCGGCAGAACTGACCGATATGGAACGCAATCTGGCGCGCGCCGACGATGTCGATCTAGAGCTGTGATCGAGCAGGCCGCTCCCAATCCGATCGAGCGCCTCGACACGGTGCTCGTCCACCACATCGTGAACACCTTGGGTTGGCCGGATCTGCGCCCGCTGCAACGGGCCTCGATCGACCCGCTGTTGCGCGGAGACGATGCGATCCTGCTCGCGCCCACCGCGGGCGGCAAAACCGAATCGGCCTGCTTCCCGCTACTGACCGCGATGGCGGCCGGCAATTGGCCGGGAGTTTCGGTGCTGTATCTGTGCCCGCTCAAGGCCCTGCTCAACAACCTCGTAACCCGCATCGATACCTACGCACAATGGATCGGCAGAAGCGCCGCACTCTGGCACGGGGATACGAGTGAGTCGGCGCGCAACCGGATCCGGCGCGAACCGCCCGACATCCTGCTGACGACGCCGGAATCGTTGGAAGCCATGCTGATCGGGATCAAAACCGATCATCAGGCCTTGCTGGGGTCGGTCCGCGCCGTCGTTGTCGACGAGGTCCACGCGTTCGCCGGAGACGACCGTGGCTGGCACCTGCTGGCGGTACTGGAACGTTTACAGCGTGTCACCGGACAGCCGATCCAGCGGATCGGATTGTCGGCAACGGTCGGCAACCCACACAGGCTGCTGGCATGGCTCCAAGGCTCAGGCTCGGGCAGGCGACGTGGAACCGTTGTCGCGCCTGACCTTCCAGAACTGGCAACCCAGGACACACCTGCGGGGTCCCGATTTCCCACAGATTCCCCTCCCCTGCCCCGACCGGCCGGCGAGGTCGAACTGGACTACGTGGGATCGCTCGACAACGCCGCGAAGGTCATCGCAGCACTGCACCGCGGCGAAAAGCGCCTGGTGTTCTGCGATTCGCGCCGGCAGGTCGAACAACTCGGCGCGGCACTGCGAGAACGCGACGTAACGGTATTCCTCTCCCATGCCTCGCTGTCCGCATCCGAACGCGCCCGTTCCGAACAAGCCTTCGCCGAGGCCCGCGACTGTGTGATCGTCTCCACCTCCACACTCGAACTCGGCATCGACGTAGGCGACCTCGACCGCGTGATCCAAATCGACTCACCATCCACCGTTGCTTCATTTCTCCAACGCATCGGCCGTACCGGCCGCCGCGCCGGCACCACCCGCAACTGCCTGTTCCTCACAACCACCACCGACGCTCTCCTCCAAGCCGCCGGTCTGTTGCTGCTGTGGAGCCGCGGCTGGGTCGAACCGGTGACCGCTCCCCCACAACCACGTCATCTGGTCGCCCAGCAGCTGCTCGCCGTCACCCTCCAGCACGGCACAATCGGAAAACGGCTGTGGTCGCAGGAATGGAACGGCCTCGCCCCTTTCGACCGTTCCGCGGAACCCATCTTCACCTACCTGCTCGAGGCCGGATACCTCGACAGCGATCAGGAACTGGCGTTCATCGGTCCCCAGGCTGAGCACCGCTTCGGAAAAAGGAACTTCCTCGAGCTGACGGCTTCCTTCACCGCACCACCACAATTCACCATTCTCGCCGGGCGACAGGAGATCGGAATGACCGATGTCTCCGTCCTCACCGACGACCGTCCCGGCCCTCGACTACTCCTTCTTGCCGGAAGCAGTTGGCGGGTCACCTATATCGACTGGCAGCGGCGTCGGGCATTCGTCGAGCCGGCCGAAGGCGGGGGGATCGCGAAATGGTCGAGCCTCGGTATCCGGGGGCTGTCCGCCGAACTGTGCCGGGCGATGCGAGAAGTCCTGCTCGGCTCCGCCCCTGATGTCTCCCTGACTCGGCGAGCACAGACGGCTCTCACCGGCCATCGGCAGGAGAAGGCCGGCACTGTCGCCCGGGATGCCACGCTCATCACCCGGGAAGAATCCGGAACACGATGGTGGACCTGGGCCGGTTACCGAGCCAACGCGACTCTCGCCGCGGCATTGGCACCTGTTGCCGATCCAGCACAGCGACCCGATGACTTCGCGATCCGGCTCGACAGCGGTCTCACTCCTGCAGTTTGGACCGCTATGAGGAAGACTGTGGACGTCGATCGGCTTCCACTACCAGGTGTCGACTCGCGAGCTGTTGCAGGACTGAAGTTTTCGGCATTGCTACCGGACCAACTCGCCAGTGCGACGATCGGAAGCCGACTCACAGACCCACAGACGGCGCAGGTCGTGCTGAGGGAGCCCGTGCGGTGGTCGGCACGGTAGCTATCAAGGCGTCGGCTACCGCCCAAGGAGTTTTGACGCTGGGGCTCCGGATCAATCTCGGAGGTTGGCGAATGGACGTTTGCCGCCGTACATTGCCTTGAAGCTCTGGATCATCGACTGCTCAAGCGCCAACGCGTCGGGTTCTTCGCGCCACCCGACCAACAGTTCGGAACTGTCAGCGAGCTGCCAGATATATCGGCCACCGGTATGACCGACAGGTTCTCCTGCACCATGCCGGCGATACTCGTCGAGCCGCTTACGCAACCCACGTCTTCCCGTAGCACCGAGGTCGGCTTTGCCGATGTAGACAACCGGCTCGTCGCGCACCCAATTCGCTTCCAGCACCACGACGGACACCGACGGGTCCTTACCCTTGAACCAGCCCGCCGGACTACTCGGCAGTAACACCGGCGGTGCTGTCGTCGGCTGCGTGACCACATACACCCCCGATCCCGGCGGAACGTCGCTCATGGGCAGCGCAGC
>NZ_BAFW01000387.1 GCF_000308535.1 Nocardia cerradoensis NBRC 101014 | reverse complement strand
ATGACGGTCAGCCGGACTTTGTCGGCGACCTGCTCGAGCGCGAAGGTCACGTCCGAGTCGGCGAGGCCGCCGCCGGTGCTCCAGGTGTGGCGCAGCCGATGCGGGGGCTCCCATTCGAGCACCTCGCCGTGCCGGCGGTCGGCCACCTCGGCGGGGTCGCCCTCGCCGGTGAGTTCATGGATCCGGAACAGGTGTTCGACCCGGCCGCCGGTGGCCTGTTCGAGCAGGCCGCCGGCCAGCCAGGTCGCGCGCTTGTCGACGTCGGTCAGGTAGGCCCACACCCGTTCGATCGGCCCGGGCAGTAATCGTTCGATGCGAACCGTGCCCGGCTCGACGACCTCGCCGTAGTCACTCATCCCGCGAATCCTCCTGTAGCAGTGCGGCTTCCAGGGCGTCGAGACTCTCACCCCAGAAGCGCTCGTAGAAGTTCACCCATTCGGCGCACTCTCGCAGCGGGCGCGGGTCGAGCCGGCACAGATGGGTACGTCCGCGCACGTTGCGGCGCACCAGCCCGGCCCGCTCGAGCACCTTGATGTGCTTGGACGCGGCCGCGAGCGAGATGTCGAACGGGGCGGCGAGCTCACCCACACTGCATTGGCGCCGCGCCAGGGTGCGCAGCATCGAGCGGCGCGTGGCGTCCGACAGCGCATGGAACACCACGTCGAGCTGTTCCGAAGAATTATCAACCACATGGTTGACTATTCCGCCTGCGCCCACCTACTGTCAACCCATCGGTTGAATATCGCGGCCGATTCACCCACCCTTCAGGGAGAAACCCATGACCGAGCAGAATTTCTCGACGACCTTCACCGTCGACCGAACCCCCGAAACCTTCTTCGACGCCGTGCTCGACGTGCGCGGCTGGTGGTCGAAAACTCTCACCGGACGCAGCGAAAAGCCCGGAGACGTCTTCACATACGAGGTGCCGGGCGTCCATCGCGCCACCATCGAGGTCACCGAGGTCGTCCCCCACGAACGCGTCGTGTGGCGTGTCCTCGACGCCCGGCTCACCCTCGTCGACGACCAGACCGAGTGGAACGGCACCGAGATCCGTTTCGAGATCACACCCGGCGCCGACACCACCGAACTCCGCTTCACCCACGTCGGCCTCACCCCCGCGTTCGAATGCTTCGACGCCTGCCGCAAGGGCTGGTCGTTCTACATCGACACGAGCCTGCGTGACCTGATCGCCACCGGCACCGGCCAACCCGACGAGGACCCCCAAGCCCTCGCCCTGGCGAACGCGGCGACGCCACACAGAACTCGAGCGTGACAGTTCGAACGTCGATCGCCGAGCACTCGAATTCCGGCTATCCGCGCGACTACGCGTCCTGCCGAAGTGGTTGCGGGTCCAGGAACAATCGTTCGTTGGGCAAGCGCGTTTCGGGGAGTGCGTCTTCGATCCCGTGCAGGAATACTTCGATCGCACACCAGCGCTTTCGGCGGCAGTCGTGAATCAGAGTGACCGCCGCCGCGACGGTCGCCCGATAGTCGAAGGCCGTTCGGCCCAACCAGATTCGCACATGCACATCACCGTGGGACAGCCGAGCGCGCTCGGCGAGGGTCAGCACTGCCGGGCTCCGGGGCGTTCGACACCGATTGTCGTGAGGAGATCCCCGGAACTCGCACCGCGGATCGCGCCGGAACGGCTTCTCTGCCGCTGCTGTGCATTCATGTCGACCCCGAGCAGTAGTGTGCGATCTGTCCCCCACAGCCTGCTTCGCCGGCACACGATCAGCGACGGGAGATCTACCTATGCCCGTACCTGTTTTCGGCATCCAGGTACCGCAGACCCCCGGTTGATCGCACAAGTAACATTCATCGCGTCCGCACAGTGTGCGAACCGCGATCGGTTCAGCGCTCTCAGGTCTGGTCGAGCACGCTGGTGGGGACGCCGTAGGGCAGGAATCGCACCTTGCGGCGTTCGTCGGTGTTGTCGCGGTGCGCGCGCAGGGCCTCGAGTTCGGTCGGGAATACCTGCTCGACCCGGGCCTCACCGGCATCGTCGACGCTGTAGACGGCCCATACCCCGCTGCCGGTCTCCCCGGTCGTCGCGTCGTCCGGTTCCGGCGATCGCGTGTGGTCCGGCCGAACGAACTGACCGAACAGCGACGTCAGCGAATTCACGGTGGTGCGGTCGAGGTATCCGGCGGCCTTTCCGAGCAGGTCGCGAACCTCGATTTCGGCCTCGCGCAGAGCGCGCTCGAATTCTTCCGGATCGATCCCGAAAGGCCCGTTGGTTGCCATCTCGATACTCCCGAAGTCGGCGCTGTGTCTCCAGTATGCCGCGCGCGAGCATCGAGGGGGTGGAGCAGTTTTTGACCGACAGGTCCTGTATTTGCGGCGGGTCCGGCTCGATCACGAGGCACAGAGGCGTTCGACCGGTCTCTGGTGTGTTTTCCGGACGCAGAGGCCCCTGCGGTATTACGTTCGTCGGCAAAGAAATTCGCTTGCTGTAACCGAACGGGGGCGTGGGTGGCATCATCTCGAAGGTTCGACCGGCGCACACTCCTGCGCGGTGCGGCGGCCGCCGGCGCGGCAGTGGCCGCTTCCTCGATCACCGGCTGCGGTGACCACGACGACGATGCGCTCACCTTCTTCTTCCAGGCCAAACCCGATGAGGCGAAGGTCCGGCTGACGATCATCGACGAGTTCCGCAAGCTGCATCCGGACATCAAGATCCGCACTCAGATGTCGGGCCCCGATCCGCAGACCCAGATCCTCACCTACTGCGCGGGCGGCAAGTGTCCGGACGTGCTGATGTCGTGGGACCTGTCCTATTCCTTCCTCGCCGAACGCGGCATCTTCGAAAATCTCGACACGATTCTCGACAAGGACCCGGCGTACGCGGCCGAGCTGAAGAAGGACAGTTCGACGGCGCTGTACAACACCTTCCGCTACAAGAACGCGCAGCACGCGCTACCCGAGCAGTGGGCCGGAATCTTCCTGTACTACAACAAGAAACTCTTCGCCGACGCCAAGCTCGCACCGCCGCCCGCGCGCTGGGAGGACGCCTGGAGTTTCGACGAATTCCTCGATGCCGCACGGGCGTTGACCAGACGCGACAGCTCCGGCGACGTCGTTCAGTGGGGATTCGTGGATCCCTGGACCGTGTACTACTCCGCCAGTTGTTTCGGCATGAACAACGGCGTGGAATGGTTCAGCCCGTCCATCGACCCGACCCGCACCAATATCGACGACGACGCCTTCATCGAGGGCGTGCAGTTCTACACCGACCTGTCGACCCGGCACCGGGTGATGCCGAGAATCGAATTCCAGCAATCGCTTTCGTCGTCGGATATGTTCGCCCAGGGCAAGGCCGCGATGGCGTTGTCCGGGCATTGGATGTACAGCGCCTACACCGGTCAGCCGGACCTCGACTTCGACGTCACGGTGCTGCCGGTCGGCCCGCGCGGTACCGCCGCTCGCTCCGATATCGGCACCACCGGCCTGTCCATCGCGGCCGACAGCCCGCGCAAGGAACAGGCCTGGGAATTCGTCAAATTCGCCACCGGACCCGTCGGTCAGGCGGTCATCGCGAAGTCGGGGTTGTTCGTTCCCGCATTGAAATCGGCCCTCGCCTCGGACGGGTTCGCGCAGGCGCACGAGAGAGTGCACAACCTCGAGGTGTTCCACGGCGGCGATCACGCCAACAATCTGCCGGTCACACCCGCGTGGCCCCGCGTCGACGCGGTCATCGAACAGGGCTACGACCACGTGTTTCGCGGTGCCGCCTCCGCGGAGTGGTTCAAGCGGGGCCTCGCGGGACAGATCAACGATCTTTTGGAGGCACAGTGAGCGACAATCGCGCGAGCAGTTCGCTGTGCCGGCCGGGCGCGGGTGTCCCGCACATCACCGACCACAGTGAGCGACAATCGCACAGCGACTCGCTGCGCCGACCGGGTGCCGCTATGACGACCCTCGGCAAACCACGACGTTCCGCGCTGCGTCGGCGCAAGGCTGCCGCGGGCCGAATGTTCATCGCGCCCAACCTGATCGCGGTGGCGGTGTTCATGGCGTTCCCGTTGGTGTTCACGCTGTATTTGAGCCTGCACCGTTGGGATCTGTTCAGTTCGCCGACGTTCGTCGGCTTCGACAATTTCCGCCGGCTCTTCGCGCACGACCCGCTGTTCTGGGTGGCCCTGCGCAACACGGTGATCTTCACCGCTGGAACGCTGATCCCGACCATCGTCATCGGCCTCGTCGTCGCGGCGGCCTTGAACCGGAAACTGAAGGGCATCGGCATCTTTCGCAGCATCATGTTCATGCCGCTGGTCGCCTCGACGGTCGCGATGGCGGTGGTCTGGCGGCTCACCTTCAGCACCGACTACGGCGTGCTCAACACGGCCCTCGGCTGGATCGGGATCGGTCCGGTCCCGTGGCTCACCGACCCCCGCTGGTCGATGTTCTCGCTGTGCCTGGTGAGTGTGTGGAAGAGCGTCCCCTTCGCCACCATCGTCCTGCTCGCCGCCATACAGGGCATCCCGACCGATGTCTACGAGGCCGCCCGGATCGACGGCGCCGGCGCACTGCGCCGGTTCCGCTCGATCACCGTGCCGCTGATCCGGCCCGCGCTGGTGTTCTCCTTCGTCATCACGTTCATCAACTCGTTTCAGGTGTTCGATCAGGCCTACGTCCTCACCGGCGGCAAAGGCGGCCCCGAAACCGGCACCTACGTGCTCGGAATCATGCTGTACCAGAACGCTTTCTCCTTCGACGACATCGGCTACGCCTGCGCCCTCGCCTGGGTGATCTTCGCGATCCTGCTGGTGTTGACGCTGTTGCAACTGCGAATCACCCGCGGCAACGCCTACGAAAGCGAGGCCTAGGTGGCGACAGCGACCGCGAATCGTGCCGTTCTCCGCCGTACCGGGCGCGGCATGCTGTTGTATCTGGCGCTCGTCGTGATGGCGTGGTGCGCACTTTTTCCGCTGCTGTGGGCACTGTCGAGTTCGCTGAAGAAGCAGGGCAACATCTCCGACACCAGCATCGTCCCGGCCCACCTGGCATGGTCGAACTACCGCGACATCTTCGACCTGATGCCGTTCGGACGGATCTTCTTCAATACCGTCCTCTACGCGGGCTGCGTGACCGCGGGCCAGGTGTTCTTCTGTTCACTGGCCGGATATGCCTTCGCCCGCTTGCCGTTCAAGGGCCGCGACGTCCTGTTCGTGGCCTACCTCGCCACCCTGATGGTGCCGACGACCGTCACGGTCATCCCCCAGTTCATCCTCATGCGCACCTTCGGCTGGGTGGACAGTCCCCTGGCCATGATCGTGCCGGGCCTGTTCGGCAGCGCGTTCGGCACCTACTTGATGCGCCAGTTCTTCATCACCCTGCCGGTCGAACTGGAGGAAGCGGCCATCCTCGACGGCTGCTCGGTGTGGCAGACCTACTGGCGGGTGCTGCTGCCCCATGCCCGGCCCGCGGTGATGGTGCTCGCGGTGCTCACCTGGGTGACCGTCTGGAACGATTTCCTATGGCCCTTGGTGATGATCCAGCGCGACGAAATCTCCACGCTGACACTGGGTTTGGTGCGCCTGCAGGGCCAATACGAAACCAACTGGCCGATCCTCATGGCGACGTCCATCCTGATGGTGGCCCCGATGCTGGTGATCTACGCGTTCGCGCAGAAGTCGTTCGTGCGTGGAATCGCGATGTCGGGGATGGGTGGTCGGTGACGCGGGCTCGGCCGCGTTCCAGGGCGACCGATGAGTTCGCGGGACCGACATCGTCTGCACTGTGAATCCACGAATGTGGTGCGACAGTGCCATGGTCCGTGCAGCCACGTCATCGGCTTGCCCGGCCGGCTCGAATGGAGGTTTCCGGTGTCGGATGTCATGTCTCGCGACGCCCTCTGGGCCATGGCCCACGCCGAACGTGCGGCTCTGGCGGACGATCTCGCCGAGCTGGACGATCACCAGTGGGCCCGGCCATCGCTGTGCGGTCGCTGGACGGTCGAGGAGGTCGTCGCACACCTGACGGCGTCCGCGAGCACCGGGCGGTTGCGCTGGCTGGTCAGTGTCGCCGGCGCCCGCTTCGACTTCGACGAACACAACACTCGGCGGCTGGCCGAACATCGCGGCGGCACCCCAGCCGAGACTTTGGCGCGGTTCCGGAGAATCGTCACCAGCACCACCGCCCCGTCCGGACACACCGCGGCATGGCTCGGGGAGGTGATCGTGCACGCCCAGGACATCCGACGACCGTTGGGGATACTGCGCGAACCGTCTGTCGAGGCCGCCACCGAAGTCGCGAGGTTCTACGCGAGCCGCGACTTCGCGGTTCCCAGCCGGAGCACGATCGACGGCCTCCGTTTCGAAGCGACCGACGGCCCGTTCACTGCCGGAACCGGCCCTCTGGTCACCGGAACGACGATCGCGTTGACCATGGCCATGGCCGGCCGCACCGCTTATCTCGATGACCTGAGCGGGCCCGGCGTGCTCGCCCTGCGCGGGCGCGAGGTGCCGTGAGCGTGAAGCGGTAGTCCAGGCGCATTTGGTGGGGCGACGGCAGCCGACTGCTCGGCCGCGCACCCCCACGGACCGACCGGGTGGACAGAGAACCGCTTCCACGGGCGAACCGACCGTGCGCGAGACGAGCCGGGAACTTTCGCGTTATTCCGGTGTGGGAGATGGTTGCCGGCGGGCATAGTCGTGCCAATACGCCGCGATCTCCGCGGTCTGCCGAACCACCCGGTCCGGCTCGGGCGGGGCGGGCCAGAACTGCAGGAGGTAACGGTCCAGAAGGGGCTCGTCATCGAGTCTGGTGTCCTTCTGGTGCGCCTGGTCCATGCCCTGCGCGCAGTACCGCACCCGGTAGTCGATCTCTTCCAGATCCAGTTCCCAGCACGCCTCGCCTGCCCACTGCATCAGCCAACTCTGAGCCGAAACCGGGCGGAAAGACACCTCCACGACGTCCTCCCAGGCGGGATCGAGCGGCGGAGCCTGGCCGCGCACTTCGGCGGTGAAACCGACGTTGCCGGTGTGCAGCCCGGTCATCAGCCACAGGGCGCCGGGTACCGCAGCGCCGCACAGCCCTGCGCTCTGCCCGGCGAACGCTTCCTCCATGTCCGGGCCGACACTCTCGGGGTCACTCTCCACGTAGAGCTGGCTGTAGTGAACGTGCACCTCGCCATCGAGCCTGCGCACTTCCTCACACGCTCCCCACCGACGAGGGCCTACCGTCGCGCAGCGACACCCCGGACAGCATGCCGCCGAGCGACCGGCGAGTGTTCACGCCATCGGGATCGGTGCCGGCCTGCTCGAGAAGACCGGCAGGTACGCGAAGCTGTTCGCGCAGTCGCGTCCAAGAACGAATCATGCACGCAGCGTAAGGAAGACCACTGACACCTTCGCTCCCAAACCCTCCCAGGCCTGAGCACTCTCGATCGGCAAGCTGTCGCGCCGGTGAATGCCCTCCCGCGCCCGCCGTCAACCCCTGGTCCCCCATCGCCCACTGTGGCAGCCTTGAACGTATCCATCCGCCCGGATGCGAAGGACACATCATGTTCACGAATATCATCCAGCCGCTTCAGCAACTCGCCGAACAAAACCGCGATGTCATCGGGTACGTGGTCATCAATACCGGCAATGCCATACTCGGCGTCGTACGGTGGGGCTTCGACGCCGCCACCCCCTGGCTCCAGCAGTTCTTCTCCGAATACCCGCCCGGCGGCAACTACTGACGCAAGCCCGGCTCGTCATCGGAAAGAACGACCCGCTCACCGCCCAGGTCGTCCCGAAAACGACGCATAGCATCACATAGCATGCGTTGCTATAGTGAAGCGATGACCAGGACCATTACCCAAGCCGAACTGCGCAACGGTAGCGCCGGGATCATGGACGCGTTAGAGGCCGGGGACGATTTCGTCATCACCCGCAACGGCAGGCCCGTGGGCGAACTCCGGCCCGTCACCACGAAGCGGACCGTTACAGCCGCCGTGGCCAAGCGACGATTCGCACGATTCGCCGCTTACGCCGACAGCGCAGCGGAACGAGCGCAAGTAGACGCCGAATTCGGCGAAGACCGGCTCGATGACTGAGCCGGACAACAGCTTTCGACATCAAGCCGGACTGCTGGATACCTGCGTGTGCATCGACTTGCCGTTGATCGACGAGGCCGCATTACCCATCGAGCTTCGAATCAGCACCGTCACACTCGCCGAACTGGGGCTGGGCACAGCCATGGCGGCAACCGCGGAGGAGTTGGCGATTCGCACCGAACGCTTGCTGGAATTCGAGCACACCTTCGACGCACTGCCGTTCTCCTCCACCGCCGCCCGGCGATTCACGTCCATGTCGAAACTGGTTGTCGCAGCGAAACGCAACCCGAAGCCGCGCCGGATGGACCTGATGATCGCGGCTATCGCTTCGGCGAACGATCTCCCCCTGTTCACGCGCAACCCGGACGACTTCAAGGGGCTCGAGGCATTGCTGACCGTGGTCGCCGTCTGAACAGCCGACCCCCGTGTACGAATGAGCGCCGCACCGGCCGCACACCGAGGGCATCGAAGCCGTTGCGGGCGAACGCTTCACGTCCGTAATCAGCGCTTATCGTCGCCGATGGGCTCGGCTTCGTCACCGAGACGGGCGTGTAGCCGGTCCCGGACCTGGTCCGGGGTATACGCACGGCGTTTGCGCTCGGACCGCACGATCACCACTCCGGTCGCCGCGACACCCGCGGCTCCTGCCAAGCCGAGTACTTTCCACCACCGCATACGGCCTAGGCTAGTCGTCGTGCCACGCGAAGCGCCTTCGAGTATCGGTTTGGATGAAGCGGTCGAACTCACGCGGACCGGCGACTTGTGGCTGTTCCGTGGACATTCCGGCGCCGACCGCGCGATCCGTGGGCTGACCAACAGCCCGGTCAACCACGTCGGTATGGCGGTGGTCGTCGACGACCTGCCGGCGCTGATCTGGCATGCCGAGCTCGGCCGCGCGCTGCCGGATGTCTGGTCGGGCAACCACCATCGCGGCGCCCAGCTGCACGATCTGCAGGCCGCGGTCCTGCGCTGGACCAATGACTACGGGCAGCAAGCGTGGCTGCGCCAGCTGGATCGGCCCGTGACACGCGAGATGGAGGACGCGGCGCTGCGGACGGTGGCGCGGCTGGACGGCATGCCCTTTCCGTCCACAAGTGCGCTGGCGGGCAGGTGGTTTCGCGGCCGGATACCGCTGCCGAAGCGTTCGAAGCCCCGCGAAGCCGAGGCAGGTCTGGAGAACGCCTACTGCGCGGAAATCGTCGCCATGACGTACCAGGCGATGGGATTGCTGCCGGAAAAGCGCCCGAATTGGTATGACCCGGGCAGATTTTGGAGTGGCGACAATCTGCATCTGTCCGCCGACTATCACCTCGGTGGGGAAATCGCGGTCGACGTCTTCGGGCGCTGACGGCCGGAAACGCGTGCCGCCTCACAGATCGACCGGATGGGCACGACTCCCGTGATGCGGATGGGGGACGAGCATCGGGACCTGCCGCCGGTAGTTGCGGTAGCGATCACCGAAGACACCGACGAGGTCGTGCTCCTCGAAGCGGATGGCGACGAGGATATAGCCGGTGGTGACGGCCGCGAACAACAGCCGACCGGCGGTCATCGTCGGAGCCGCCCAGAACGCGATCACGAAGCCCAGGTAGAGCGGGTGCCGGACCGCGCGATACAGGGTGGGGGTACGGAAATCCGGTTCGGCGTCGGGCTGCGCGCGCAGGTGGCGAAGGACCTGCCGCACACCGAAGAGCTCGAAGTGATCGATGGCGAAGGTCGCGATCAACACCAGAGCCCAGCCCGCCAGCGAGACCGCGTACAGCACGATGCGGGCCGGGGTGGCCGGCACGTGCCAGACCTCTGCCGGTAGTGGACGCCACTGCCACATGATCAGCGCCAGCGCCGCGGTGGCGGCCAGCACGTAGGTCGAGCGTTCGATCGGTTCCGGGACAACGCGGGTCCACACCCGCTTGAACGCGGGCCGGGCCATCGCGGAATGCTGGACCGCGAAGATCGACAGCAGGATCAGGTCGATCACGATCGCCACCGCGGTCGACGCCGCGGGGCCCTCGTTGATGTCGCGCGGTACGACCAAGCCCTCGACCCAGCCGATCGCGTAGAGGAAGACGACGAGGAAAAGCAGGTAGGCGACCAGTCCGTACGCCGCCATCAGTACGGCGGCCGTAGCCGGCCGATCGCGTCGAGTGCCCGGGGAACCGGGCGGGGTCGTGGACATCGGTACCTCGTTTCGAGCGGCAATGGTCAGGTGCCCTCGACCACCGGGTAGATCCTGTCGGGCACGAGGCCGTGCGCCTCGCGGTGCACAGTGATCGCGGTGTCCGCGTCCGGGGCGTCGACCAGGCAGAACGCCGTGTGGCTCGATTCGTCGACCCAGTAGCGCTGGTACGTCACGCCGTAGTCTCCCTGGATCGCCTGGTCGGCGGCGTGGGCGGCGGCCACGTCCTGCGCTGTCGTGCCTTCGGGCAAATGTTCGTGCACGTCGATGAAGAGGACCATCACGATTCCTTGGTCGGGTGGGCGATGTGAGCCGCGGCCGGCGACATATGCTCCATCGGCTGAACGCAGCCCATGCGTAGATTACGCCGCGGTGGGCCCCTTCTACCAGGGCGATGCGCGCGATTCGAGAACATGGACGTTTGATCGTTCAATTATCGGGAGAATGCAAGATCAAATGGTGTCACCTCAACAAAATGCATAGTTCGCCAGCTGTTAACGGTGACGATTGACACAGTAACGAAAGTGGCCTCCCAGATTTCTCTTTCATATATTTGATGGCACGCCGTGATGGCGTCGTTATTCACCTGTGAAAGGAATCCCCGTACATGGTTTCTCGCAAGATCCTCGCTGCCGCCACCCTCTCCGCCGCCGCCCTCTTCGTCGGCCCGGCAGCCATGGCCTCCGCAGCGGCCCCGTCCGCCGACTCGACCACTCCGGCCCCCGCGCAGCTGAGCTCCGGATCAGCCGACTCCGGCTCCGCGTCGTCGGGCTCGGCCACGCTCGACTCCGGTAGTTCCGCCCTCGACGAGGGCACCTCCACCATCGACAACATCATCACGGCGATCACCGGCATCAGGGACCTGTCCCAGCCCAAGTCGGCCTCCTGATCCCGTTCCGCCGGAGACCGATTCCGCTCTGGGCGACCCGCAGGCCGACCTTTGTTTCGCGCCGCATCATCGGCGCAAAATGACGGGCCATTGCCGCGAATTCGCCGAATTCGATTACGTCGGCCTCCCGGCCGGTCTGCTTCCGCATGATCTTCTCGTCTTCCACTGTGCGCGTAACCGGTGTCGACTGATGACCGCTTTGCCATCGGGGTAATCGGGGTCGCCGAGGCCGCCACATGAAGAGGCTGTCGGCGTAGATCCGGACTCGACCCGTCGGACGTGGCACCGGACGCGAACTCGACGCCCGCCGGTCGGGCCGCGGATTGTCCAACTCTCTGGACAGTCGGTGCCCTTGTACCCGCCATGGGCTTCGCGCCATGACAGCTGATTCGACGATGACAGGTCATGGAGGAGCGGCTCGCGCGGAGGGCTCCACCACACGTGTCCGTGTGCGCGGGCGTGCCGGTTGGGTGCTGGCCGTCGCCGCGACCGTGCTCCCCGGTTTCGCCGCGATAGCCCAGCCCGCGACGGCGGCGCCGGCGGCATCGGACGCCGGATACCACATCTATGCCCCTGGCTTCATGAGCGACGGGATCGTCGGGTTCAACGCGTCCGACACCGGGCAGCCGACCCCGATCCCGGGCCGGGCCCCAACCGGCGTCCCGAACTGGCCGCACGCGGCGTCGCGTGACGGCCGATTCCTCTTCGCCGCCCCCGCGATCGATCCGCGGCTGATCTCCTACGCCGTCGGCCCCGACGGCGGCCTGACGCCGGGCGCATCGATGCCGCTGCCCGATGCTCCGGTCGACATCACCTTCGCGCCCAACGGCCGCGATGGGTTCGTCACGGTCGGCGCGGTGAATGCGTCGATCCTGCCGATCCGGATCGACAGCAACGGAGTTCCGTCCCCGAACGGTCCGGCGGTTCCGGTGGGCGGCGCGGTCGACGGCCTCGGTTCGGCCGAGATATCACCCGACGGACATAACCTGTACGTGGCCAGCGTCACCGGCCGTCAATTGGTGGTCTTCGACATCCACGACGACGCCACCCTGTCCGAGGTCAAGCAGCGCGTGGCCGGTGGCATCAACACCATCTACCCGGTGATCACCCCGGACGGGCGACACGTGTTCTTCAGCAACGAGATCAGCGGCACCGTACAGGCATTCAACCGCGCCGACGACGGAACCTCGAGCGAGGTCGCCGGGTCGCCGTACCAGGCGGGCCTGCTGCCGCACATCGCGAGCACCACTCCCGACGGCCGCTTCCTGTACGTGCCGAATATGGGCTCGTCGTTCATCAGCTCCTACCAGGTCCAGCCCGACGGAACCCTGCGTCCCCTGCCCAACGTCGACTTCGCCCCCGAACCCGGTGTCAACGCCGAATCGTCGGTGATGTCGCCGAGCGGGAAGGCGCTGTGGGTCCTGGGCACCGATCCGATGCGTGCCGGCGAGGAAGTCCTGCGCCGCTTCGCCATCGGCACCGACGGCACCCTGATCCGCGACGACTCGACCGCCCGCTACACCGGCACGACCGTCGCCGACGGCAGGACACTGACACTGGTCCCCGCTGTTCGCTGAGGATCGGTGCCCGGGCGCCGCGCCATCGTGCCCTGCACCGTCGAATAAGCCGGTGCCGCAAGCATTTCGGAGGACGGGCGCGTGCGAGCCGGGCGCTCGACTTCCACGCGCTGTTGGGGTGTGGGAGGCGGTGGTTGCCGGCGGGCGAAGTCGTGCCAGTAGGCCGCGCTCGCACAGAACGTGCCATCGCTTGCTCCAGCGGCCCGCACATCCGGAAAAGCCCCGCGCCTCGCACAGACCCGGCAGAGGAACATTCCACGAACACCTATGTCCCGTAGGCGAATTGGGGGGGCGCGAGAGGGCCACAACCGGAGTCGGGAACATGACCGAAGGCCCCACCGGTCAGGAGCGAATGAGGCGCAGCGAGGTGTCCCAGAGGCGTTCGGCGTTGGCCGGATCGAGCGCGTAGGCGGCGACGCCGGAGCCTCCGTCACCTCGTTCGGTGACGGTTTCTGCCTCGTTCACGTCTTCGAAGTACCGGCCGGTGACGCCCTCGACGAGCGGGGAGCCGGCGAGCAGAGCCGAGGTCGCCGCACCCTGCTCCGGAGTTTTGGGCTGCATCGGCATGGCGCCCTCCTGGCTCTCGAACCAGGCGGGGCCCAAGTGTCGGGTGAGACGAGTGTTGATGGCACCGGGCATCAGGGCGTTGGCGGTGATGCCGTCGTCGGACCAGCGCTGCCCGACTCCCACCGCGAAAAGGACGTTGGCGGTCTTGGACTGGCCGTAGGCGCTGAGGCCGTCGTAGGGAATGAAGCTGTAGTTCAGGTCGTCGAAGTTCACCGGTGATACGAGATTTCCGGCGGAGCTGACCGAGACGATCCGGGCGCCGTCGGCCGCGGCCAGCGCGTCGTGGAGGCCGACGGCCAGGCGGAAGTGGCCGAGATGGTTGGTGGCGAAGTGGAGTTCCTGGCCGTACGAGGTGAGAGTTCGCTCGGGGATGGCCATGATCCCGGCGTTGTCGACCAGGATGTGCAACGGCCCGCTCCAGGCGTGGACGAAGGCATCGACGCTGGCGGGGTCGGCCAGTTCGATCGGCGCCACATCGATGCGGCCGTTCCCCGTGGTTTCGGAGATGTCGGCCGCGACCTCGGCGCCCTTGACGATGTCGCGCACAGCCAAGGTGACCGTGGCACCTGCTCCCGCGAGTGCTCGGGCGGTCTCCACCCCGATGCCCGAAGAGGCGCCGGTGACGACCGCCCGTTTACCGGTGAGGTCGACGCCGTCGAGAACCTCGGCGGCGGTGGTCCGGGCGTTGAAAGGTGTGCGGATCAGCGAGGACATGGGAACTCCTGAAGGTTCGAATCAGAGAAGAGACCGATGGTCTGTTACGGCTCGAACGCTAACATACCATCGGTCTCTTAAACAACAGACGGGTGGTCTGTAATCTGACGGGGTGGACTTTCAGAGGGCACGCACCGAGGAGCAGCGTGAACATCGTCGGCAGGTGCTACTCGACACTGCCGCGGGAATGCTCGCCGAGATGCCGGTCGCGGCGGTGAGCTTGAACGAACTCAGTCGCCGGGTCGGGCTGGCGAAGTCGAATGTGTTGCGCTACTACGAATCACGCGAAGCGATCCTGCTGGAACTGCTCGACACCGAGGCGAGAGCATGGCTGGCCGACCTCGACAGATCGACTCCCCGCTCGGCGGAGGGTCCCTTCCGAGGGCGTTCCGGCCGCCTGGTTGCGGCGGTGACCACGACGGTGCAGGCGAGACCGGTGCTGTGCGACCTCATCAGCGCCCAGGCCGCGGTGCTCGAGCGCAACGTCTCGACCGAGGTGGTGCTGCGTCACAAGCGGTCCATGCATGACATGGTGAACCAGATCGCCCAGATCGTGACGACCGTCCTACCGGAGTTGACAGCCGACGACGGCTTCCAATTCGCTTCGACCACAATCCTTGCCGTCGCCGCGGCATGGCCACACAGCACCCCGACCGAGGCATTGCAAGCCGCTTACGACGCCGACCCCACGGTCGCGGAACTGCACGTGACTTTCTCCGACATCGTCACCCGAACCCTCACGCTGACCCTGGCCGGGCTGCTCTCCGAACGGCAGGCCGCTACCGCCGCCGAACACTGATCGTCACCGGCTCCCGGCGCCGAGCGGGGAGCGGGTCACGCTCAGGCGGGGGTATACGGCGGAGCCACACCCCAGCCCCAGTGGGGTACCGGGAGATGCCGCGGCGGGTCGGCGTCGGGCTGTGAGTTGCCCAGCGCGATGCGGGTGCCCCATTCGATGTAGCCGACGAACGCGGCCCGGAACTCCGGGTCAGCGGGCAGGCCGGCCTCATCGGCGGCATCCAGCAGCAGCGACACCCAGCGCCGGCGCTGCGGCTCGGAGATGGCTTTGCCCAGATGGTGAGCCAGCATGTGGTCGTAACCGCCGCGCTCGCCGGTGTAGCGGGAGGGACCACCGAATACCTCGGCGAGCCACATGGCCACATAGTGCGGATGGCCCGGGTCCATTCCGGCGAACAACGGCCCGATCAGGTCGTCGGCCAGGACATGGGTGTAGAAGACCTTCGTGAGCCGCTCCAGCGCCTCGGTACCACCGAGCCAGTCGTACATGCTCGGCACCGAGGACCCGGAACCTCGGACAGCGGTGCGTTCGTAATGGCGCATCTCCTCGATACGCTGCACATACGGTTCGATCTCGGCGAAGAATGCCGCGAAATGCTCACCGCCGCGGAATCCCTGGATATGGTCCTCGGCGGAGGTCCAGGAGATGCGCAGGACGTAGCACTCGGGTTCGTCGACGCATCGTGACAACTCGTAGTCGACACATTGTGGGGCCGCCGCCAGCGACCGTGCGGCACGACCGTAAGCGGCCTCGAATTCGGCCGCGTCGGGCTCGGCGATCCGGTATCGGACGTATTCGATTGTCATGGGCAACACTGTAATCGGCGAACATCATCGCAGATTCCGCTCTCCGCGAAGCGGAACAACCTGTGGCCCACCAAGATCGGGAATCCACGCCGAGGCAGCGCCCCGGCTCCGTGATACTGGACATCACGCAGTCGATCGACGAGGAGGATATCTGTGCCGGCACTGTTCTTGCTCGAACCAGGCCAGGGTCCCGAGGTGTCACTGCAAGGCTTCGTGCGCCGACACCCGTGGGTCCGGCTGACTACCGACCCACTGTTCGTGCACCACGATCGCGGTGCGCCGACACGGCGGGTCGCCCTCGTCTCCGGCGGCGGTTCCGGCCACGAGCCGATGCACGTCGGATTCGTCGGCATGGGAATGCTCGACGCTGCCGTGCCGGGAAAGGTCTTCGCCTCACCGCACAATCGGCAGGTCTACGAGGCGAGCAAGGCCGTCGCCCGGGACGGTGGGGTGCTGCACATCGTCAAGAACTACACCGGAGACAAGATCAATTTCGGCATCGCCGCGGAACGACTCGCTGCCGATGGCATCGACGTCGAGCGGGTACTCGTCGACGACGACGTGGCCACCGAATCCGACGAGACGGCGACCGGACGGCGCGGGACGGCCGCGACGATCGTCGTGGAAAAGATCCTCGGCGCCGCCGCGGACCGCGGTGACACCCTCACCTCGCTGGCGGCGCTCGGCCGCGAGGTGGCCGGGCACAGTCGCAGTATCGCGGTGGCCACCGAGGCGCTGACGTCACCGAATACCGGGGCGCGGGCCTTCGAACTCGAACCCGATCAGCTCGAATACGGGGTGGGAATTCACGGCGAACGCGCCGCGACCGCGATCACCAGGCCACCGCTCGCGGAACTTGTCGACCGGATGCTCACCGATATCCTCACATCGCTGCCCGGAGATGATCGAAAACCGTTGTTACTGTTGATCAATGGGCTCGGCGCGACGACGGAACTCGAGCTCTGCACGGTCCTCGAACTCGCGGCGCGCGCGCTCGGCGACCGAGGCCGCGACATCGCGGCGGTCCAAGTCGGCACATTCGTTGCCGCACTGGATATGAGCGGATTTTCGATCACCCTCACCCAACTCGCCGACGGCTGGATCGATCTCTGGCATGCACCGACCGGCGCACCCGCCTGGAAGGAGGCCACCCGATGAGCAGCGAGGCGATGACGACGCTCGACAGCACCGTTCCCCGCCTGCAGGAGGTGTTCTTCGCGGCCGAGCCCGCACTGACGAAGTTGGACGAGATCACTGGTGACGGAGATTTCGGCGTCAATCTGCGCGAAGGGCTCTCCGAGGTCGCCGGCCGCCTTGCCGCACCGGACTCCCCCGCCCCGTGGGATACGTTGCGGGCGGTCTTCCTCGACGAGGTCGGCGGCACGAGCGGCCCACTGTTCGGCCTGCTGTTCCAATCACTCGACACTCGGGCGGCACGGTCGGATTCCTACATCGACGCCCTCCAAGCCGGCATCAGCGATGGTCTGGCCGCCATCCAGCGCGTCGGCGAGGCGGAAGTCGGCGACCGCACCATGGTCGACGCGCTCGCTCCGGCCGTCGAGGCGCTCCATGCCGGCGATGTCGGCGCCATGGTGAGCGCCGCAGTGGATGGAGCGCTGTCCACCGCGGCCCTGCGGGCACGCCGCGGTCGCGCCAGTTACCTCGGCGAGCGCGCCGTCGGCCACCCCGACCCGGGAGCGGTAGGCGTGGCGCTGCTGCTGTGTGTGCTCGCGGAGCCGGTGTCCGGAACGGAGGCGTCCGACAGAGAGCGCGCGCGACTGCTCGATGCGGTATCCGGCTCGACATAGGGCAATGATTGAGGCGGATGCGATGAACTTTTCGTGCGAAGCTGAGCAAGAATCCCGGCTTTTTCCGACGCGGCGCTAGTCGTCCGGGGAGATTCGCCGGTTGCGTTTGGTGATGCCGCGACGCTTCTTCGCGGCGATGCGGCGTTCCTTGGCACCGCGCGACGGCTTGGTGGCGCGGCGAACGGGTGGCGGGGCGGCAGCGGCGTCACGCAGTATCGAGGCCAGGCGGTCGCGGGCGGTCGCGCGGTTCTGCAGCTGCGCGCGCTCCTCGGATGCGGCGACTGTCAGCACCCCGTTGACCAGCCGGGAGGCCAGGCGGTCGAGCATCCGGGTGCGCAGCCACTCCGGCACCGAGGGCGAGTTGGCGAGGTCGAAAGACAGCTCCACCCGGCTGTCGGTGGTGTTGACGTGCTGGCCTCCGGGACCGGACGATCGTGAGAACCGCTCGCGCAACTCGGATGCGGGTATCACCAGCATCCCGGTCACGGTCAGATCCTCAGCCATGCTCCGATACCGCGCCTTTCCATCCCCGAAGCGATCGAGCCACGCCGGTCAGGTTGCGGCTGAACAGCACACTTGTCGTTCACGATAGCGACGACCTCGTCGAGGCGTGACAAGCATGCCGTCCGAGGCGGTCGACGGTGTCGAGAATTCCTTCCATTGGGAAATATGTCCCGGTGTGCATACGCTTTCGGGAATTGTTCTGCAGTGCAGTGAAAGTGAGATGCTCGGTGTCCATCCCCAAGAGAAGTGCCCGCCGGCTATCGATCGTGGGCGCGGTAATATCCGGTCTCGCGGCCGTGACGGTGTCGACAACCGTCGGCGCGGGATCTGCTCAGGCGCTGCGGCCCCGTGAGGCGTTCTGTTCATCGGTTCCGGTCGACAGCCGCGTCGAGATCGAATGTACGAATACCGATGTGGGCCCGGCAACCGCCGGAATCTTCGTCATGTGCAGCGACCTCCGTCCGCTCGTCCAGGAGGTACGGATCCGCCCCGAATCGACCATCCGGTCGAGTCAGGACTGCGGCCCCGGCGCACACCCGATCTCATGGAACGTGAACGCCCAATCCGACCATGAGCGCGACCGCGAACGCGACGCCGAAATCGACCACGAACGCCTCTCCGGCCACCACCACATTTGACGCCGCGGGTTCCTCCGCTCTCGGCAGCCGGGCGGCGACTCATCCGATATCGTTGCGCCACTCCGCCGCCCAGTGCGTCAGAGGCGCGAGCCGCTCGACGAGTGTGCGCCCCGCGCGGGTCAGCCGGTACCCCTCCTCGCGCTCGATGAGGCGCGCCTCGGTGAGTTCGGCCAGCCGCCGGGTCAGCACGCTCGAGGAGATGTCGCCGCATGCGGTGCGCAGCTCGCGGAAGGTGAGCGGGCCCGGGGCCTGATCGAGTTCCCAGATCACCCGCAGTATCCAACGGCGCCCGAGCAGATCGAACAGGGCCATGATCGGGCGTCCGGTGGCCGATCCGCGCACCGGACGCCCCGGGCGTGGCGTTTCGGGCGCCATGATCAGGCCGCCTGCGGCGGGGGCGAAGCTTCCAGTCGTCGTGCCATTTCCGCGATGGCCGCGCGCAACACCCGATACGGCCGCAGGAACAATGTCACGTGGGTCAGGCTGCCGGTCTCGGAGAGCTCTTCCCGCAGCACCCCTTCGAGCTCCTGACCGGCGAAGCGTGCGGTGAACGCGAATATCCGCTGCTGCCCGTCGGTCCACTGGCGGGTCTGATGTACCGAGTCGAGCACCGTCGCGATCGTTGCCAGCAGATGTGCCGCACGCGCCCGGCCGTGGTAATCGGCGACCGGGCTCGAGAAGGTCGCTTCCTCGGCGAGCAAGGCCGGCAGTGGCGTCGAGTCTTTCGATCGCCACACCCGCAGTATGAGACTTTCGATCATGCCTCTATTTTAGAGGCACACTGGCCCCTCCGTCAGCCGCGTCTGACTCGTCCGATCTCGCCCTCGGCGGCAAGGTCCGTGACACGCTGGGGAATGACAGCGTCGCGATGATCGGCCTCACGACGGGTAGTCGCAGGGTGTTGTCGCCCGGTCGAGTCCTGGCACCTTCAACGAGGGAGCTGATATGGCATCCACCACCGCGCAGCAGTCGGGCAAGCTCGACCGCAGCGTCATCGTCACAGGACTCGTCGTCGTGTCCGGCATGATCATGGTGGTTCTCGACACCACCATCGTGAACGTCGCCCTGAACTCCTTGAGCACCGAACTCGGCGCGACCCTGTCCACCACCCAGTGGGTGGTGACCGGTTATCTGCTGGCGGTCGCGCTGGTCATCCCGGTGACCGGGTGGGCGATGGATCGTTTCGGGCCCAGACCGGTCTGGCTCACCGCGGTGAGTCTGTTCGTGGCCGGCTCGGCTCTGTGCGCGGCCGCCTGGTCGATCGACAGCCTGATCGCCTTCCGCATCCTGCAGGGACTCGGCGGCGGCATGCTGTTGCCCGCCGGGCAGGCGATCATCACCCGGGCCGCGGGCCCGCAACGCCTCGGGCGGGCCATGGCCATCCTCGGTGTCCCCATGCTGCTGGGACCGGTATTCGGCCCGGTGATCGGCGGCCTGCTGGTCCAGTACACGAGCTGGCACTGGATCTTCCTGGTCAACGTCCCCGTCGGCGCCCTCGCCCTCACGCTCGCGGCCTGGAAGCTCCCGCACGGTGACACCCTGCCCGAGCACGGCCGGCTCGACCTGCTGGGGCTGGTCCTGCTCTCCGGTAGCCTCGTGTGCCTGCTCTACGGCCTTTCCGAGGCCAGTTCACACGGCGGATTCACCGAGTGGGGTGTGCTCGGCTGGCTCATCGGCGGCGTCGCGGGCCTGGCCCTCTACACCTGGCACAGCCTCCGCAAGGGAGCCGACTCGATCGTCGACGTCCGCCTGCTCACCAACCGGCTCTTCGCCAGCGGAACCATCGCGGTATTCCTCGTCGCCATCGGATTGTTCGGCGGCATGCTGCTGCTCCCGCTGTATTACCAGACCGTGCGCGGACATGGCCCGCTCGATGCCGGCCTGCTGCTCGCACCCCAGGGGTTGGGCGCGATCGTGGCGGTGGTGATCGGCGGCCGGCTCACCGACCGCATCGGCGCCGGCTACGTGGTACCCGTCGGCGTCGTACTCGGCCTCATCGGCACCCTCCCGTTCACGCACGTGGGCACCGACACCTCTTATGTCTGGCTCTGTGTGGCCCTGTTCGTGCGCGGTATGGGCCTCGGTGCGGTGATGATGCCGACCATCTCGGCTGCCTACACGGAACTGGGCAAGGACGCCGTGACACGCGCGGCACCCACGCTCTCGGCCATTCAGCAGGTCGGCGCGTCGCTCGGCAGCGCCTTGCTGGTGACGGCGCTGACGCAGCACCTCTCCCGACAGCTGACCGAGCACGGAATCCCTTCCGGCAGCGGCGGTTCCGGTCAGATCAGCTCCGTCCCGCCCCGACTCATGCCGGTTGTCGGTCCACTACTCGCCGATTCCTTCGGCTTCGCGTTCTGGGTGGCGTTCGGGCTCACCGCGGTGATCATCATTCCGGCGATGTTCCTGCCGCGGCATGCCGCGCGGGAGCCGGAGGAGACACCGGTGGCGCCGGGCATCTGATCGAGGCCGATCGCGAAACTCGCATCACCACAGGCCTTTACCCATCCACCAAGCGCACGTCATGCTCGACCTCCGAATACGATTCGCGGAGCGCCCGCCGTAGGAGCCCATTACCGACGCCGCCGTAGGTATTATCGAGCACGTGGAAAACGAGCGAGAGGTGCGGCGCGCCAAGGGGAAAGTCTGGCGCTGGAACGAGAAGCGCGCCACCGGAATAATCGAGACCGAAGACGGTTCGCACGTCTGGTTCGGTCTCGATTCGCTGGGTGAGCACAAGAATTTCGGTGACGTTTCCCTCGATGCTCCGGTTGAAGTGGAATATGAAGCAGCACTACAGGATTCGCATGATCTTCGGGCTATCAAAGTAACTTGGCCCTGAACTGGCCGTCAAAAGCAGAGGCTCTGCTCGAACTACGACCTTTAAGCCACACCGACTACGAAGACTGAAATTCACCCCTCGCCGGATCATTACACTCGAATGCAACAGATAATCCGCCGGGATATTCGGATGAGTCTGTGTAGAGGCGCCGCCGCATGGAGCCCGTGTCAAATGCTGCGCAGCAGGATTCTTCGGGTCACGTCGAGATGTCGGTCGACGGTGAACCGGGCGATGGTGCCGACGACGGGCGGTGGGCCGGACCACGGGAGGACGGACCGGAGGCCATCGAATGCGACGGTGTATTCGCGGTTGCTGGGGAAGACGCCTGTGATCTCGGCGGTGACTGCGGAGCCGACCGGGTGGCGGCTTTTGACGGTGCACCATTCGGGCTCGCTGAGGGCGGGAAAGAGTGCTCTGTTCGATCGGAAGGCGGCATCGAGGGGCCAGAGGCGAACCTGACCGCAGGTGTGCTGGAGAACCTCGACCTTCGTGACCGTGCCGACGGTCGGCCATTGGTCGGCGGCAAGTGGCAGGCTCAGCAGGTCGACGAACCCGGTCGGCGGATGGCCCAAGTCGACGAACAGACCAACCACGCCTGGGCGCGGAACCAGCGTGACCACTCCGGTCACGTGGTCGCCGATCGGATAACGACTGCGAGCGGCTTCGAGTTCCTGTTCGAGCTGGAGGTCGAGTTCGATCATCGCCGGAGTATTACAACGACTGCTTCTTCCGTTGTCAATGAGTGACCGAGGTGACCTGAAGCCATGTCCGGGATCAGTGTTCGGCATGACGGAGTCAGCTGCCGTACAAGGATTCTCGCGCCCGGCCATAGGCGCTGCGAATCTCCGTGCCCGACGCACGGTCGTCGGGCGCTGGAATCTCGACGGTCGAGACCGCCGGCCACTGCGGTGGTTCGGCACCGCCCCGCAAAGCCCACGCGGCCTGGCGGGCGGCGCCGAGCGCGACGTACTCCTCCGGCTCCGGCACGGTCACTGCCGCCCCGAAGATCTGTGCGGCGATTTCGGCGACGAACGCCGAACGTGAAGCGCCGCCGATCAACAGCACGCGCCGGGGTGTCGCACCGGCCGCGCGGAGGCGGTCGAGTGCGTCGGCCATGTTGCACAGCATTCCTTCGACTGCGGCGCGGGCCAGGTGAGCGGGACGCATTGTCTCCGAACACAACCCGTGCAGGCTGCCGCTAGCATGGGGCAGGTTCGGAGTGCGTTCGCCGGACAGATACGGCAGTAGGACGAGACCGTCGGCACCCGGTGGGGCCTGGCGGGCCAGTGCGTCGAGTTCGCCGAGGCGGATTCCCAGGGCTGTGGCCATCGCCTCGAGCACCCGGGCAGCGTTGAGCGTGCACACCAACGGCAGGAATTGTCCTGTCGCGTCGGCGAATCCGTTGACGAACGGATCGGAATTCAGCTGCGAGGTGCGTGCGAATGCGGTGCCGCTGGTGCCCAGCGAGATCACCACGTCGCCGTCGCCGATCCCGAGGCCGAGCGCGGCCGCCGCATTGTCCCCCGCGCCCGCGGCAACGAGCGCGCCCGATGCGGTGTGTCCAGCGCTCTGCGATGGTTCCAGCACCGTCGGAAGCTCCGGGGTCCGACTGCGGAACGCCTTGGCCAACAGGTCTTCTCGATACCGGCCCTCCACCGCGGACCAGTACCCGGTACCCGAGGCATCGCTCCGATCGGTCGTCGGCGCAGCGTCACCACCGCCGCGCAACCGCCAGGTGAGGTAGTCGTGGGGCAGCATCACGCGGGTGACCCGGTCCGCGAGCTCGGGCTCGTGGTCGGCCATCCAGCGCAGCTTCGCCACGGTGAATGCGGCGACCGGGACGCTGCCGACCGCGTCCAGCCACGCTTGCGGGCCGCCCAGCTCCGCGACGAGGTCGTCGGCTGCCTCGGCGGAGCGGACGTCGTTCCACAGCAAGGCATCTCGCACCGGGCGGTGCGAGTCGTCGAGTGCCACGAGGCCGTGCTGCTGGCCGGCGATCGACACCGCGTCGACCTTGTCGAGCCAACCCTCCCCTGCCTGTTGTAGCGCATTCCACCATGCCTCGGCCGGAACCTCGGTTCCGTCGGGATGCGGCGCGGATCCCCGTGCCAGAACCTCACCGGTGTCGGCGTCGCACACGACGACCTTGCAGGACTGGGTGGAGCTGTCCACCCCGGCGACGGTGGCCATCTATCCGCGCGGGGCGATCTGGATCTTGCGGCCTGCGCCGTCGCGGAACGCCTGCAGCGCCTCCGAGAATTGGTCGAGGCCGAAGGTGTGGGTGACCATCGTGTCGGCGTCGATCGCGCCCTTGCGGACCAGGTCGACGGCCCGCCCGAAGCTGTGCACCACCGCCATCGAACCGACAATGGTGATCTCGTCGTTGTAGATACGGAAGGGTGAGAAGGACGCCGTCGCGTCGCCGGGGGCGACACCGAACTGCTGGTAGGTGCCACCGCGCCGGACTCGGGTGAGGCCGTCTTCGATCGCTGGGATCGCGCCGGTGCAGTCGATGACGACCTCCCAGCCGTGCGGGCGGTCGAACTCGTCGGCGTTCGTGGCGACCGCGTCCGCACCGAGGGTGCGGGCGACCTGCAGGCGGTCGGTATTGAGGTCGACCACCGAGATCGAGGCCGCGCCCGCGGCGACCGCGAGTTGCAGCATCATCAGGCCCATCGTGCCGGCGCCGTAGATCAGGTAGTGCGAGCCCAGCGTCCTTGGTAGCCCGTCGAATCCGTGTACGGCACACGACAGCGGCTCGACGAGCGCGCCGTGCGAGGCGGGCAGCTCGTCGGGCAACGTGAAGCAGTTCGCCTCCGGCACCGCGACGTATTCGGCCATCGCGCCGTTCACCGTGTCGCCGATCGCACCCCAACGTTCGCAGAGGTTGCCGCGACCGATGCGGCAGTAGTGGCAGGCGCCGCAGAACAGCGACGGGTCCACGGCCACCTTCTCGCCGGACCTCGGGCCCTCGACGATCTGGCCGCAGAACTCGTGACCGGGGACGATCGGATACGGCGTGGGTGGAAATTCGCCTTCGACGATGTGGATGTCGGTACCGCAGATTCCGACCGCGGAAACCTCGATGACCACCTCCCCCGGCCCCGGGGTCGGGTCGGGAATCGTCTGCACCGAGTACTCGCCGGGCTTTTCGATCACCAGCGCGCGCATCTACCTTCCCCTTTCCTGGTACCACCATGCGGTGGTGGCGATATCGGCGTCGGCCAGCGGCAGATACCGCCCGCCGTCCTGCCAGCCCAGCGCTTGCAGCGTGACACGTAGCTCCTCGTGGAAGCGGATCGGGTCGCGGACGTGCCAGCGATACATGCCGAATCGTTGCTTCGGCGTGTAGATCTCGTCGTGCGGAAGTACTTGGTGCAGGCCGAGATACGGGCTGGAGTAGTCGCGGTAGGCGCCGTCCAGGTCGAAGTTCCAAGCGCCGCCGAAATAGTCTTCGGTGCCGGTGCCGCAGATGGTCGGGAATTCGTCGTCTCCGTCGAGGTGGAACTTGATTTCGCCCTCGCCCCACCAGCCGGGCGCATTCGGTGCGATCGCCAAATAGGTGCCGACATAGCGTCCGCGGCCTCGGACATCATCGACAATGGTGTGCACCGCCGGTGTTCCGAGCGGATTGCTGTGCCGCCGTTGGCAATGCAGGTAACCGGCGTCCTCGCCTACCTCGATCTCGTCATAGGTGAGTTGGTAGTAGACCGGCACCGATCGTTCGGTGGGGTTGTGCAGGGTGACGCGGGCACGCTCTCGAAAAGGCATGGGCCAGAAGCTGTTCAGACCGCCGGCGGGTGCAACCACCACCATGTCCGAACTCACCAGCGCCAGTTCGTCCCAGCCGTTGCAGAAGAAGTCGCCCAGCGGCACGTCGATCGACGGGTGCGACTCGTCGTCCCAGGTGAAGTTCAGTGTCAACCGACGCAGCACCGTGCGGTCGGTGGTCAGCCAAAAGTGCCGGATGACTCCTGGTCCGGACACGTCGGCCAGTGTCACGGTGGATCCGGCGGCCAGGTCGATCGACGGGGACACCTTCCAGCCGACACCGAGATCACGTGCCGCACCCGCGCCCGTGCCGGTTTCCGCCCGTGCGCCCGCGCCCGGCTCGCCGGTCGGGTTCTCGGGACTGATCGAGCGGGTGCGCGCCCGATCGAGTCGCCAGAGTTCAGCCATGGTCCGCCGTCCGATGTTGTTCCGCGGCAAGAAAATGCGCGATATCCGCAGTCGATTCGTAGAGTTCGCGATAGCGTCGGTAGTACCGTTCGTAGATCGCTTGCCGTTCCGAGTCCGGCTCGACAACCGACGTCACCGGGTTCCACCGGGACGTGTCGACACCGGCGGCTTCCGCGGCCAGCAGGGCATCACCGAGACAGGCCCCGACAGTCTCCGCCGGCAGCTCCTGCGGCAGACCGGTCACGTCGGACACGATCTGGGTCCACAGCCCGCCCTTGGTGCCACCACCGACCGCGACCAGGCGTCGGGCGCGGCCACCGGCGTCGGACATGGCCTCCAGGTTGTGCCGCACCCCGTATCCGGTGGCTTCCAAAGCTGCGCGGTAGAGATCGGCGCGGCCGTGGCTGGTGGTGAGCCCGGCGACGATGCCACGCGCGTCGGGATCGAACAGCGGTGTCCGTTCGCCGGCGAAGTACGGCAGCATCAACAGTCCCCGGCTGCCGGCCGGAACCTTGCCTGCCTCTTCGATCAGGTCGCCGAACTCTCCGCCGACGAGGCGGCGCAGCCAATCCGTGACCGCCCCCGAGGTGGCCATTCCCGCTGCCAGCGAATACGTTTCGGGCCACGCGCCGCAGGTGCCCCACAGGCCGGGGTGTGGGCGCGGTTGGGTGAGGATCTGGACCAGAAACATCGTGGTGCCGTACATGACCATCGCATCGCCGGGTCCGCGTACACCGACGCTGGCGGCTTCGGCCCATGCGTCGACGGTGCCGGTGGTGATCGGAAGTCCTTCCGGAAGCCCGGTTGCTGCAGCACCTTCCGCAGTCACCCGACCCACCAGCTCTGTGGGCCAGGCGAGTTCGGGCAACAGCAGTCCGGGGGCGCACTGCTCGGCCCACTCCGACCACTCTCGTTTGCGCAGGTCGTACATGGGCACGCACTGACTCGCCGACTGATGGTCCAGGACGTAGCGTCCGGTCAACCGATGCACGAGAAAGGAACTCGCCATCAGCAGCATGCGGGTGCGCGCATAGACGTCCGGCTCGTGCCGCGCCAGCCACCGCAGCTTAGGGCCGACGGCCTGGCTGGTCAGCGGCGATCCTGCCCGCTCGAGCACCGCCGCCTCGCCCAATTCGTCTGCCAGCTCGGCGATTTCGACGGTCGCCCGGGTATCGACGCCGTACAGGATGGCCGCCCGCAGCGGATTCCCCTGCGCGTCGGCCGGCAGCAGACACGGACCGATACCGCTGATCCCGAGTCCCTCCAGCCGGGCACCGGCGGCGGCGTCGACCAATTCGCGGGCGATCGCGACGAAGTCCGCCCACCACACCGATTCGGCGTCGTGCTCGACCCAGCCCGGTCGCGGCATCGACACCTCGTGCGGACGCTCGGACCGGGCGAGGACCGTGCCGTCGGCGTCGGTCAGCACGCCCTTGGAACCGGATGTGCCGATGTCGATTCCGATGAACATGGTCACCGACCGAATTCGTCCACGGTGACGCCGAGCAGATCGCACGCGGCGCGCACTGTCGCGCGATGGTCACCGGGTACGGCGTGGATGTGGTTGGCGCCGAACCGGGACAGGAAATCTTCGGCCCGAGCATCCAGACGCGCGAACGCGTGCGGCCATTCGCGGGTCGACTGGTTCATCAACTCGTCGTTGGTGGCGTCGTCGTAGGTCTCGAAGTCACCGAGCATCAACTGCATGCGGTAGTTGCCGTCGTTGCGCGTCAGCCGGCCGAAAGTCATCTGCCCTGGCGCCGCGAGGTGATGGACGGATGCACCGCCTGCCGGAAAGAAGAACACCTCCGGATACAGGTGCACCCGGGACAGATTCTCCGCCGGATCGTCGCTGCGGGCGGCGAACCAGGTGGCGTGCTGGCCGGAGTTGCACAGATCCCAGATATCGCGGTCGGCGTGATAGTGGCGGACGTCGGCGAACAACACCGGCGTCTTCGAGATCTGTTTGAACAGTTGCATGGTCAGCGCACCGTCCATATCGGCCTCGGTGGCGCACACATGCGTGGGTTTCGGACCGTTCCAGTCGTACGGGTCGTTGAGGAACGCCTCGGTGATGTCCATCGTGGCGAAGTACTGCGTGAGTTCGGGCTGACCCTTGATGCCGGAGAAGTCGATATTCCATTCGTCGATCAGCTCGCGCACCGCGAGGTAGGAGCGGACCTGGCGCTCCAGTAGCTCGGGAGTGAGTTTGTCGCCGTCGTAGTGCACGCCCGCGGTGGTTTCCTCCAGCCATACCCTGGCTTTGGAAACCTCAGCGGCATCGGCGAGTTCGGCGCGGCGCACGATCTCCCACTGGTCGATCTCCTCGACGTCGATACCGAAAATACGTTGCCACTGATCGGTATTCGCGACGGCGGTGTTCATGCCCATCGGCCGGCCACCGAACCTGCCGAACGTCGAGCCGCGCAGGCTCGATACCGCCGACGCGGCGCAAGCCTGCACACCGATCTTGGCGATCAGGTCCGGGTCGGCCGGGTCGCCCCACAGCCGAGTGTGCGTCCGGCCGATCTGATCCAGCGCTCCCCCGGCCGCCAGCATCCCGACCATTCCGGGCTGAACCGGATCGATATTGGACAGCAACAGCAGTGCTCCCGGCGTCGCTCCCTGGACGAGCATCGTGAAGTGCGGGAAGGCCCAGACCGCGTAGTGCAGCACCGTGAGATCGACTCCGGCCGAGGCGACTTCGCGGGCCACCGACACAGCGAGGGTGTTGGTGCTGACCGGCGCCGAGCCGCGCACCACCTCGTGTCCGGCGGAGGTCAATTCGGCGACGAGCCGGTCTTCGTTGGTACGGATGAACTCGGCTATGCCGTCGTGCACATAGTCGCGTCCGTCGGAAATGCTGATCACACCGATACGTGCCACGCCGGATCCCTCCAAGAGACGAACGGTCGGACTACTCGCTGCCGGATGGCGGTGTACGCACAGCCCTCCGTGGTTACGCGCGCAGCCGCCTCCGGACTGCGCTTCCACCGCGGTATCCGACGGCGGTGTCCGCACGGCACTCGTGGCAACGCCGCCCTCGGGCCGCGCTCGCACCACTAGAGATATCACTCACGGCGCGGTTTTCGGTGCGGTTCTCCCGATCTCGAGACGTGCGAGCGACACTCCACCCTGTCCCCAGCCGCAACTGGTGATCCACAGGGCGCCGTCGTCGATGACCTCCGCGGCATGCGCGGCGATATGGCCGACACGGTCGTCGATCCGGAAGTGGTAGGGGCTCTCGCCGCGGAATACGTCGGTCCCGACGTAATCGGGCCGCGGGCCGATGAACAGATACCAGGAACCGTTGTGGGACAACACGAATGGCGATTCGGTGTTGCCGGCCTCGGTGCCCCGGGCCGGGTCGGTGAACGCGATCCGCCGCTCGCTCCACGTGCGAAGATCGGTACTCGTGCGGTACGCGACCACATAGTTGCCACCCGTCGGCGAACTCGTCGCGGCGTAGTACATCACCCAGTGGCCGTCGATCCACGCGACCATGGGATCGCGGGCGTCGTATCCGTCGCGAAACACCGGCCCGGCCGGCTCGCGGGTCCACCCGAACAGGTCGTCGGAGGTGGCCACGCAGATCGCCGCCGCCGTGCGATCATCACCGCCACCCGCATAGAACATGTGGTAGCGCCCGTCGGCGCGGATCACGTACGGCGCCCACAGGTGCGTCTCGCCGTAGTCGCGGTCCACGGTAAGCGCCGGCGGGTGTTTGGTCCACGGGCCGTGCAAGTCGTCGGCGCCGGCGTGCGCGAATTCGATTTCGTCGAAAGGATCCGCCGGCTCGGCGTGGGTGATGCCGAACAGGTGCCAGCGGCCCGATTCGTCGCGAATGATGGTGTGGTCGTTGATGTACCACGGCTGCGGCTCGCCGACGCTCGGGTCGTAGATCGTGTGGAAATGCTCGGCCCGGACGCGCACTGCGGGTCCTGCAGGTCGATCGTCGAGACCGGGTCGGTCGGCGGCCGGTCCTTCTGGAAACTCGATCTCGGGCTCGGCCATCCGGCACCTCTCTCCTCGGTCTCGTTCGCCGCCCGGGGCGAGATCCGGCCACGCAGCTCGTCGCGCAGGACAGCCACCTCGCGATCCCATGCGCTGGGCAGAATTCAACCACGCACTCCCCCGCTGCCGGCAGAAATCCGGCCCGATCGCAGTCGGCCTCAGCGGCGAATTGCGCGCGAATACCGACGATCAGCGGAATCGCTTCCACCATCCCCATCGGTGGCGAAGACCTGGTATCGCTCTCTTAATAGACTGCGCGCCATGCGGACAGCGATGACGCTCGACAGCGGCCAAGTCGTCAGCTACATCGACCACGGCGGTTCCGGCCCGGCCGTGCTGCTGTTGCACAGCTACCTGATGGACGCGGACATGTTCGCCCCGCAGGTGCGTTCGCTCGGCCAGTCCTACCGGTTGATCGCCATGGACGAACGCGGCCACGGCGAAACGCCTGCCGACAGCCCCTTCACCTATTGGGACGTGGCCCGCGACGCACTCGGATTGCTCGACCACCTCGGAATCGCTCGGTGCGCGGTGCTGGGTACGAGTCAGGGTGGGTTCATCGGTTTGCGCATGGCCCTCCTGGCACCGGACCGGGTGGCCGCGCTGGTGTTGCTCGGAACGTCGGGCGCCGCCGAGGACCCGCAGGTCGCCGACGCCTACCGGCAGGCCGCTGCCGCATGGCGGCAACTCGGTCCCACGCAGGACCTGCTCGATATGAACGCCGCCATCTGCCTGGGCCGGCACGACGCAACCGAGTGGCAGGCCAAGTGGCGCACGCTTTCCGGAGATCATATCGACCGCGTCCTGACCCCACTGGTCGAGCGGGACGGCATCCTCGACCGGGCATCCGCGATCGACTGCCCCGCCCTGGTTCTGCACGGCTCGGCGGACGCCGCCTATCCGGTCGACCGCGCCGTCGAGTTGGCCGCGGCACTGCCGAACGCCGGGCCGCCGGTGATCATCGACGGCGGCGCGCACTTCCTGTCGCTCACCGATGCGGCCGCCGTCGAACCGCACCTGCTGAAGTTCCTCTCACAATCGCTGCCGAGCTGACTTCGAGGTCCGGTAATCCGAAGCGGGCACCGCGTCGCCTGGTGACAGGGACCCAGGCGACCGGCGATTCCGGATCGATCAGTTCGCCGACCTCTGTCGTTCGCCCGCCGGAGTCATTCGTGGATGGAGACCTTGTTCTTGTAGAACGCGACGTGGCCTTCGATGTTGGCCGCTGCCCGCTTCGCCTCGGGGTAATACCATGCGGCGTCGACGAGAGGGTTTCCGTCACCGACATCCACGGTGTAGTAGCTCGCACGCCCCTTCCACGGGCAGATGGTGTGCGTGTCGGTGGGCGTGAAGTACTCCTGCTTGATCGACTCCGGCGGGAAGTAGATATTGCCCTCCACTGTTTCGTAGTGGTCGGACTCCGCGATGGTGACACCGTTGATCGTTGCCTTTGCCATGCTCCTATTCTGCCCCGGTCGGCCACGCCACGGTGCCACCGAGCCGGGCCCGGCGGCGGCCCCGGTGTTCGCCGTCACAGCTGCCGCCGGCACGGCCACGCTGCCGACGAACGACGACTGCAGCTACACCCGCGGCTCGAGATCGTCCGCAGCCCGGCGGACATGGCCAATTCTGTTGGCGCACTCTACGATCGCCCGGTGACGCTTTCTCCCGCCGATCTGATCGGCTACGTCGACAGTGGCCTCGACGCCGATCTGAGCCGCTGGTTTCCCGACGCCGAACCTGTGGTGGTGCCCGAGCAGACCCGTTCGGCGACACCGTTTCTCGCCCGGCTGGCCCCGGCGGACGCGGCCGCACTGGCCGCGCTGGACGCCCGGGTGCGTTCGGGGGTGATGCCGCAGTTTCTCGACATCTTCGACTGGTCCTACGCCTTCGACTTCGCCGGCAACGAGTGCGGCATCCTCGACGCGGACTACACCACCGAACTCACCGACGCCGACGTCTTCTCCGTGGGTGCCGACGGCGGCGGAAATCTGTTCTGTGTGCTCACCAATGGTCAAGTGGCACTGTGGTTTCACGAGGAGGAGGTCCTCGAGGGCGGCACCCGCTTCGACAATCTCGACGTCTTCGTCTGGTCGTTCCTGCGTTACCGCGCGGTGCGCGCGGGCCGCCTCGAACTCGAGGCCGTGGCGGCGGATTTCCGTGCTCTCGGGCAGGACGGCGCACTGGAACCGCAGCTGGGCCTGCTGAGTCTGATGTCGTGAGAACGCCCCGGCTGTACCCACCCGATTCGATTCGATGCACAATCGATGCATCGAATATGCGGGCACGCGGTCAGAAGATCGACTCGTCGAGAGTCATGACGTCGGGGTCGACGTCGCGGACGATGGTGCGCACCTCGCCGAGTCCCGGCAGCACGTTCTTCGCGAAGAACGACGCGGCCGCCACCTTTCCCTCGTAGAACGGGGTGTTGCCGGTGGCGTCGATCGCGGCGAGCGCGACCTCCGCCTGGCGCAGCAGCAGCCAGCCGACGAGCAGGTCGCCGACGGCGAGCAGAAACCGCACCGACACCAGTCCGATCCGGTACACCGCGGTGGGTTCCCGTTTCGCCGCGGCCGCGTAGCCGGTGAGGGTTTCGACCATATCCTCGACGTCGGCGAGCGCGGTCGCGAGAAGCGAGCGCTCGAGGTCGAGACGGCCGGGGCCATCCGCGAGGAATTTCGCGATCTGCCCGGTCACGTGGTCGAATGCGACGCCTTCGTCCCGAAGGATCTTGCGAAAGATGAAGTCCTGGGCCTGGATCGCCGTGGTTCCCTCGTATATCGAGTCGATTTTGGTGTCGCGAACGTACTGCTCGATCGGATAGTCCTGCAGGAAGCCGGACCCACCGAGCGTTTGCAGGGATTCGGTCAGGCACTGGTATGCGCGTTCGGATCCGACACCTTTCACGACCGGCAGCAACAGGTGATTGAGGTCGAAGGCCGATTCGGCGTCGGCTCCCGACACCGCCGCGGCCGACTCCGGGTCTTGATGCGCGGCCGCGTACAGGTAGAGCGCGCGCAGGCCCTCCGTATAGGCCTTCTGCAGCAGCAGGCCGCGCCGCACATCGGGGTGGTGCGTGATCGGGACCCGAGGCGCGTCCTTGTCCGTCATCCGGGTCAGGTCGCTGCCCTGCACCCGGGTCGTCGCATAGGCGAGTGCGTTGAGATATCCGGTCGACAGGGTGGCAATCGCCTTGGTGCCGACCATCATTCGCGCGTATTCGATGACCTTGAACATCTGCGCGATGCCGGTGTGCGAGTCGCCGACGAGCCAGCCCACGGCGGGGATGCCGTGGCCGCCGAAGGTCAGCTCGCAGGTCGCCGACGCCTTGAGCCCCATCTTGGCCTCCAGGCCGGTGACGAACACGCCGTTGCGGGCACCGAGTTCTCCGGTGCCGGAGTCGAAATGGAATTTCGGTACGACGAACAGCGACAGCCCCTTGGTCCCCGCCGCGGCGCCCTGGGGCCGCGCCAGGACCAGATGCAGGATGTTGTCCGAGATATCGGAATCGCCGCCGGTGATGAAACGCTTCACCCCCTCGAGATGCCAGCTGCCGTCGGCCTGCGGAATCGCCGTGGTCCGGGCGGCTCCGACATCGGAGCCGGCGTCGGCTTCGGTCAGCGCCATGGTGCCGGACCACTCACGCTCGGCCGCGAGTTCGGCCCACCGCCGCTGCGTGGGGTTACCCAGGTCGTGCAGAATCGCGGCGTTCTGTGGTCCGCTGGTGTAGACGAAGGCCGCCGGTTGAGCTCCGAGCAGCAGCTCCCAGATCGCCCACTTGACGGCGGCGGGTGCCGGAGTGCCACCGACCTCCGGTTTGAGTCCGACCTTGTGCCAACCGGCATCCCGCCAGGCCAGCGTCGATTCGACGAACGACGCGGGCAGCGACACCGCGTGCGCGGCCGCATCGAACGTCGGCGGCGTGCGGTCCGCGTCGGCGAACGATTCCGCCACCGGCCCTTCGGCCAGCCGCGCCGCTTCCGCCAGCATCGCGCGAACCGTGTCGGCATCCAGGTCGCCGAACGCCCCCGAGTCGAGAACGCGGTCGAGCCCCAGCACCTCGAACAGGTTGAACTCGAGGTCGCGGATGTTGCTCCTATAGTGGCCCACCGTGGACGCCTCCCTATGCTGGTTCGATCGGATCAGGAAATCACCACGCGCGCAGCAGATCTCAGCGGCGGCGGTCCGGCACGGCGGGGTGAGATTGTGTTCCGCGAACGGATCGCGGCCCGGCGCTCGGCTCCTCGACACCGGCGTCCGGTCGCGAGCCGGACGCGGAATCCGCTTGCTGCGCAGCGGTTCCGCCGTCCGACATGCCCGCGCCCTGACTCCGGTAATTGACGCAAGACCAGATGAAACCCGTGACGATCACGGCGCCGGCCTACTCGTAGATCTCACCCTTGCCGGCCTTCTCCACCAAGGACCGCGGCGGCAGGAAATGCTCACCATAGCGTTCAGCCAATTCCCGGGCGCGTGCGACGAAACCCGCCAAACCACCCTCGTATTGATTGATGTACTGGACGACACCGCCGGTCCACGCCGGGAAGCCGATACCGAACAGTGAGCCGATGTTGGCGTCCTCCACCGAGTTCAGCACACCCTCGTCGAAACACCGGACTGTTTCGAGGGCCTCGGCGAACAGCATCCGATCGCGCAGATCCGCGAGCGGAATCCGGGTGCTGCCGCTGTTGAAGGCCTCGCGCAGACCCGGCCAGATGCCGGTGCGTCGCCCGTCGACGTAATCGTAGAAGCCGGCCCCCGTGGAGCGGCCCTTGCGGTCGAATTCGTCGATCATGCGGTCGAGGACGGCTTCCGAGCCGTGCGGGGTCCAGTGCCCACCCGCGGCCTCGACCGCGGCGCGTGTCTCCAGCCGGATCTTGCGGGGCAGCGTCAAGGTCAGCTCGTCCATGAGTTGCAGCGGCGGCGCCGGATAACCGGCCTGTGCGGCCGCCTGCTCGATGGATGCGGGTTCCACCCCCTCCCCGACCGCCGCCACGGCCTCGTAGATGAAGGTGCCGATCACGCGCGAGGTGAAGAAGCCACGACTGTCGTTGACGACGATGGGTGTCTTGCCGATCCGCAGCACATAGTCGAAGACCTTCGCCAGCGTCGCGTCGGACGTCTTCTCGCCACGGATGATCTCCACCAGCGGCATCTTGTCCACCGGCGAGAAGAAGTGGATGCCGATGAAATCGTCCTGTCGCCGCACGCCCTGGGCGAGATCGGTGATCGGCAGCGTGGAGGTGTTCGAACCGAGCACGGCGTCCGGGGCGACGACTTCCTCGATCTCGCCGAATACCTTCTGCTTCAGTTCCGGGCTCTCGAATACGGCCTCGATCACCAGATCGACACCGGCGAGGTCGGCAGGATCGGACGTCGGCGTGATCCGGGCGAGCAGCGCGTCCGACGCTTCCTGTGTGGTTTGCCCGCGCGACAACGCTTTTCGCTCGAGAGCGACCGCGTACCCCTTGCCCTTCTCGGCGTTCTCCGGTGAGACGTCCTTCAGCACCACGTCGATGCCGGCCTTCGCGGTCACGTAGGCGATGGCCGCCCCCATCATTCCGGCGCCGAGTACGCCGACCTTCCACGGGACGTACTTCTCGAAGCCGTCGGGGCGGGAACCACCCGCGGTGATCCGCTTCAGATCGAAGAAGAACGCTTTGGTCATATTCTTCGCGACCTGACCGGTGACGACATTGACGAAGTACCGCGTCTCGATCCTCGACGCGGTCTCGAAGTCCACCTGCGCGCCCTCGATCGCGGCGGCCAGGATCGCCCGCGGTGCGGGCAGCGGCGCACCCTTGACCTGTTTGCGCAGGTTGGCGGGCAGGCTCGAGAGGTGCGCGGCGAACGCCGGATCCGTCGGCGACCCACCGGGAATCCGGTAGCCCTCGGCGTCCCACGGCTGCCCGGCACCGGCATCGGCCTTGATCCACGCCTTGGCCCTGGGCAGGAGTTCGTCCACCGCGGACACCACCTCGTCCACGAGGCCGAGTTCCGCGGCCCGCGCGGGGCCGTGCCGCTGTCCCTGTAGCAGGACGTTCCGGGTCGCGCTGCGGATCCCCAGCAGCCGGGTGGTGCGCACGACGCCGCCGGCGCCCGGCATCAACCCGAAGGTCACTTCGGGCAGACCGACGACGGTGCCTCGCACATCGGCCGCGATGCGGTGATGCGTCGCGAGCGCGATTTCGAAGCCGCCGCCCAGGGCCGCGCCGTTGATGGCCGCGACGACCGGCTTGCCCAGTGTCTCCAGTCGGCGCAGCTGCGCGTTCATCGCGGTGGCGGCCTCGGTGACATGCTCGGCGTGCTCGGGTGTCGCCCGGATCAGATCCCGCAGATCACCACCGGCGAAGAACGCCTTCTTCGCCGAGGTGATCACGACGCCGGTGATCGAATCCTTTTCCGCTTCCAGCCGTTCCACGGTCTGAGCGAAGGACTCCTGGAAGTCGGCGTTCATCGTATTGGTCGCCTGGCTGGGGTCGTCCAGGATCAGCACGACGATGCCGTCGGAATCCTGTTCCCAGCGAATTGTTTTCGTCATATCCTCACACCCGCTCGATGATCGTCGCGATACCCATGCCGCCGCCGACGCACAGCGACACCAGTGCCCGCCGGGCCTGTCGTCGCTCGAGCTCGTCGACCATGGTGCCGAGGATCATCGCGCCGGTGGCGCCGAGCGGATGTCCCATCGCGATCGCGCCGCCGTTGACATTGACCTTCTCGTCCGGCAGGTTCAGGTCCTTCATCCATTTCAGGACGACCGAGGCGAACGCCTCGTTGAGTTCGAACAGGTCGATGTCGTCGACGGTGAGACCGGCCTGATCGAGCACCTTCCGGGTCGCCGGGGTGGGACCGGTGAGCATGATGGTCGGATCGGATCCCGTGATCGCCGCGGCGACGATGCGGGCGCGCGGGACCAGACCGAAATCCTTGCCCACCTGTTCGTTTCCGATCACAACCAGTGCGGCGCCGTCCACGATGCCGGAGGAGTTACCGCCGGTGTGCACATGCTCGATCTTCTCGATCCAGTGATACTTCTGCAGTGCCACCGCGTCGAAACCGCCTCGCTCACCGATGGTTTCGAATGCGGGCCGAAGTTTGCCGAGGGTCTCGACGGTGCTGCCCGGACGGCGATGCTCGTCGTGGTCGAGGATCGTCACACCGTTGATGTCCCGCACCGGCACAACCGATTTCGCGAAATGCCCGCCCGACCATGCGGCCTCGGCGCGGTCCTGCGACCGCACGGCGAAACGATCGACGTCCTCGCGGGAGAACCCCTCGATGGTCGCGATCAGATCGGCGCCGATGCCCTGCGGGGCGTGCAAGGTGTCGTAGGTCAGTACCGGGTCGTGGTACATCGCGCCGCCGTCGGCGCCCATCGGTACCCGCGACATCGACTCGACACCGCCGGCGATGATCAGGCTCTCCCACCCCGAACGCACCCGTGCCGCAGCCTGATTCACCGATTCCAGACCCGAGGAACAGAACCGGTTGAGCTGCACGCCCGCCACTGTGTCCGGCAAACCGGCACCCATCGCGGCGGCGCGCGCGATGTCGCCACCCTGATCACCCACCGGGGAGACGACACCCAGCACGATGTCGTCGATCGCGGCGGGATCCAGGCCGGGATGACGCGCCCGCAATTCCTCGATCAGGCCGATCACCAGATCGACCGGCTTGGTCCCGTGCAGCGACCCACCCTTGTTCTTGCCGCGAGGCGTGCGGATCGCCTCGTAGATATACGCCTCGTTGGTCACGCCGCCAGTCCCTGTTCAGCCATATCGATAACTTCGCTTTCGTCGAAAAAATGGAATGCGTGGCGTGCGGGCGAAATCTTCGGCACGCCGGTGCCACGCAGGCGCGACTAACCGGGCACGTTGATCGACCGGCCTTGCGCCTCGGCGTCCCGGAACGCATCGTGCTGGGCGATGGTCGGGGCCGTATCACGAATTCGCGTCACACCGGGCAGGCTTTCGAAATTGGCGCCGAGCTGCTCGGTCATCATCTCCCCGACCAGCGGGTCGGTATACATCCGCTCGCCGCAGATCAATTTCGTCTCCGGATCGAACGACATCACCACCAGATACAGGCCGTTGACACGTTCGCCCTGCCGGGTGGTGAACGTCATGTGCGCCTCGCGCATCAGCGTATTCGCGGCCACGCCGTACACCCGTGCCTCGGCGGCGACATCGCGCCCCTGATTACCGCTCAGAATCCGCCGATACGTTTCCCGCACCGCGTCCTCGCCGTCGACCGCCAACCCCACGAACGCCAGCTCGTAATGGGGGTTGGGCGCCAACGTCGCCATCGTCGCCTCGACATCCTGTTCCAGCTCGGCGATTTCGTGAGCCAGCAGGACTTCTTCCATTTCCCTCAGCGTCATGTCGGACATGTGATCGAACCTCTCGAATCAAAACTGTGGGCGGTGGTTTTCCATTGCGCCGGGGGACGCATGGTGGTCACTTCGCCCGGATGAGGACCTTCGCGCCGGTACCCGTGCGCAGCGCCTTGATGGCGTCGACGACGCCTTCCAGCGGGATTTCCTCCACCCAGCCGGTGGTGTCGTAGATGCCGTCGGCCATGGCGGCGATCACGGCATCGAATTCCTCGGGCAGATATCCGACGGCACCGACGATCTCGGTCTCGCCCATCATCATGTGGGTCGGGTTGAATTCCATCGGGTGCTCGTGCAGCGAGACGACGACGACCCGGCCGCCGGGGGCGAGGCTCGCCAAGGCAGAGGTGATCGCCGCACCGGCTCCGGCCGCTTCCACGGCCACGTCCACACCTGCCCCATCGGTCAATTCGGCGACGGCGGCGGCCAGATCCTCGTTCACCGGGTCGACGACGGTCGCGCCCAGCGCCTGGAGGATCTTGCGGCGGGCGGCACTCGGCTCGGACACGAGCACCTTCTCCACTCCGCGGGCCTTGAATGCGAACCAGGCGCCGATGCCGATCGGTCCCGCGCCGGCGACGAGAGCGGTCCCGCCGGGCTTGAAGCCGGTACGCGAAACGCCATGCCAGCCAACGGCCATCGGTTCGACGAGCGCACCCATCCGCAGGTCGACATTGTCGGGAAGCAGGTGCAGCGCCGAGGCGTTCACCGTGGTGAACTCCGACAGGCCGCCACCGGTCGCGCTCGCGCCGAGCGAGCCCATCATCGGGCAGGAGAACGGCAGGCCGCGCCGGCACGCCACGCAGGTACCGCAGGAGATCTCCAACGGAAATACCGCGGCACGGTCACCGACCTTCACCCGCGTGACGCCCTCGCCGATCTCGACGACGGTGCCCGCGAACTCGTGCCCCAGCACCTGCGGCAGCGTGGCACCGGTCAGCGGATGGGACCGGTGCACGTCCCACGGCACGGATTCAGGGTAATAGTAGAAGTGCAGGTCGGAGCCGCAAATACCGGAGTAGGCATTGCGCAGCTTCACCTGGCCGGGACCGGGCCGGCCGGGGTCTGACACCTCCTCGATGCGGACATCCTCCTTGCCGTAGAACAGGGCGGCCTTCATTGTTTCTCCTTTTTCACAGTGGCCGGTGTTCCCGGCGAGACGACGGTGTCCTTCCACCCTTTCGGCGCGATCGAATCGGCGAGAGTGAGGACCAGGGCGGTGGTGTGATGGACATCGGAGGACAGCAGCGCACCGGCCAGACCACCGGTGGCTTCCAGCGAATTCACCATGGTGACCAGCGAGCGCAACGAGCCCGACCGGGAAAGATGACCGAAGGCGAGGTCGCCGCCGCGCGGGTTCACCAGATACTCGTTGATGCCGGTTTCCTTGATCCAGGCCACCGGCGTGACGGCGAATCGTTCCGGGACCTCGAGCTGGTCCAGGCACCCGAGCGTGATCGCGCAGGGGGCGAGCAGTTCGTTCAGAGTGCCGGAATCGAGTGGGGCGATACCGAATTCGGCGCAGGAACGAATCACGTCGGTCACGTGCAGGCGCGCGCGGAATCCGACGCCCAGCTCGTTGGCTTTCGCCTCTCCGGCGAGGATGATCGCACTCGCGCCGCGTGCCGGGTGGGCCGGCACAGCGCCCTCGGGGCGACTGTGCCCGGCGCCTTCCCCGCCACGGAACGAATCGTCCGCGTCCGGCTTACGGAACAGGTCGGTGGCGTAACCGGCTGCGGGACAGACGATCTCGTCCGCGAAGTCGCGGGCCGCGGCACATTCGGCGGAACGGCTGTAGGACGATCGGGCCCAGCCGGCCATCTCCTCGGGTGCGACGTCCCACCACGCCGCCACCAGTTGTGCCGTCTGCTGTTGGCGGTGCAGCGCCGCGGTATCGACGTGGTTGCCGGTGGCGCGCGCCCCGAAATCCGTGGCCGCGACGACGGCGACCATCTCCGGATTCTTCTCGATGGTCCGCACCGCCCGCGCCACGCTGCGGGCACTGCTCGCGCTGACCGTGGTCGTCAGTCCCAGCGGCGGCGGTTCGAAGCTCCAGCCGGCCGGGCCGGACGCACAGCGCGTCGGCAGACAGCGGGGATCGGCGAGGAACAGCTCGCTGACTTCCGATCGGTCGAGACCGGTTCGGTACAGCAGAGCGGTGATGACGTCCTCGGTGAGCCCCGGGGGCGTTTCGGGCAGGTCTGGATCATCCGGGATGACTGCTGACCGGCCGGCATCGATGAGCACGACGCTGGTCATCTTGGCCTCTTCAGCACTGAGTGGGACGACTGTGGGTCAGTCGGGGTGGGAATTCGGGGCGCGGCGCCCGCCGGTCGGCACGGTCCTCGATCACGCTCCGGGCTTCGCCGCGAAGGTTCGCTGCAAGAACCCCGGATCGATCGGCAGACCGTGGATCTGCTGGTTGTGGCTGTGGCACAACTGGTGATAGGCGAACGAGGTCTGCATCGCATTCGCGCGACCCTGGTTGTCCTGGGCCACGTTGACGGCCTCTTTCGCCAATTTCAATGCGAACAAAGGCTTTTCGGCAATGCGGGACGCGAGCCGCAGCGTGAACGATTCCAGCTCGTCCACGGACACCACGTGATTCACCATGCCGAGTCGATGGACCTCGGCGGCGGTGAGGAAGTCGGAGGTGAACAACATCTCCTTGGCCTTGCGCACACCGACCTCGAACGGGTGGTTGAAGAACTCCACGCCCGCCACGCCCATCGACACCGTGTTGTCCTGGAACAGCGCATCCTCGGTCGCGACGATCAAATCGCAGGGCCACACGAGCATGAGCCCACCGGCGATGACCTTGCCCTGAACCGCGGCGATCGTCGGTTTCGGGAGGTTGCGCCACCGCTCGGACAGACCGAGGTACATCTCCTTCTCGACCGCCATCTGCGATTCCGCACCGGCACAACCGAATCCGCACCAGGTACCGACCCGGCGGTGGTCGGTGACCACCTGCACGGCATCGGTTTCGCGCAGATCGTGTCCCGCGGAGAAGTGCGGACCGGCGGCCGCCAGGATGATCACGCTGACCGAATCATCCTGCGCCGCACGATCGAACGCGTCATTGAGCTCGTACAGCATGCGCATGCTCTGCGCATTGCGCGCCTCGGCGCGGTCGAGGACGATGCGGGCGACCTTTTCGGCGGGCCGCTCGTAACGAATGGTCTCGAATCCCGTCATGGTCACCCCTGCCCGTCGGAGCCGCGCAGCCGGGCGGTGACCTCGGCGGCCGCGGCGGCGGCAGCGGCGGCGACGGCCTCGACACGCTCGGGTGTCAGCGGCGGCACGAGCGCACCGGCCAGCCCGCCCGGCAGGTCGTGGGAGGCGACCGGGCGCTGGTGGGAGAACGTGTCGAATCCGGCCTTGCCGTGGTAGGCGCCCGAACCACTCATCCCGACGCCACCGAACGGCACGGCGGGATTGCTGTAGGCCAGTCCGAAGTCGTTGCGCGACACACCACCCGAGGTGGTCCGCACCAGGAACCGCTGGAAGTCGTCGGTGTCGCCGCCGTACCAGTAGGCCGACAGCGGATGTTCACCGGCAGCGACGTAGGCGATGGCCTCGTCGACGTCGGAGTAGGTGTGCACCACCAGCACCGGGCCGAAGATCTCCTCGTTGTTGATCTCCGCGTCGGGCGTGGTGTCGAGCAGCAGCGTCGGAGGCAGGCGACGAGACTCCGGGCCGGGCACCCGATCCTTCTCTCCCTCCGGCACGATCACGATCTCCGTCGCGCCCTTGGCCTTGGCGTCGGCGACGAGCCCGGTGACACGAGAGTAGTTGGCGTCGTTGACGATCGACACGACATCGGGGTTGTCGGCGAAGGTCGGGAAGTAGGTCAGCACCGCCTGGCGGTAGGCCGCGACGAAGGCGTCCCGGCTCGGCGCGGGCACGAAGGCGTAGTCCGGCGACAGGCACACCTGCCCGTTGTTGAACAGCCGCGCGGCCGCGATCCGCGCCGCCGCATCCGCGACATCCGCATCGGGTGCGACGATCGCCGGATTCTTACCGCCGAGCTCGAGCGTCACCGGCACCAGGTTCTTGCCCGCCGCCGTGGCGACGAGGCGTCCGACCTTCGGTGAGCCGGTGAAGAACAGGTGGTCGAAGCGCAGGTCGGAGAACGCGGCAGCGGTCTTCAATCCGCCGTTGACGACGGTGACCTCCTCCGGGCTCATCCGCGAGGCCACCGCGCGAGCGAACACCGCACCGGTGCGCGGGGTCATATCGGAGAACTTGATCATCACCCGATTGCCGGCCGCGAGCGCTTCGACCGCGGGCACGAAGACGAGCACGAGCGGGAAATTCCACGGGCCGATCACGCCCACAACGCCTTTGGGGCGATTCTGGACGAAGGCCGGAATGGCGCCACCCATGGCCGCGGGCACCTCGGTGGGAGCCATCCACGCTTCCAGCTCCTCCCTGGTGTCGGCGATCTCCGGCAAGCCGCCGAGGATGTCGACCTCCAGTGAGGTGGTCGCCGGGCGAGCGCCGAAGTCGGCGTTCAGCGCCGCGGCGAGTTCGTCCCGGTGTTCCAGGACCGCGGCCACCAGACGATCGATGCGATCACGCCGGGTCGCGGCATCGGGGATCGGGTCGAGTGCCTGCGCGGCGCGCTGGGCATCGAGGAGGCGCTGCAATTCCTCGGGCGCGACGTCGACGGTCGGTTCGGCGGTCATAGTCATTTGATCAATTCCTTTACGGTCAGGTCCTGGGTGGCGATCTCGGCGGCCCATCGGTAGTCGGCCTTGCCCGCCGGGCTGCGGACCACCGAGCCCACGCGGACAACGGCTTTCGGCAGTTTGTAGCGGGCCAGCCGCTCCGCGGCGTCGGCGAGCAGTTCCTCGTCGGTCGGGTCGAATCCGGGAAGTACCTGCACGACCGCGACGACCTCGCTGCCCCAGCGCTCGCTGGGCCGGCCCACGACGACGACATCGGCGACGGCGGGGTGGACGATCAGCGCCTCCTCGACCTCCTCGGCGAAGATCTTCTCGCCGCCGGAGTTGATCGTCACCGAGTCGCGGCCGAGCAGTTCGATGGTGCCGTCGGCGCGGTGGCGCGCCCGGTCGCCGGGCAGTGCCACGCGACGGCCCGCGATGACGGGGAAGGTGCGCTCGGTCTTGTCGCGGTCGCCGAGGTAGCCGAGCGGGATGGCGCCGTGGCGGCCGAGCCACCCCGTCTCGGGGTCGCCGGGTTCGAGGATCCGGGTGCGGTCCTCGTCCACCACACAGGATCCGGCCGCCGCGCTGAAGACACCCGAAACCGCCGGGGCCGCACTGGTACTCACGTTCGTCAGCTGTGATCCGGTCTCCGAGGAGCCGGCGACATCGGCGATGGCGACATGCGGCAGCAGCCGCAGGATGCGGTCCTTCACCGAGGCGCTCGCGACCGCGCCGCCGGTGCCGATCATCTGCAGCGAACGCCCGTGGTGTCCGCCGCGTTCGAACTCGTCGCACAGCGGGGTCGCGAACGAATTGCCGACGAGGTTCATCAGCTGCACGCCCTCACCGTCGATCACCCGCCACACCGAGGCGGGATCGAGCCGGTCCACCACGTCGGGGAAGACGACGGCCCCGCCGGTGAGAATGCCGGCCATGGCCAGCCACTGCGCCGCCGCGTGCATCAGCGGAGGTAGCGGCAGCACGACTCGCCGGTCGCTGCCGACGGCCAGGTCGACACCCGCGGCGAGCGACGGTACCTCGAAGAAGCCCTCGGGAAGGAAAGCGGCCAGAGCACTTTCGAGGATTGCCGCCTGAGTCCACAACGTGCCCTTGGGCATTCCGGTGGTACCGCCGGTGTAGACCATGTAGAGGTCGTCGGCCTCCGGTGCCGTCTCGGGAGCCTCGGCGCTCGACGCCGACAGCGCGTCCTCGTAGTCGAGGGCGCCGGGCAGCAGGGCGTTGCCGGACTCGTCCGCGACCTGGAGCAGCAGCGCCGGCGGCTCACGCAGCGAACCGAGAACCGCACCGAGGGTCGGTGCGAAACGGGCGTGGTAGACGATCGCGCGCGGCGCGGAATCGTTGAGCAGGTAACTCAGCTCGGCTTCGACATACCGGTAGTTGACGTTCAGCGAGGCCGCCCGGGCGGTCGCCGCGCCCAGCATGCCCTCGAGGTATTCGTTGCCGTTGTACAGATACAACGCGACGTGGTCCTGGCCGGACTCCCACGGCCGCAGGTCGGCGCGCTGGCGGTGAATCGTGATCCCGTGCGACAGCAGGAGATTCGCCAGCCGGTTGACTCGCCCCGCGACATCGCGGTAGCTGAGCCGGCGGTCCCGGAACACGATGCAGTCGCGCTCGGGTGCCGCCGCGGCGATGCCGGCGAACAGCTCGGCGTGGTTGTAACGCATCAGATCTCCATCGGATGAACGATCGGCAGGGGTGCGGCGGGGGTCATTTGCAGCGGATGTCGAGCAGCGCCTGACGTTTCTCGTCCCGCACGACGCGCAGCGCCTCCTTGATCGCGCCCTCGAGCTCGCTGCGGCGGTGGACCGTCGCGCCGTGACCGCCCGAGGCGGTGCAGTAGGCGGCCAGATCCGGTGACGGTGAAAGGTTGGAGAACCGGTCTTCGCCCGTCGTGGCCGCGGTGCCGTCGGGATAGACCAGGTAGGTCGCCGAATCGACGGCGGTCCAGTTGCTGTTGTTGGCGATGATCGTCAGCACCGGCAGTTCGTGTTTGGCCGCCGCGTGATGGCAGGCCGCCGGATTGGCGAACATGTAGGCGCCGTCGCCGAGGGTGGCGACCACCGTGCGATCCCGCGCGGCGTACTGCGCGCCCAGCGCCGCCGGCAGACCCCAGCCCAGACCGCCGGACGCGGGCAGGAAGTAGTACGTACCGGGCTTGGTGCGGTGCAACAGGTCCGGATAGGAGACGTATTCGTTGAACACGATGTCGTCGTCCTCGAGCAGCTCCCCCAGGACCGCGGAGATCGCCGCCATACTGATGACGTCCTCGTCGTCGCGGTCGAGCTCGGCCTGCCGCAGCCCGTCCACAGCGGCACGATTCGCAGTCGCGAGGGTCCGGAACTGTTCGGCGCGAGCCTGATCGATGCCGTCCGCGCGCGTCTCGAGTGCCTCGGACAACCGTGCCAGGAATGCGGTCGGCGTCGCGCTGATCGTGAGGTCCGAGCGGTGCGACCGCATCGGGTAGGTGGTGAACAGCGGGTCGACGCCCACCTGGGCGACGAAGCAGCCCGCGGCCGGTGCCGTCCGGGCCTGAATCCACGGCACGTCGCACTCGACGAAGACGACGACGTCGGCCCGCTCGAGCACAGCCGCCACATCGGCGCCGAGGCGATGCGGATGATCCCAGGCAATGTTCAGGTAACGCGCCCACGGATCGGCCACGCCGATCGCGAACCGCGTGGCGAGATCGCCGAGCAGGGCGACGGATTCGGTCTCCGCACCCGATGCCGCGGCGACGATGACCGGGAACTTCGCCGTCGCGAGCTTGTCCGCGAGTGTGTCGATGGCGGCGGGATCGGGCTGCAAGGTGGCGGGCACCGGCATGGGCGGCTGCGCCTGCGCCGGTGCGTCGGCCTCCTCGGCGAGGACCTCACGGGGAAGGGAAAGATAGACGGGCCCGCGCGGGTGCGCGGTCGCGACGCTCAGGGCGCGGTCGACCACGGCCTCGACCTGGCGCGGATCGCGCAGCTCGTAATCCCACTTCACGAACTCGCGCACCATGCTCGCCTGGTCGAACATCTCCTGCGACCAGTGAATCGGAAGGTCACGCGCACCGACCGCGCCGAATTCGAGGATCGGCGAGCGACCGGCGGTGACCAGCAACGGAATCCGGTCCCGAGCGGCGTTCGCGACCGAACACACCGCATTGCCCGTGCCGACGTTGACATGCAGCATCAGCGCCTGCGGCCGTCCGGTCACCAGCGCGGCGCCGTGCGCCATTCCGCCGGCCAGGTTCTCGTGCGCACACAGCACCGGCAGCGGCAGCTCCGGGCCGCCGTCGCGCTTGTTGTCGGCATAGGCCTCGACGATCGGCGCGAAATCGGTTCCCGCATTGACGAAGAACCACTCGATACCTTGCTCGGCGAGCGCGGTGAGATAACGGGAAGCAGCGGTGTGCGGCATGGAAAGCTTTCTGTTCGAGGCGTGCACGGGTGTCATGTGGCCGACCGGGTGCGCAGCGAGGGAATGAGGGACGCGAGTTCGCGCCACTCCGTTTCCGGCAGCGTCCGCGGGTCGGAGGTGAGCACCTGCACGCAGACGTGGTCTGCCCCGGCGTCGAGGTGTGCCTGTATCCGGGCGGCGATCTGCTCGAGCGAGCCCCAGGCGACGATCGCGTCGACGAGCCGGTCGCTCCCCCCGCCGCCCAGATCGTCGTCGTCCCACCCGGATCGGCGAAGATTGTTCGTGTAGTTCGGCAACGCGAGATACCGGTGCATGAACCGGCGGGCGATGTCTCGGGCCCGGCTCGCATCGGTCTCGAAGACGACCGTTTGCGCGGGCGCGAGCAGCGCGTCGCCACCGAGTGTCTCGCGGGCGGCCGCGGTGTGTTCGACCGGGACGAAATAGGTGTGGGCGCCGGCGCCGCGTTCGGCGGCCAGCCGCAGCATCCGCGGCCCGAGCGCGGCCAGCACCCGCCGGGGGGCGACCGGTGCGGCCGCCCCCATGAAGATGCCCGCGTCCATCCGGTCGAGGTAGTCGACCATCGTGCTGTACGGCCTATTGCCGTACCGCCCTTGATGATTGCCTTCCACCATCGACTGGTGACTCACCCCGACACCCAGCAGGAAACGTCCCGGGAACGCCTCGCTCAGTGTCTGCCAGCCCGCGTTCATCGTCATGGCCGTGCGGCAATGCAGGCCGGCGATACCCGTGGCCACCATCAGGCGATCGGTGGCCGACAGCAGTAGTGCGGTGCCGGCGAACGGTTCGCGCGCCAGCGCCTCGGGCACCCAGAGGGCGCCGAAGCCGAGCTCGTCGAGTTCGGCAGCCGCCTTCTGCGCGACGGCCATCGGCTGGACGTCGAGCTGGTACGACCAGATCCCGAGCGGGCCGAGGGCTGGGGCGCGGGCATCTTCAGCGGAGATCACGGGAAGAGCCACTCGGCGTTCGTACGGAAGAACTTCGTGGTGATCTCCTCGCCGAGCGGTTCGATCTTCGCGAGCATGTTCTTCATCGAATCCTTCGTACCCTCGACGTGCGGGTAGTCGGTCGAATAACAGAACACGTCGGCGAGCTCCGGATCCTCGCGGAAGTAGCGGTCGGCCGGCTCGAAGTTGAACGGCGAGACACGCACGTTGCGCGCGATGAACTGCGAGGGCTTCAGCGAGAACTTGGCCGCGGACGCCCCGGGGAACACCTTGACGTACATGTCCATGCGGCGGGCGGAGTTGCCCACCCAGTCCGCGCCGACCTCGAACAGGCCCACGCGCAGGTTCGGGAACCGCTCGAACACGCCGCCGAGAACCATGGACGACAGGTAGTTCTCGATCGCGAAGTGCACGGTGGAGAACAGCTGGATGTTGGTGTTCGGGATCTCGGGAGACTGGAACAGATCCTGCAGGGTCTCGGCGATCATCCAGCCCGGGTTCAGGAACGCGAACTCGGTGCCGATGTGCAGCGTCACCGCGATGTTGTTCTCCTCGAGCAGCTTCCACAGCGGATCGTGCACCGAGTGCGACGGCGCCACACCGCCCGGAGGCACGTCGGCTTGGAGGTAGACCGCTTTGACACCGGCGTCGACCAGATCCTTTGCCATGGCGAGCATCTTGGCCGGGTCGGAGTTGGTGGTGAGGATTCCGACCACACGGATGCGGCCGTCGGCCAGGTTCGCGTTGGCCTTGACCCACTCGTTGTACGACCGGACGTAGTCCGCGGCGAATTCCGGCCGCGACAGGCCCTCGAACACCGAAAGGTCACCGCCGAAACGCATGTCGTAGGCGATGTCCTCCATCTCGCCGATCATCATCGCGGCGATCGCGGTGGTCGGGAAGACCAACTGCTTGTCGATGCCCATCACATCGAGCACCTCGACACGACGGCTCAGGTCGATGGCACTCGGAGCCGACGGGCCCTTGATCTTCCAGATCCCCTCGGGATCGACGTCCTTGACGTCACCCTCGATGTTGGGCTGATGCATATTGGTATCGCTCGGGTCCGGACGCAGCTTGTCCGCCGACTCGAAGATTTTGCCCATGATCCGGCCGGGCTTGCCCAGGACGTCCTCGAGCAGGTGGCTGGGAATCATTTCATGAGCGTCGACGTCATGTGCCAGCAGCTTCATTGCAGCCTCTCTGGATTGTGGTTTCGCGGTACGCAATCGGTTGTTCGACGCAAGCGCCGAGAGGTGCTCGGTCCGATGCCCGAGTAGGCGATTAGATAGATTGATCTAGCGAGCTAAGCGTAAACGGATCTTTCTCGGTCCGTCAATACTCGGGCCGCCAACCGCTTCGACTCGGAATCCGAAACGAACGGCAGGCGAACGGGCTGTGGTCGCGTCATCCGCCTGCCTCCTGACCGTTCGGTTTCCGATGAGATGAAGTCTCTTCCGGAACACCGGCGCCCAGCACCCGCCAAGCTTCGCGCGATCGGAGGTTCTCGCCCGCCAACTGCCGGGTCGCCGGCAAAACCCGATACCGAGCGCGTCGATCGACCACGCGGGGCGCTACATCAGCCGGCACAGACGACACGGGATGCGTCGAGCCCGCTCAACGGACCGCAGCGCCCCTGAACGAAAAGAACCCGCCAACGCGGCGAATCGCGTTGGCGGGTTGGTGATTACGACTTATGTCAGCTCGCGCTGCTGCCCCGGCCGGAACGGTCGTAGCGGCCCGCGGCAAGGCCGGCGGCTACCGCATTGGTGGCGGCGCGCCCGGCGGTGTGCAGAGGCGCCGACGAACGGGTGGTACGGGCCAGCAGCACCGCGCCTTCGATGAGGCAGAAGATCTCCACCGCAACCTCCCGGCCGCGCTCGGGGGTCATCCCGGCCGTGGTGAACCGCTCCTCGAGAACCTCGAGCCACGATTCGAACGCTGCGGCGGCGGCTTTCCGCATCAACTCGTCGTTGTTGGCGACCTCCAGCGCGATCGTCGCGATCGGGCACGCGTCCTCGTAGTCGGTGGCCTCGAGCATTTCGGCCGCCTGAACGAAGGACGCGGCGGTCGCCTCGACGACGTCGGCCCCCGCCGGGTACACCGACTCGAGCAATTCCCGGTACCGCTCGCCGCCGTGGGCCAGGGCGGCGGCACCGAGCTCCTGCTTTCCGCCCGGGAAGAAGTGGTAGAGCGATCCGTAGGGTGCCTCGGCGGCGGCGAGGACGGCCTTGATGCCGGTAGCCCCGTAGCCCTGCCGGCTGAACAGCTCTGCCGCGGACTCGACGAGGCGGTCTCGCGTTTCCGGCCGCTTTCCGAGGGTTGACGAGGTGGGAGACATGCGTCTAGATTACCCCACTAGATCAATCTGTCGTACTGTGACGTTCGCCCCAGCGCGATCGATCCGGGTATAGGTCCCAGGACATCGCCGACCGGCACGGTAACTCCGAATACGAAGGCCGTCGCCGCACCTACGTAGCGCCCGTCCGGGATCACAGGCTCTCCTGACGACCCGTTGACCGATACGAGCGCGAATCCGTTGCGCCACAGCGGGACCCGTACGACGCCACGAATTCATCATCGAACATCACGACGCGAAACCCGCCGCTGCGCTGTGGGGATCTGTTCGGGTCGAGTGGTGGCCGTCGACAGACCCACGCGCGACCGGACAGCAGCGTCGCTCGATTGCCGCCTCGACACCGCACGATCGGCAGCCGCCACAGGCGTAAACGCGAACGCCGGAACGCCACCTTGCCGAAGGGGCAGCCGCACAGTGGAATCCCTGCCCCGACCGTCTCCGGTCACTCCCGCTCACCCTAGCGCTCCTGAGCGATATCAGCAGTTCAGAGCCGCCGAAGCTCATGTGATAGATTGATCTAGTGACCGCAGATACACGTATTTTCGAGCTCCGCACATACGAGGCCGTGCCCGGCAAGATCGACGCGCTGCTGACTCGCTTCCGCGAGCACGCGGCGGCCCTGTTCGAGAAGCACGGGATGACCAACATCGGTTTCTGGGTGGCGAACGACGACGACGGCAAGCCCACCGAGACCCTGGTCTACCTCGTCGCTCACGCCAGCCGGGAGGCCGCCCAGAAATCGTGGGAGTCCTTCTGGGCCGACCCCGAGTGGGCCGCAGCCCGGGCCGACGGCGAACAGGTCACGGCCAGCGCGACCTCCCAGTTCCTCGACCCCGCCGACTTCTCCCCACTGCGCTGACGCACGCGCCAGGCCCGACCACGGCGGCCACCGGCCCCGCGGTCGGGCCTTCTCGACCTCTCCCCCGGCCACGCCGGAACCATTCGAAGGATTCTGCATGACCTCGCTCTTCGACCTCACCGGACACGTCGCCCTGATCACCGGGGGCAACTCCGGTATCGGACTCGGCATGGCGCACGGGCTCGCGCAGTGCGGCGCCGACGTCTGCATCTGGGGGACCAACGCCGAGCGCAACGAGGCTGCCGCGGAGGAACTGTCGAAACACGGCACCCGGGTGCGCGGGGTCCGCTGCGACGTCGGCGACGAGGACGCGGTGACGGCGAGCTTCGCCGAGACACTCGACCACTTCGGGCGGATCGACTCCTGCTTCGCGAACGCGGGCACCCACGCGCCCGACATCCGCTTCGTCGACACCACCCTCGCGGACTTCCGGTCGGTCACCCGGGTGAATCTCGAAGGCGCGTTCCTCACCCTGCGCACCGCGGCGAAACACATGGTGGAGCGCGGCGGAGGCGGTGTGCTCGTCGGCACCTCGAGCGTCTCCTCGCTGCACGGCACCCCGCGCGGTCAGGCTTATGCGGCGAGCAAGGCCGGCTTGTCCGCGATCATCCGCGGATGCGCGATCGAATTGGCGCGCTACGGAATCAACGCCCATTCGCTCGTGGTGGGCTGGACCGAGACACCGTTGATCTCGCGGGAGATGAACGACCCGGCGTTCGAGCACAACGTCATGAAGCGGATGCCGCACCGGCGATGGGGCGAACCCGGCGACTTCGCGCGCCTGGCCGTGTATCTGGCCGGCGGGGTCGGCGGATTCCAGACCGGCGACGAGATCGTGATCGACGGCGGATATTCGATCTTCTGACGACACCGTCCCGGCCGATCGCACTCGGGCGAGAGTGGCGATCGACCGGGACAGCTGCTTCGAACTACCGATCAGGCCTGCGCAGCAACAAGATTCGGTTCGCGCGCGGGTTGCGCATAACGCAGCCGCTGGAATCCGGCGACGGTGAGCGTCACCATCGAGCCGAGGAACAGGACGGTGCCCAGCCGGGTGTACTGCAGACTCGACAGCAGGACGGACACATCCGGTGCCGCCTTCACGGTCACGAACAGGGTGATCAGCAATTGCAGCAGGCCGACCAGCGCACATCCCGCACCTGTCGCCCGCCTTCCGTTGCGGAGCACGACGAGCGCCGTGATCGTCGTCAGCGCCGCGAACGTCCACGCGACCCACTGATAGAACGCGACCTGCAGGCCGCTGGGATTGGCGGCGTTCATCGCCGCCAGATCGGCGAAGGTCAAGGTGGTGGCGGGCGTCGTCGCGGTGGCCGGGACGTAGGTCCACACGGGCCCCAGCAGCGCCCACCAGACGGCGACGACGCTGATGATCAGAAGCGCGTCGGTGTTGCGTTGCACGCGCGAAAGCGGTTGCGAATCATTCATTTTCAGCTCACTTCTTCGGGAACGGAGTTGGGTACGAACGCGAGGAGCGCTGGGCTCCGCCGAGACGATGAGGTCCCCCTCGTTCTCCGATCCTCGTCGTCGGTGACGACGACAGGCCGAGCCAGCGGTGACCGGCCTGTCGTCGTCTCGTCGTCTGTTACGACGACGCCGGGCCGACGGGCGGCGAACGACCCGGCGTCCGGTCGCCACGGCCTACCGCGGGTTGCCCAGCGGAACCCGGCGCGCCCCCGGCAGAGACTCGATCCGCGCAGCCGCGGACCGATCCGATGCGTCTGCTCACGATTACCGCCACTCCCTCGTCCGGCCGGTCAGATGGCGGCGAGCCGGCGGAACCGGCTGCCGTGAAAGACGAGCGGCGCGGCCTCGGGATCCGCACGCAGCCCGTGGATTTCGAGCAGCGCGACGGTGTGGTCGCCGGCCGGGACCTCGCTGTACAGCGAACATTCGAGCCATGCGGTGGCGCCGTGCACGAACACCCCGCCGTGGGGCGCCCGATCCCAGGCGATATCGGCGAAGCGGTCGTCGCATTTGCGGGACAAGCTCAGACAGATGTCGTCGTGGCCCTCCGCCAGCACGCTGATGCCCAGCCGCGGCAGATCGCGCAGCCTGGGCCAGGTGGCCGAGGATTCCTGGAAGCAGACCGACACCAGCGGCGGTGCCACCGACACCGAGGTGAACGAACTGGCCGCCATGCCCACCGGCTCGCCGTCGACCAGGGCGCACACCGCGGTCACGCCGGACGGGAAACACCCGAACGCGCGGCGCAGCAGGCCCGGGTCGGCGGAGATCGGTTCGAACGCGATCATCGTTCCGGTCGGCCTTTCGTTCGCGTCGTATCGGGCACTCGCCTGCTGCCGGGCGGCCGTCATCACAACTGCCCCAGTTTCGCGTCGCCCGCCGGAAGCGGCTGCAGCACAGTGACATCCAGCGGTCCGGTGAGCAGGCCGTCGAGCTTCGCGGTGAGGGCGGCGAAGGCAGCGCCGGACGCATGAGCGCTGAGCAACTCCGCCGACGCCCACTTCTCCAGGACCACGAAACCGGGCTTACCGCGCACGCTGCGGTGCGCCGCATAGAGTTCACAGCCGTGGTCCTGCGCGTGCGTCGCGGCGACGGCCTCGAGCAGGGCGCTCTGGACCTGCTCCTCGGTACCCGGCCGGGGCACCAGGGTCGCCACGAGAACGACGGGGGCGGACTGATTCACGGGATTCTCCCAACATTCGGCCACCGGCGGCGCGTCACATTCCGACCGCGCGGCGGACCCGGTCCGATTTGATAGATTGATCTAATCGAGCGTAAGGGGATGTCTCCGGCCCCGTCAACAGTCCTTCTCGCATTCGCCGGCACCGAAATCGCGTGCCCGCCATCTGGCGGATGTTTCGCGCGGCAATGACGTCGTTTGGTGGCTACGACCACACGCCGCCGGCGGATTGACTGGACTACGCCCAGCGCCTGTCCCAGGCGGGCGTCGGCGTCGACCTTCACATGTGGGGCGGTGGATTCCACGGCTTCGATATCGGAATCCGCCAGCCGGCGGTATCGCAGGCTTCGCTCGCGGCGCGGGATGAATTCATCCGCCGCGCCCTGGAGCGATGGGGATCACCGGCTCTCTCGTATCGGCGGCGTACGCGCCGCCGGAAAGCCCTGCCGCGCACGGCGAATGCCCCCACCGACGTGGGCCGAAAAAAGGAGAAAGCACTATGCTCGCACCAAGCCAGTTCCGTCAGATCGCCTGGGTAGTCGACGATCTCGACGCCGCGGTCCGGCAGTGGCAGCAGACCACCGGCATCGGGCCGTTCTTCGTCGGTAAGCACATCGGCGCGATGATCACCGATACGACCTACCGGGGCCGCGCGGTCGAGATCGATATCAGCGCCGCGATCGCCTACGCCGGATCGGTGCAGATCGAACTCATCCAGCAGCACGACGACGCACCGTCGCCCTACCGCGAGGTCTACCCGGTGGGAGAAGGCGGCATTCACCATATGCAGGCCTTCGTCGAGGATGTCGACACCCAGTGCCGCGTCTACGAGAAGTACGGCTTCGAGGTCGTGATGACCGGAGCGGTCGGCGGCCTGACGCCGGTGGCTTATGTGGACACTCGCGCGGCGACCGGTTGTATGACCGAACTCATGAGCCGGCAGGGCCCCGCGGTGCACATGTTCGACGCCCTCGTGGCCGTCACCGCCGGCTGGGACGGATCCGATCCGATTCGCGACATGGCGACGCTGATGTCCTGAGGCCGCTGCCGCGTTCGGCCGGCACCTCGCCGACCAATTGCTTTGAAGCACAGCGGTTTACGACCGTCTACCACGACAGACAGGAGCACATCATGGTTTGGCCGGCAGGAGAAGCGGCATTCGTCACGGGTGCCGCATCGGGCATCGGACTCGGCATCGCCCGGGCATTGGTCGCAGCGGGAGCCAAGGTCGCGCTCGCCGATATCGACGGCTCCCGGCTCGCGGGCGTCGTGCGGGAACTGAACGACGCCGGTGGCGTGGTCACCGCGGTGGAACTCGACGTCAGCGACGCCTCCCAGTGGGAGGCCGCCGCCGATCACGCCGAGTCGGCGCTCGGCCCGATTTCGATCCTGTGCAACAACGCCGGTGTCAACGGCGGCGGGGCGATCGACGAGACCCCACTCGAAGTCTGGCGCTGGGTACACCGGATCAACACCGACGCGCAGTTCATCGGCGTCTCGACGTTCCTCCCCCGTTTCAAGCGACGCGGCGGCCGCGCGCACATCACCAACACCGCGTCCATGGCCGGTCTGGTACCGATGGCAACGGTGGGCGCCTACGTGTCCTCGAAATTCGCCAGCGTCGGCTTCTCGATGGTGCTGCGCGAGGAACTGCGTGGCACCGACATCGGTGTCTCCATGCTGTGCCCCGGCTCGGTGTCCACCCGCATCAACGAGACCGGCGAACAAGGACAGGCGAAACTGCTGGGCCGCGCGCCCAATGCCGCTGTCGCGGAACAGAACGGCGCATTGCTCGCCCAGGGCGCGAATCCCGATCGCGTCGGCGAACAAGTCGTCCAGGCGATGCGGGACCAGCAGTTCCTGATCATCACCCACCGCGACTGGGAACCGCTCGTCCTCGGGGTGCATCGCGAGATCGAGCGGACGTTCACCGAATTCGACAACCGATACGGACCCGACCTCGCGGCGCAGATGCTGGTCGCGGGATCGAATCCGGTCGCCTCGTAAGGCGCGGCACAGCGAGCGGCACCAAGCGCCGCGGTAGCATCGCTCTAGATAGATTGATCTAGTATTCTCGTCACATCGCAACTTCACGCGTAGTAAGAAATGAAAGGCCAACCGCAATGATCAAAATCGAGCGCGTCGCGCATGTCGTCATCAAGGTCCGCAGCCTGGAGAAGTCGCTCGACTTCTACACGCGGGTCCTCGGATTGAAGGTCATGGGCCGCATCCCACCGAACGTCGCATTCCTGTCGACGGGACGCGACCACCACGAACTGGGAATCGCCGAACTCGGCACCGAAGCTCCCGATGGGACCTTCTATCAGGTCGGAATGGAGCATTTCGCGTTCAAGCTCAGCAATGAGGCCGATCTGATCGAAGCGTACGAGACGCTGCTGGAGGAGAAGGTCGAGATCGCCTACACCGTCAACCACGGAGTGACCAAGAGCGTCTACTTCTTCGACCCCGACGGCAATGAGCTCGAAGTGTATGCCGACAATTCCCCCGAGGAAGTCGCGAGCTTCGAAAACCCTTACGGGGGAATGGAAAAACTGGCCTTCGCCACCGATCAGCCGTCGTTGATGGATTCGATCATCAAGGCCCAGCAGTCGATGGCCCCCGCGGGCGCGGCGGAATGATCCGGCGGTCCATCGCTGGATCCGGCAGTCGGCGCCTTCCACGGGTGATCCGCCGCGCGCTGGAGCACTGAGACCACAGGAACGCTCCTCGGGTGACCTGGTCATCCGAGGAGCGTTGTGCTGTGCGCCCACTGAACCGTAAATGCCGGCGCTACCGTCCGCCCCCGGGGAAAATCCCCGAGTGGAAGCGATCACTCGGCGTCTGCGAAGGGGACGAGCTCACCTTCGTGGGCCCACAGCTCCACCTGGTGCGGATTGATGATCGTCATCCCCCCGTGGATCGGAATCGTGACACCGTTGATGTATCCGGCCTTGTCGGAAGCGAGGAATGCCGCCATCTCGCCGATATCCTCAGGGACGCCGAGCCGACTGGTCGGCTGCGCCATCAAGTGCATGTCTCGCACCGCCGGTGGCAGGGCGATCAGCGCGGACTCGCTGAGAACGACGCCGGGCGCGATGCCGTTGCAACGTATCCCCCGCTTCCCGAAACCTGTTGCCACGTACTTGATGAGCGTGTCGAGAGCGCCTTTCGAGACGCCGTACGCAGTCTGATTCACGGTCGCGTGATGCGCACCCACCGACGAAGTGATGATGATCGAACCGCCGCCCCGCTTCTCCATCTCCGGGATCGCATACTTGCAACCCAGCATCGGGCCGCGGACGTTGATCGCCATCACCCGATCCCAGTCCGCAGCTTCGATGTCCACGACGGTCGTATCGCGTCCCAGGAACGCCGGATTGACGAGGGCCGCGTTGTTGTGCAGGATGTCCAGCCCACCGAAGGTGTCGACGGCGAGTTGCACCATGGCCTTGATGTGTTCCTCCACCGCGACATCGACCGTGGTCGCCACGGCGCGGCCACCCGCCTCCGTGATGGCGGCGACCGTCGCCTCGGCACCGGCGGTGTTGATGTCCGAGACCACGACCGCGGCACCCTCGCGGGCAAGTATCTTGGCCGACGCCGCACCGATCCCGCTTCCCGCGCCGGTGACGGCCGCGACCTTTCCACTCAACAATGACATGTCTTCTCTCCTCATCGAATGCTGTGATTCATCGGTCGTTACCGAAGGCGCGCAGTCGCCGGAAATACCCGACGAGGTCCCACATCGGCACCGCCTTCGGCCAGGCCGTCGGACGGAAATAGGCGTCGGAACCGCCGTCCACGAAGACTGTGGTTCCCACCAGATAGTCGGCCGCGTCCGACAGCATGAACACGACCCAGTCGCCGATCTGCGATGCGTCCCCCAGACCACCGATCGGCGCCGGCACGGCTTCGATCCGCTTGCGCTCCGCCTCGGTGGTCATCAAGTCCTCGAGCATCGGCGTGCGGATCGCGCCGGGGGCGATCGCGTTGAGCCGGATTCCGGCACCGGCCCAGTCCGCCCGGACTGCGTTCTGACGCACCCACAGACTGACCGCGGTCTTGGCTGCGCCGTAGATCACCGGGGACGCCGCACTGCGGAAGAGCCGGTGTGGCCGGCTCGGCGCAGCTTCGCCGCCGCTTGTTGCCCCATCCCGGATGCGGCTCCCGTGACGGCATAGGTACTCATTTCGTCACCACCGCATTGTGCGGCCGCGATCCGAGTGCGGTTCGGATGAACGCGTCGCGCGCCGAGAGGGCCGCCCGGCTGATCGCGGCCCCGGGCACCGAAAGGTCGAAACCGTGCACACCACCTCCCCACACGTGGAGGTCGACCGATACACCCGCCCGCGACAGCCGCGTCGCGTAATCGATGACTTCGTCACGGAAGGTCTCCACCGATCCGACGTCGATGAAGGTTCTCGGCAACCCCGCGAGGTCTTCCGCCCGCGCGGGTGCCGAGTACGGGGAGACATCCGGTCCCCCTCTGCGGTCGCCGAGCAGCGAGGTCCAGCCGTATTCGTTCTCCGCACGGTCCCATACGCCTTCACGCAGCAACATCTGCGCACTCGGAGTCCGAAGCCTGTCGTCGAGCATCGGCGCGCTGAGGATCTGATGAGTCAGTGCCGGTCCGCCACGGTCACGAGCGAGCAGCGCGGTCCCCGCGGCCAGGCCTCCGCCTGCGCTGATACCGGCGATCATGATGCGCGCCGGATCGACCTGCAGGTCTGCGGAACGATCCGCCAGCCAGCACAGTCCCGCGTAGCAGTCTTCGAGAGGCGCGGGATCAGGGTGCTCCGGCGCGAGACGGTAGTCGACCGACACGACCACGACTCCGATCTCGTGCACGTACGCGACCAATTGATCCAGTGCCGTGCGCGGTGTGCCCGCGACCATGCCTCCGCCGTGGATGTTGTAGATCGCGGGCCATGGCCCGCTGCCCTCGGCCGGACGCAGGACGACCACCGGAACGTCCGGTGCCCCCGCTGGGCCGGGCACCACCGACTCCTCGACGACCACGGCCCCACCTGCGGTGAAGTCAGGCGTCGGCGCTCCCGGAATGCCGTCCGCCACGATCGACCGAACCTGCGCCAGCGTGTCCGGTGCAACGCGAGGCACCAACTGTTCGATCTGGCGGAGCGCCCTCGCCACCTCGGCGTCGATGGGTGGGCATGGGCCATATTCAGTATTCACAAAAGTTCGCCTCCTGCGGGTGATGAGCGTTGATGTGGGATTCGGCCCATAGGGTCGGGCCGACATCCGGATGATCCGCTCAGCCAGGCCCACCGCGGCCTTCAGTCGCGCGTCGGATCCTCCCCGACTCGAACGAGCAGCTTGCCGAAATTCCGTCCGGCCAGCAGACCACGGAACGCCTCCGGCGCACGCTCGAGACCATCGACGATGTCCTCACGGTAGCGGACCGACCCTTGCGCGACCCAGCCCGCCATATCGCGGAGGAAGTCCGCTTGCCGAGTGGGGACGAACTCTTCGACGATGAAGCCTCGGACGGACAGGCTCCGGGTCAGGATCTGCCACAGGACTGCGGACAGATCCAGCCGGTCGGTGCCCGCCGATGTCTCGGTGCGGTTGTAGCCGGATACCACGCCACACACCGGGATTCGCGCGAACGGGTTGAGCCTGCCGACCACGGCCTCGGTGACCGGGCCGCCGACATTTTCGAAATAGACGTCGATCCCGTCCGGGGTGGCGGCCTCGAGGTCGGCGCGAAACGTAGGTGAGCGGTGGTCGATCGCCGCGTCGAAGCCGAATTCCTCGATCAGCGCACGGCACTTCACGGGCCCGCCCGCGATGCCGATCGCCCGCGCGCCTTTGAGTTTCGCGATCTGGCCGACGGCCGAACCCACCGGTCCCGACGCGGCGGCCACCGCCACGGTCTGTCCCGGCTCCGGCTTTCCGATATCCAGCAGGCCCGCGTACGCGGTCAGCCCCGGCATGCCCAGCACACCGAGGGCCGTGGAAATCGGCGCCTCGGCCGGGTCGAGGCGCCGGGTCTGCCTGGCCGGCACGACAGCATGGGTCTGCCAGCCGGTGAACGCCAGCACCAGATCGCCCGGCGCCCGGTTCGGCGAGCGAGATTCGAGCACCTCGCAGACTGTGCCGCCGATCATGACCGCACCGAGTTCGACCGGCTCGGCATAGGATTCGGCCGCGCTCATCCGGCCCCGCATATACGGGTCCAGCGACAGGTAGATCGTGCGCAGCAGCACCTGTCCGTCGATCAGTTCGGAAAGTTCGGCGGTGCCGACCTCGAAGTCGCTGTCGCGCGGCTCACCGACGGGGCGGCTGGTGAGTCGGATCTGAGTAGTCTTGTGTCCCAACGGTTCTCTCCTCCGTAACGGCTCGCGACGGCGCCGTCACATCATGAATCCGCCGCCGCAGACCAGGGTCTGCCCGCTGACGTAGTCCGATTCCGGAATGCACAGCAGATACACCGAACCGGCGGCGTCCTGCGGAGTGCCGGCCCGGCCGAGCGGGATGCCGCTCTCCATCGCCGACAGCACGTCGGGATTGACGCCGACCTTGATCCGGTTGCCCGCCATATCGATCGTCGCGTCGCCGCCGGCCGGCGCCTCGGTCAGCCGTGTCTTGATCAGGCCGAAGGCGACGCTGTTGACCGTGACGTTGTAGCGGCCCCACTCCTTGGCGAGAGTCTTGGTCAGCCCGGTGACACCGGCCTTGGCGGCGGCGTAGTTGGCCTGTCCCGCATTGCCGCCCACCCCGGCGAGCGAGGAGATGTTGACGACCTTGCGGCAGGGCACGTCCGCACCGGCCTGCCGGGCCTGCTTCACCGCGGAGGAGATCACCGGCTGCGCGGCGCGCAGAATCCGGAACGGTGCTTTCAGGTGGACGTCGAGAATGGCGTCCCACTGCTCGTCGGTCATCTTCTGGATGACGCTGTCCCACGTGTACCCGGCGTTGTTGACGATGATGTCCAGGCCGCCGTAGGTGTCGGTCGCCGTGTGCACGAAGCGTTCGGCGAAATCCTCGTCGGTCACGCTGCCGACACAGGCCACCGCCCTGCCCCCGGCGGCCTCGACCGCGGCGACCGTCTCCTTCGCCGGTTCGGCATCCAGGTCGTTGACCACCACTGCGGCGCCGTCGGTGGCCAGCTTCAGCGCGATCTCGCGACCGATACCGCGTCCGGAGCCGGAGACGAGGGCGACCTTGCCGTCGAGCTTTCCCATTGTGCAGCAGATCCTTTCAGTGCAGAGCGACGACGGCGTCGCCGATCAGAGTGGGGGTTCCGTCTTCCAACGCGACCGTCAGCTCGAGCGTGGCCAGACCGTCCGCCACCGAGACGACGTTCGCGGTGCAGATCGGCCGGCCGTGCACAGGGGTGATCGCCGCGAACCGCACCTGCCAGGACCGGATGCGTTCCTGCGGAAACCGATCGGTCAGCAGCCGCCCCAGATAGGCCATGGACAACATGCCGTGGGCGAATACGTCGTCGCGGCCGGCGGATCGGGCCACGTCGAGATCGATGTGGATCGGGTTGTGGTCGCCGGATGCGCCGGCGAACAGCGCCAGGGTGGCTCGCGAAATCGGTTCGACCTCGAGCGCGGGCAGTTCGTCGCCTGCCGAAAGCTCTGTCGCCGAGGTCATTTCGCTACCTCCGGGTTGCGGACGACGAGGACGCTGGTCGCCTCGGCGACCGGTTCGGCACCGCGGCTGATGCTGGTCTGCTTGACCAGGAAGTCCAGCGCGCCGCCCTTCTTGCTGTAGACGTCGACGATGCGGGGCCGCAGGGTCAGCGTGTCCCCCGCGTGAGCCGGACGGTGGTAGGCGAACGACTGCTCACCGTGCAGTACCCGGCGCAGGTCCACGCCGAGTGCGGCGAGATATCCGAACGGGTCGGGAGTCTCCAGCTCCAGGCTGTAGAAGAACGTGGGCGGCACCGGCAGATCGGGATGACCCGCCTGCCGAGCCGCGTCCACGACGGTGTAGATCGGGCTCGTTTCGCCGATGGCCTTGGCGAACAAGCGAAGTCGGCCGCGTTCGACGTCCACGGTGATCGGGTCGAACGACAGCGCGAGGGCTGCCTGTACATCGATCGGCACCGGTCAGCCTCGCCCTGTCGCGACCGCGACTTCGTAGTCACCGTTGCGTGTGTCGAGCACGAGTTCGGCGATCCGGTCGCGATGGTCCTCGGCGCTGCCGAGGAGGGCGGCGTCGGTGAAGGCGCGCTTGAAATACAAGTGCGCCCGGTGTTCCCACGTGAATCCGATACCGCCGTGCACCTGGACCGCATCGGCCGCGATGCGGGTGTAGGCGGCGGAGCAGACCGCCTGGGCGATAGACGCCGCGACGACGGGATCGTCAGTGCCGTCCTGCAGCGCCCATGCGCCGTGGTAGGCGGCGGAGCGGGCGTGTTCCTGGTCGACGAGCATATCGGCGAGGCGGTGTTTGACCGCTTGGAACGACCCGATGGCCCGGCCGAACTGCAGCCGCTCCCCGGCATAGGACACGCTCAGATCGAGCATGCGCTGGGCGCCGCCCACCTGCTCGGCCGCCAGCAGCACCGCGCCGACCTGCAGCGCACGCTCGCAGATCCGAGCCGCCTCGTCCGGACCCGCCAGCAGCCGGGCCGCGGCGGCGGCGAGGTGAACGGTGGCCTGCGGCCGGGTCGAGTCCATCGTGGACAACGCGATCCGCTCCACGCCGAATCCGGTGGCGTCGACGACGAACAGCGCCACCCCATCCGGGACGTTCGCGGCGACGAGCAGGTCGTCCGCCGCACCCGCGTCGACGACCCGCTCGACGGTTCCGGACACCGTCCAGATGTCACCGGATCCGTTGGCGCGCAAGGTCACCGCGTCCGCGGCGAAACGGCCCGCTCGATCCGGGACGGCGAAAGCAGCGGTCCGGACACCCGCGACGAGTGGCCCCAGAATCTCGGTACGCACCGGCGTGTCCGGTGCCGCGGCGAGCGCGGGAATCGACAACATGAGCGTGCCGAAGACGGGCCCGCAGAACAGGGCCGAACCCAATTCCTCGATGGCGATCGCGGCATCGACGATGCCGCCACCCGAGCCGTCGAGTTCCTCCGGCACACCGAGTCCGAGTACGCCCAACTCGGATCCCAGTCGCAGCCAGGCCTTCTGGTCGAAGGCGGGCGTGGACTCCATCAGCCGCCGCACGGTGGCCTCGTCGGAATGGTCGGCACAGAAGCCGCGCACGGCGGCGCGCAATTCCTGCTGCTCGCGCGTGAACGCGAATTCGGTGTTGTCAGCCACGGGGCACCTCACGCCAGGGTCGTCCGGAATCGGCGCGCAGGTCACCCGGCAGGCCCAGGATCCGCTCGCCGAGGATGTTGCGCAGCACCTCGGAGGTGCCGCCCTCGATGGTGTTGGCGCGGGAGCGCAGGAAACGCTGCTGCACGTCGGGATAGTCCTCGGCGGTATCGACCCGGCGCATCGCGTAGTCGCCGTAGAGGAGCCCTTCCGGGCCGAGCAGATCCATGCAGAACTCATAGACCCGCTGGTTCAACTCGGCGCCGACGAGTTTGCCGATCGAGCCCTCGGGGCCGGGACCGTGAACGGTCGCCGTGGCGCGAGAACGCTCCGAGGTGAGCCGCTGCGCTTCCGATCGCAACCACAACTGCGCCAATCGATCCCGCCGCACCGCGGTGCGCAGATCGGGACGCTGCGTCCACAGTGCGACGGCGTCGGCGATCGTGCCGTCGCCGCGACGGGTGCCGCTCGCGCCGATCGAACTGCGCTCGTTCATCAGGGTGGTCATCGCCACCCGCCAGCCGTCCCCGACCGCTCCGAGCCGATGCGCGTCCGGAATACGGACATCGGTGAGATACACCTCATTGAACTCCGCATCGCCGGTCATCTGCCGCAACGGTCGGACATCGACACCGGGAGCGCGCATATCGACGACGAAATAGGTCAGGCCCTTGTGCTTGGCCACATCCGGATCGGTCCGCGCGATCAGCAACGCCCAACTCGCGCGGTGGGCAAGAGTGGTCCACACCTTCTGCCCGTTCACCACCCACTCGTCACCGTCGCGGACGGCCGAGGTGGCCAGCCCGGCCAGATCGGATCCGGCTCCCGGCTCGGAGAACAGCTGGCACCAGATGTCGTCGAGGTTCGCCAACGGGCGCAACCACTGTCGCTTCAGCTCGTCGCTCCGGGCATGCTCCTGCAGAGTCGGTGCGGCCATGCCGTAGCCGATCGGATTCAGACTGTACGGAACGGGAGCTCCCGCCTCGTGAAAGATCGCATCCGCTACTGCCTGCAGGCCGCGCGAGACGCCCAGACCTCCGAGCCCCTCGGGAAAATGCACCCACGACAAGCCCGCATCGAAACGGGCGCCGAGGAATTCGGATGCAGGGACGGAACGGGGATCGTGCTCGCGCACCACGGCGCGTGCGGCTGCCGCCACGCGCTCCGCATCGATATCGGTACTCACACCCCGGCTCCCCTTGTCGAGGCACACTTGCCGCACGATCGCATTCGGCTCCCTTTCACTCGCAGCACGCTGCTCCGGCAATTCATCACCGCCGTACCCCGCTGCGGACCTCACGGACGAGGGCCGCATTTAGCGGGAGCGCCCACAACAACACTAAAATAGAACGATCTAGTGGCTTGACACTAGGTGCTGTGCCCCCGTTGCGTCAACGCCGCACGCTGCCGCGCCGGACAGAAGCATCCACGGAAGGAGTCCCGTCGACAGCGCAGACATTTCCCACTCCAGCGGTATATCGCACCAAACGCCCGTACACCCGACCCCACCCGCCGTTCGCGCCCGCATTTGCCTGAGCGGCAACATGTTTCGATCATGCGAGGCGAAGCCACCGTGGGGATGTGGCACCGCGATGGCGCCGCGTTGTTGACGCGACGGAAGTAGCGACGCTACTCTCGGCGGAGTAGATCAATCTATCTACGCACCGGGTTGCCGGTCCGGTTCCCGTTGCAGCTACTGATCAGGGGAACGTTCGCCCGTGACCGATCTCGCCGGCGGCCCGGTGGCCGCAGCGTGCGTCACCGAGTGCCCGATCCAGGAAGGTGTCATGTCCCAGTCCTTCAACGCTTTCGTTGTCAACAAGAGCGAAGCCGGGTTCAGTGCCGGTGTACAGCAGCTCACGCTCGATGACCTGCCCGCCGGGAATGTCACCGTGCGCGTGCAGTACTCCAGCGTCAACTACAAGGACGGCCTCGCCTGCCTGCCGGAGAGCCCCGTGGTGACCTCGTATCCGATGGTGCCGGGCATCGATATCGCGGGCACCGTCGCCGAATCGAGCGACCCGCGCTTCGCCGTCGGCCAGGAAGTGATCGCCATCGGCCGCGGCCTGGGCACCGATCACTGGGGCGGCTACGCCGAATACGCGCGCCTGTCCGGTGATTGGCTCGAGCCGCTCCCCCAGGGATTGAGCCTGAAAGAGGCGATGGCACTGGGCACCGCCGGATTTACGGCGGCCCTGTCGATCCAGCGGCTCGAGCAGAACGGCCTGCGGCCCGGCACCGGCCGCGTGCTCGTCACCGGGGCCACCGGCGGCGTGGGCAGCACCGCGGTGAGCATGCTCGCCGGCCTCGGCTACGAAGTCGTCGCGAGCACCGGCAAGACCGCCGAGCACGGCTACCTCGAGGAATTGGGCGCGAGCGAAATCCTCAGCCGCGAAGCGGTTTCCGCGCAGGTGCCGCACCCGCTGGAGGCGGAACTGTGGGCCGGTGCGGTGGATCCGGTGGGCGGTGACACGCTCGCCTACCTGTTGCGCACCACCCGCTACGGCGGCTCGGTGGCGAACTGCGGACTCACCGGCGGCCCGGCGGTGAGCACCACCGTGCTGCCCTTCATCCTGCGTGGCGTCAACCTTCTGGGTATCGACTCCGTCATGTGCCCGGAGGACGTGCGTGCCGCGGTCTGGCTGCGCCTGGGCACGGACCTCAAACCGAAGAACCTGCTGGAGAGCATCTCCCACGAAGTCGACTTGAACGGCATTCCCGCGGTCGCCGGCCAGATCCTCACGGGTGCGGTCAAGGGCCGGACGATCGTGCGCATCTGAGGCGCCGCCGAGCACGACATTTTCCGGCACCGCGCAGACGGTCTGCACGGTGACAACCTCAAAGAAGAGGACGAACACAATGGAAAACAAGTTGAGTCTGGCGCAGATGGAAGAATTGCTCGCCATCCACGAAATGGCCGAGTTCAACGTCGACCTCGACGCCACCATGGCCACCCTCGTCGACAACCCCGTCTACGAACTCCCCGCCCTCGGCTGGCGCATCGAAGGACAGGAAGCCGTCCGCGAAACCTACCGCCGGCTTCTCCACGGCGGCGACGTCTACAACCTCTGGGCCGACAAACGCGTCCACGCCACCTCGCCGACCAGCCTCGCCCGCGAGGCCTACGTCTACATCGACACCCCGGATGGCCGGGTCACCGGCCAATATTTCGTCGCCATGGACTTCGCGGGCGACAAGATCGCCGGGGAACGGATGTACATGGACACCACCTTCGCCAAGGCCATGACCGACATCCTCGGCCCCGACTTCGGCGACATCCCGGGTGTGAGCCGGCTCGCGGACACCGTCCCCACCCCCAGGCCGCGCCTGGACCGCGCCGCCGCACACGCCGCCGACTCCAACCACTGAGCAGCGGTAACCGAATACGGTCACAGTCCGGGCTTCAGCCGGCTCTCGGGTCCATCACCCGCGTGTGGTGGACCCGAAAGTCAGCCCCGAAATGTCACACCAAACAGTTTGGTTTGGTAGACTGTGACAGTGGCCACTTCTCCCGACGCAGATACCACTCGCGACCGCATCGTCACGGCCGCGGTGTCCGAGTTCGCCCAATACGGAGTGGCAGGGGCTCGCATAGATCGCATCGCCCGCGCGGCGAAGACGAGCAAAGAGCGGCTCTACGCGTACTTCCGCAGCAAGCAGCAGCTCTACCGTTTCGTCGCGGAACGCGAGCTGGCGGCGATGACCGAGGCCACCCACATGGACGCGCTCGATCTGCCCGGCTACGCGGGACGGGTTCACGACTACTTCATGGCCCATCCCGACCATCTGCGGATGCTGCAATGGGGAAGGTTGGACACACCCGACGTGGCCACCGCCGCGGACCCTTTCCAAGAGTCCGTACGGCAGACCGTGCGCGGTAGCGTCGAGCAGATACAGAATGCGCAGCTGGCCGGGCATCTCGATCCGGCGTGGGATCCGATCGACATCATGGTGATCGTCACGCAGATCGCACTGGCCTGGGCCTGGCAGCCCGATCTCGTCGAACTCGCCGAAGGGCAGGTTCGCGATCCTTCCGACGCGGCACGCCGGGCCGCGGTCGTCGCCGCCGTCGCGGGCTTGTTCCCCACGGCCGACCCGGAAGCAGCACCCGTGAGTCCCGGCACCGATGGCACGAGCCCGAGCCTTGTGCGTGAAGATCGAGGAGTCCGTTCGTGCGGGAGTGGATAGTCAAGCTCAATACGATCGACGGCGGCGCGGCCGAAGCGCTGCGGGTAGTCCAGCATTTCGACGCGCTGGTCGACCAGAAATCATCGGCACTGGCCATGCTCCGGGCCGCCGCGGTCCTGGCCGATTGCCCTGCGGGGCTGGAAGATCCGGAACGCGGCCTTCGGGTGGGCGTGGACGCGGCCGGTCGAACCCTCGCCGATGCGGGTAGCGCGACGGCGTTACGCCAGGTGCAGCGATTCGAGGGAATCACGGTCTGGCTCGACCGGCAGGAATCGCCCTGGCCGCTGGACCATCTGATCCTCGAGCGATTCGCCCGTAGCCTGCACGCGGTCAAGAAGTCTCGCGACACCTCCCCGGTCGTCGCCGCCCTGCGCACCGTCTGCGATTCGACCGTCCTTCCGGCCGAGCGTGACAACGCACTGCGCCGACTCGGCGTGGGGCCGACCGTCACGGTCGTGGTCACCCATGCCGCCGACGCACGGCGGATGCCACCGGGGCTCGTCGTCGACGAGCATCAGATCAACCTCTTCTCCGGATCCGTTGCGCCGGACACGGTCCCGCGCGATATCGCGGCCGGGATCCACACCTGCGCCGCCACGGAGGTCCACCGTGGATGGCAGCACGCCCGCACGGCACTGCGCATCGCGGTCGAACTCACCACCGGCGAACCCACGCACGTGCGGTACGAGCAGCTCGGCTGCATCGCCACCGTCGTGGAAAGCGTCGACGCGGAGGCGGCGGCGCAAGCGCCCGACGTCCGCCGGGTGATCGAGCTGCAAGCCCAGCGGCCGTGGGTCGTCGCCACACTCGAGGCCGTCCTGAGTCACAGCAGCATCCGCGAGGTCGCCCGCCTGCAGAACCTGCACCATTCGACCATGCGCCAGCGCATCGATTGGCTCGAACGCCAGCTCGGCTATCCCCCGCTCAGCAGCGCCGGATATGCCCGCGCGAGTACCACTTTGACGCTGTGGCGCATCGCGATGGCCGCGGAGCGGCGCCATCCGGCCGGTACGCCGGCAGCCGTCGCCTGCCGGTGATCGCAGCGACACAACGACATTCGCGGCGCCGGATCGGAGTGGAACGCATGACGGCACAAGTGGCGACCGGACATGCCACCGCCGGCGTCGATTCCGCATCGCCGGCGGTAGCAACCGGCGACGGGAACCTGCCTCCCGAGCTGACCAGTTTCGTGGGCCGCCGCAGTCAGGTGGGCGAGGTCGGGAATCTGCTGGCGAAGTCACGTCTGGTGACATTGACCGGAATCGGAGGAGTCGGAAAATCGCGGCTCGCGTTGCGCGTCGCGCACACGGTGAAAGCCGATTTCAGCGACGGCGTGTGGTTGGTCGAACTGGGCGATATGCGAGATCCGGCGCTACTGGCCGATGTCGTCGCCACAGCCGTGGGCCTTCGAACCCGGGCGGCCGGACCCGTATTCGACCTGTTGATCCGGTACTTGTCCGCACGCGACCTGCTGCTGCTTCTCGACAACTGTGAGCAGGTGATCGACGCCGTCAGCACGTTGACCGAAGCACTGCTCAAAACCTGTCCCCGGGTGCGGATTCTGGCGACCAGCCGGGAGGGTCTCGACGTAGGCGGCGAATCGGTGTTCGCGGTGCCTCCCCTGCCGATTCCCGACCCGGCACTCGAGTCGACCCCCAGAGCTGCTCGGGAGGACGCTGTGGCCCTGTTCGCCGACCGAGCCGCCGCCGTGGTGCCCGGCTTCGAAATCGGCGCCGACACCAGGGCCTGCGTCGCCCGGATATGCGCTCGGCTGGACGGGCTTCCACTGGCGATCGAACTGGCCGCGGCTCGGCTGCGGACGATGTCGCCCGAACAAATCCTGTCGCGGCTCGACGACCGTTACGGTCTGCTGACTCGCGGACGTCGCGGCGCTCCGATGCGTCAGCAGACCCTGGCCTGGTGCATCGGCTGGAGTTATGACCTGTGCACACCGCACGAACAACGGCTGTGGCGTCGATTGTCGGTATTCGCAGGCGGTTTCGAGCTCGACGCCGCTGAACAGGTGGCCGGTGGCGACCTGACGCCGCCGGAAATACTCGACTCGTTGTCCGCGCTGGTCGACAAGTCGATACTCATCCGCGAGGAAGTCGATTCGGCGGTGCGCTTCCGGATGCTCGAAACCGTGCAGGAATACGGCAGGGACAGGGCCGAGGAGAGCGGCGAGCACGCCGATTCGGCTCGGCGGCACCATGATTGGTGTCTTCGACTCGCCCTGCGGGCCGAGGCCGAGTGGATCGGACCGCACCAACTGCAGTGGGTCGCCCGGCTGGAGCGAGACCTGCCGAATCTGCGCAAGGCCCTGGAGTTCGCGGTGTCCGAATCATGTGACGACGCGGTGCGAATGACCGCCGCCCTGTTCCCGTTCTGGGTGATGCGGGGACGGCCCGGCGAAGGTCGCCGCTGGGCTGCTCGCGCGCTGCTCGGTACCGACGGCGCCACACCCGCTGTCGATCGGGCCAGAGCACTGTTTGCCGCGGGCTCGATGGCGGCGCTGCAAGGTGACGTCGCCGATGCCGGTGACAAGCTGGCACAACTGAGGCGCCTGGCCGAGGGCGGCACCCACCCGGTGATCGGCGCTCTGCTCGCGCACGGCGAGGGAAGTCTCGTGCTCATGACGGGCGCACCCGAGCCGGACCACGCCCACGATCTCGTGGCCCGGGCCGTCGCCGTCTACGAGGCATCCGGGGCGCTCAGCCTGCAGCTCGATGCCCTGATCTCGCTCGGATTGTCCTATGCGCTGCTCGGCGACACGTCGCAAGCGACCGGGTACTTCGAGCGGGTGCTCACGATCACCGGATCCGCCGGCGAAACGATGCTGCGCGCGTGGGCGTTGTGGGCGGCGGGGTATCTCGCGTGGCGCGGCGGCGAGCCGGATCGCGCGGGGGACCTGCTCGCGGAGGGGATTCGATCGGCTCGGCTGATGGCCGATCCGCTGATCTCCGCGACCTGTACGGAGACGCTGGCCTGGGTCGCCGCGGGGCAGCGGCGGTATCGCCGGGCAGCGGTGCTGACGGGCGCCGCCGATTCGCTGTTCGGTCGCGCCGGAAGTTCCGGATTTCCTTTTCCCGCATTGCTCGTCCACCACGACGATTGCGCCCACGTAGCTCGAGACTCGCTCGGGGACAACGCTTTCCAAGCGTCCCTGCGCGAAGGTGCGGCGATGACCGTCGACTCTGCCGCATCCTTCGCCCTCGGCGAGCGAACCGATACCTCGGCATCCACTCGCGAACCCGCAACCGTCCTGACCAAACGGGAGCGGGAGGTCACCGCACTGGTCACGCGCGGACTCACCAACAAGCAGATCGCGGCCCGGCTGGTGATCTCGCAGCGCACCGCCGAGGGACACGTCGAACATATCCTCACCAAACTCGGCTTCACCTCACGCGCCCAGATCGCGGCCTGGGCCAGCGAGCATCGCGGTGTCTGACACGACAGGTTCCGCTGTCATCGCCCCGTGGGGCCATCGTCCTGCGCACACCATGCCGAGGTGAGCGCGTCCGATAATCTCTGCTCGAGCCGCCGCTCCTCGGAGTCGTCGGTTCGGCGGAACCACAGCCCTTCCTCGATCAGCGTCATGAATCGCCGGCGGTCGATCCCGAAGGTGACGAGCAGATCGCCCGGATTCGCGCCGCCGAAAGGCGCCCACCGGATTGCGAATTCGATCATCGGCACAGTTTCGGCGTCGATTGTCCTGCGGGCTGCGAGAAACTCCAATTGGCTACGCGCCGAACGAGCCAGAACGAGTCGTAATTCCGGGCCGGCTGTTCCCGGCCGGACGGCGTGTGTCCGGAACGGGCCGTCATGATTGTCCCGAGTGTCAATGCGTGAGCTTTGCCTGTTCATGAGTGCGACCTCGATTCGACAACCGGCACCTGGCGGACAAATTGCGGCAATCGGCGCGCGATTGGCGGGTCCTGGGCCCACCAGTTTTCGGAGAGACTTCTCACATCGAGAAATCGTTCGCAGAGGTGGAGAAAATCACAATGGAAAACAAACTGACCCTCGACCAGATGGAAGAACTGCTCGCCATCCACGAAATGGCCGAGTTCAACGTCGATCTCGACGCCACCATGGCCACCCTCGTCGACAACCCCGTCTACGAACTCCCCACCCTCGGCTGGCACATCGAAGGACAACAAGCAGTCCGCGAACTCTACAAACGCCTCCTCCACGGCGGCGACATCTACAACCTCTGGGCCGACAAACGCGTCCACGCCACCTCCCCCACAAGCCTCGCCCGCGAAGCCTACGTCTACATCGACACCCCGGATGGCCGGGTCACCGGCCAATACTTCGTCGCCATGGACTTCGCCGGCGACAAAATCGCCGGCGAACGCATGTACATGGACACCACCTTCGCCCAAGCCATGACCGACATCCTCGGCCCCGACTTCGCCGACATCCCCGGCGTCACCCCGCTCCCCGCCACCGTCCCCACCCCCAGGCCGCGCCTGGACCGCGCCGCCGCACACGCCGCCGACTCCAACCACTGAACCGGATTCCGTTGCGGCGGAAGCGGTGAGTGCGAGTATGCAGTGACGCGCACCCTCGTTCGCGAGGGTGCGCGTCACCGTGCTGGGGTTACCACGTCAATTCAGCAGGCCGGCGATCTCGGTTTCGATCTGCTCGGGTGTCACGGTCGATTCGAAGCGGCGGATCACCTTGCCGTCGCGGCCGACGAGGAATTTGGTGAAATTCCACTTCACCTCATCGGTGCCGATGGCTTCCGGGCGCGTGGCCTTGACGTGGTCGTAGAGCGGTCCGGCGGAGGGCCCGAAATCTCCGGGCGCCTCCGCGCGCAAATAGGTGTACAGCGGATCGGCGTCGGGCCCGTTGACCTCGATCTTCCCGAGAACCGGGAAGGTGACACCGTAATTCGTGGAGCAGAACTCCTGAATTTCGGCGTCCGCGCCCGGTTCCTGAGCGCCGAACTGGTTGCAGGGGAATCCGAGAATCTCCAGCCCACGATCCCGGTTCTTCTTGTACAGCGCCTCGAGACCTTCGTACTGGGGCGTGAAGCCACACTTGCTGGCCACGTTGACGATCAGCACCACGCGGCCCGCGTAGTCCGCCAGCGAACGGTCTTCCCCGTCGGCGGTGGTGACGGAGAAATCGTGAATTGTCATATGGCCGAGCGTATTTCAGTTCCCCTATTTATGCAACGGGTCCGGTGCCATATATGCTGCCGAGATGACTTCGCCTCGGCCACGTGGACGACCCCGCGACGACACCGTCGACCACCGCGTCCTCGACGCCGCGGTCGAGGAGCTGGCGGAGAAAGGCATCGCCGAGTTCAGCATCACCTCGGTCGCCGCCCGCGCCCGCGCCGCCAAGCGCAGCATCTACGCGCGCTGGCCCCGCCGCGAAGATCTCATCCTGGCCGGAATGTCGACTCTCGCCGCCGGCCTGGTCCCACCGCACACCGGATCGATCACCGGCGATCTGACCGTCCTGCTCGACCGGATCGCCGCCGTCTTCGTCGAACCACGACTGAGCATCCTGCAGCGGTGCGCGGCGGAGATAGCCGACTACCCGGACATGTACGCCGTGTTCAAACGCGACTCGATCGATCGATGTCTCGCGGCGATCGAGGACGCGCTCCACGACGCGGTGACGCGCGGGGAAATCCGCGCGGACATCAACCCCGGCACGGTGGCCGACATCATCACCGGCACCATCGCGTTCCGAGCCTCCACACACCCGTCCGATGTGCTACCCGCCGACCGGCGCGAGGAACTGACGGCCCTCCTGCTGGACGGCCTGAGCCCGCGCGCACGCTGACACGAAGCGGTCTCCGGTCCGTTGCGCGATTGGCGGGCAGATGGTGCCGAACTCACGCCGATTGGCGGGGTGAAAGGCCGGCCCCGGCGACCGATCCTGGTAAGCGGACACCACCACCGACAGTTTGGAGTTGCCATGACCTGGCCCAGTGGAGAAGCCGCTTTCGTGACCGGAGCCGCCTCGGGAATCGGGCTCGGGATCGCCCGCGCACTCGTAGCGGCGGGTGCCGCGGTCGCCCTCGCCGACGTCGACGGAACCCGGCTCGCCGCGGTCGTGGACGAGATCACCGCGCAGGGCGGGAGGGCCGTGGCGATCGAGCTGGATGTCAGCGCGGAGGACGCGTGGGCTGCCGCCGCCGATCGCGCCGAGGCCGCCCTCGGCCCGACCTCGATCCTCGTCAACAACGCCGGAGTCATCAGCAACGCGCCGATCGCCGAGACGACGCCCGAGGCGTGGCGGCGCAACTTCCGGGTCAACGTCGAGGGACAGTTCCTCGGCACCTCGACCTTCCTGTCCCGGTTCATCGAACGTGGCGGGCGCGCACACATTCTCAACACCGCATCGATGGGCGGGCTCATGCCCATCCCCGGCGTGGGCGCCTACTGCGCGTCGAAATTCGCCAGCGTCGGGCTGTCGCTGGTCCTGCGAGAAGAATTGCGCGGCACCGATATCGGCGTCTCGGTGCTGACTCCGGGCACCGTCGCCACCGGTATGACCGCCGCCGAAGGCGCCGGCGGCGCGAACCCGGACCGAGTGGGCGAGCAGGTCGTCGAAGCGCTGCAGGCCGGGCGGTTCCTGATTCCCACCCACGGCGATTTCGAACCGATCCTGGCGAACATCCACCGCGAGATCGAACAGGCCTTCGCCGACACCGACGACCGGCACGGGCCCGACCCGTCCGCGCAGATGATCCTCGCCGGGGTCGACCCGTTGAACGAGCTCCTGGCCGACGGAGCCCGCTGACACGACGCGTGCGACGTGGTCGGCGGCCACGTCGCATCGTCCGGCCACGTCGCATCGTCCGGCTGCGGCGGCCGGGTCACGACTCAGGAGCTCTGCCGCTGGGCCCGGTCCACCATCCAGGCCGCGATCTGGGCGCGGGAGGTGAACCCGAGTTTGGTCAGAATGTGTTCGACGTGGCCCTGGGCGGTGCGGAGGGAGATCACCAGATTCGCGGCGATCTGCTTGTTGGTGAGTCCGCGCGCGACCAGCTCCGCGACCTGTTGTTCGCGCTTGGTGAGCTGAGCCTGCCCGGTCGCGGTGGGCGGCGTCTCGCTCGGCTGCTCGCCGAGCGCGTAGGCCACCGCGGCGTTCATCGTCATCGCCCGCCCGCGCCGGAACGCCGCATCGAAGCCGCGCGCGCCGAGCGAGCGGCGCACGATGCGATCGCAGTCCTCGTGCGACTGCGACAGCTGGGGGAAGAAGATCGAGAAACCCGAACCGGACCGCAACAGGCTTTCCGCGGCGCCCATCAGCACCGCCGCGCGCTCGCTGTCCTCGTCGGCGATGATCCACGCCAGTCCCTCGAGATCGAGCACCGCGACCAGCGGGCTGCGGACGCGTCGATTCACCCGCAGCGATCGGCCCAGCAGCTCGCGTGCGCGCGCGTGTTCACCCTGCTGCCAGGCGTAGATTCCCAACCCCCACAACGTGCTCGACCGGAACAGCGATTCGCCGCTGGCCTCGGTGATCGCCAGGACTCGTTCGTGATTCTCGATCGCCCGCCTGGTGTCGCCCTGCGCCGCCAGTGCCCAGCCGAGCGTCATCAACGCCGCGATATGCAGATGTCCCTCGGGCTCCGAGGCGGCCACCTCGACCGCATCGTCGAAGCAGGCGACCGCGCGGGCGGGATCGCCTCGATACAGCGCCAGAATGCCGTCGGCGGAGGCGACGAGCCCACCGTGCAGCGGCGTCGGGTCGCGCTCGGCGAGTTCGCGGAGCTGCGCCAGCAGTGACTCCGCGGCCGGAAAATCCTGCTGCTCGGCGGCCATCACGGCGCCGACGTGAAGGCCCCGGATCCGGACCAGTAGGTCGCGGGCGGCGGGGTGCGCGAGGACTCGGTCGATCCAGCGCCGCCCCTCGCCGTACAGACCCCGGAAGCTCCAGAACAGCCACAGCGCGGTGACCGTGCGCAGTCCCGCCGCACCCGATTCCGCGGTGTTGTCGGACAGGCAGAATTCGAGTGCTTCGCGCAGGTTCAGTTGCTCGCGTTCGAGTCGCGCCAGCCAGTCGGGCTGCCGCTCGCTGATCCATTCGGCTTCGGCATCCGCCGTCAACTGCCGGCACCAATCGCGGTGGCGCGCACGTACAGTGGTCTCCTCGCCGGCCTCCCGCAACTGCTCGCGCCCGTAGTCACGCACGGTCTCGAACATCCGGAACCGGACAGCGCCCTCGAGTTCCTCCCGGATCACGATCGACTTGTCCACCAACGACGACAACTCGTCCAGCAGACTCCCCTGCCCCGCCTCGGCGCAGACCTGCTCGACCGCATCCATCTCGAAACCGCCTGCGAATACCGATAATCGGCCCCACAGCCGCTGCTCCGCCGGTGTGCACAATCGGTAGCTCCAATCGATGCACCACCGCAGCGTCTGCTGCCGCTGCGGCGCGGTGCGGCTGCCGCGAGTGAGCAGTGCGTAGCGGTCGGTCAACCGAGCCAGGATCTGCTCGGGCGACATCGTGCGGATGCGCGCGGCAGCGAGTTCGATCGCCAGCGGCAGGCCCTCCAAGCGGGCGCAGATGCCCGCCACCGCGGACATATTCTTCTCGGTGACCTCGAATCCGGGCACCACCGCCGCGGCCCGCTCGGTGAACAACGCCACCGCGTCGTATCGCGGCAGTCCCCGCAGTGTGGGCCGATCGTCGTGGCTCGGGACGGTCAGCGGCGACACCCGCAGCACGGCTTCTCCGGCGATGTCGAGCGGCTCCCGGGTGGTCACCAGAATCCGCAGGTCCGCACACGCCAGCAACAGCGTTTCCACCAGATCCGCCAGCGCGTCCACGACCTGTTCGCCGTTGTCCAACACCAGCAGCGCGTGCCGCGAACGCAGGAAGTCCAGCAGTGCCTCACGCATCGGCGACGGTGAATCGTCGCGCAAGCCCAGCGCGCCCGCCACCACATCGATCAGCAGTGCCGGGTCGGTCACCTCGGCGAGTTCGATCAGCCATACCCCGTCGGCGAAATCGGTACGCACGGACGATGCCGCACGCACCGCCAGCCGTGTCTTTCCGACACCGCCGACTCCGGTCAGCGTCACCAGCCGGCCCGCCGCCAGCAAGCTCTTGATCTCGGCCGTCTCCGCCCGCCGGTCGATGAAACTGGTCAGCTCGAGCGGAAGCTCGGCGGTGGCGCGTCCTGGAAACGATTGCGGCAGAACGGATTCGGTATGCGGCGACGTGTCGTCGCCGCGCGCTCGCGGGGCGGCCGGCTGTCCCCGCAGCGCCATCTCACCGACCCGGTATCCGTGACGGCGCTGCACCTCACGCAGCGCCTCGCCCAGTTCCGCCGCCGAGGGCCGTGCCCGCCGATCCCGATTCATCGCCGACTCCACGAGCGCGGCGACGTCTTCGGGGATGCCACCGTCGCGCAGATCCGGCAGCGGCGCACTGGTGATCCGCAAGAACTGGGCGACGACCTGCTCACCACTGCGCCGCTCGAACGCGGCATGCCCCGTCAACGCGGCGAACAGCGTCGCACCCAGCCCGTACACATCCGCGGCCGGCGTCGCTGCCTCCCCTGCGAGCACCTCTGGCGCGGTGAACGCCGGCGACGCGGTCACCACCCCCGTGGCCGTGTGGAAGCCCCCGGCGATCCGGGCGATTCCGAAGTCGGTCAACGCCGGCTCCCCGTACTCGCTCAGCAGGATATTGCCCGGCTTCACATCCCGATGCATGATCCCCAGCCGATGCGCGGTCTCCAGCGCACCCGCGATCTTCACCCCCACCCACAGCACCGTCTCGACCGGCAACGGCCCTTCCCGGCGGATCCACGCATCCAGCGAATCCAGCGAGTGATAGGGCATCACCAGATACGGCCGCCCACTCGCGGTCACGCCCACCTGCAGCACCGTGACGATATTCGGATGCCCGGTCAACCGGCCCATCGCCTTCTGCTCCCGCAAGAACCGCGCCTGATTATCGGCGTCCAACTCCGCGGTCAGCACCTTCACCGCGACCGTGCGATCCAGGGCCGGCTGCGCGCAGCGATACACCACACCGAAGCCGCCGTGCCCGATCTCCTCGGCATCCTCGAAACCGGACGCGCTCAATTCCATCGCCACGGGCATGTTCACCTCGCGGCCGGTGCGCAGCGGATCCTCGTCGACCATCAGTCGCTCGCGAACCACTGGGCACGGGCACGTATACCGGGCACCATGCGCTCACCTTCCGACACCCCAGCGTATCCCCGGCAAAGCGTCCGGGCCCGCACTTCCCACCACCCCGCCGAGGAGGCCGGTACGTAGGCGAAAAGGTATCTCCCGGGTAGTTCTGCCGTCCCGCGATACCCGTTCCGGAACGAAGCTGTGAATACGGGGATCCGACATCACCTTCGAGGTTTGCACGGGGCCGGCACATACACCGGGCAACCACCGGTCTGCACACCCGCCATTCGGGGGCAGATGGGAGCTGTTCCGACCGCCGTCCGGACACCCGTTCCTGCGTCCGGATGCCCGCGGCGCGGTCGGACACGAGCCGCCACGTGCGGCTGACAGTGAGCGATACATCCGCTGTTCGTCGAATCCTGCGACAACCCGCGCACTTCGTCAGTAGTCGCCGAGCCGGCGAAGGAACTCCGCGGCGATGTAGCGCATCCGGCCGGCGGTCGTGCGCAGATCGTAGCCCAGCAGTCGCGTCAGGCTCTCGTGTTTGGCCTGAAGCGTCGAGTGGTGCATGGAGAGCTCGACCGCGGCACTGCGCAGGCTGGGCGCATCGCAGAGCGCCTGGAGGACCTCGGCAGAGTGATCATCAAGGCGGGCAAGCGCTTTCACATCTCTGTGTGGCGAGTCCGGGTCGTGCGCGCGAGCCAGTATGGTCATCGCCCCGAGAGCAGTGGCGTCGACAACGGGCGTCGACGAAGTAGTGAGCCGGTGGGCGATGACCGCTCCCTCCCACGATTCCGGGGCGTGATCTGCCCGCACCCATTCCCCCAAGCCGGCCGGACCGGCAGGGGTGACCTGTCCGGTGATATCCAGAGTCGCTTGGAGAAGCCCGTACCGGGTGGGAACGGCCGCCGAGATACCGGACAGTGCCGTTCCCCGCTCCGTGGCGATGAGCCTGATACGGGTGCTCGGATCGATGTGCAGCCGTACGAGCCCCGGCATCCGCTCATCGATCGACCGGGTCGGATCGACAACGAGAGCAAGGCCGGCCGAGCCGGTGCCTCTCGTAGCCAGCAGCCCGACCGCGAAGGCCAGCCGCTCGACGATCAGCTCATCCTTGTCGCGTGTGGCGTCGTCGTCGCGCTCGAGCCAAACACTCCCGCCATCGAAAGACCGCTCCAGCTTCCTGAGCCCCTGGTTGTTACCCGGAACGCTCTGACCTGTCGGAGCGAACCGCGATATCCTCCCGTTTCGTTCGAACCCCGCTACGGTTCCCGCACGAACCGCCGCACCCCGCAGCAACACATCCAGCCCTGCCCCGCCGGCGATGAGGGCATCGAAGAACCGGACGACATCGAGAGCTTCGCTGACATCGCGACTCCGCTCGCTCACGACTTTCACCCCTCGGTACGTACGTCACTGCGCGGGCAACCATCCGATCGCCGGCCCGGTCGATTCGCAAAAGTACTCTGCCAGTACGAGTTCCGAGGCGACTGGAGGGGAGCAATGAAGACGGTCATGTCAATGTCCTTGTTCTTTACGTCGCTCTGCTCGCGACTCCGACACGCGATCTCACGCCTCCTCGATGGCAGCCCCCATGTGCCGCGGTCGCGGGAGCGTCGAGGGACCAGCGAACGATCTGCGACCTCGAACACGATCCCACATCGAGCCGTACGGCGTTACTGGAAAGCTGTGACACGCCGACCATCGTCACATCGGGATACGTCCGCCGACAACCGCCAAATGGGCGGAAATAGCGGCACATATTGTCCAATCGCGCACTCACCCTTGGTCGAATCAACCTCTGCGCATTGTTTCCGCGTATCCGGTATTGACAGTGCATCGACAACTTCCTACGATCCGTTAGATCGGTCTATCTAGTCGTGCAATCTGCGTAGACCGATTCTTTCAAGCGAGTTTTCGAGCACATGCATTTCCACGCATCGGCTCTCTTTCCCAGAACAAGGAGCGTAGAACAATGAGCGAACTCACTATGGACCAAATGGAGGAGATTCTGCTCGCTCACGAGAAGGCCGAGCTGGAGATGGATATCGAGGCCACGATGGCGACCGTGTCTCCGAACTGCCGTTGGGAGTTTCCCACCGACGGGTTGGTCGCCGAGGGGCCCGAAGCGGTTCGCGAGCACTACCGACGAGTGCTCCCCGGCGCGCAACAGTGGAATGTCGCCGCAGAGAAGCGCGTACATTCAGCCGGCCCGAACGCACTCATCCGCGAGGCATGGGTCTCCTGGGACACCCCCGAAGGCGGCCGGGCCAATGGCCTGTACCTGGTGGTGATGACGTTCGATCCCGAGGCGAAACTCATTACCGCCGAACGACTCTACGCCGACACCAACTTCGCGAAATACATGGACCGGCAGCTCGACGTTGCGACCTACAAGGACTTCCCCGGCGTCCGAACCCTCAGCTCGGTCGCGCCCGTCATCAACACGCATGACGCCTTCGCGCTCGCCGAGTCCCGGGGAATCACCATCGACGGCAAATACGGCCGGTAACAACCGATACCGAACACCATAAAAACCGAACGACCCGCACTCGTTCCGAACAACCGGCTCGGTGGCAGTCACCGAGGCAATCACGACTTGAAACTGAACGTCTCCGACTGCCACCGAACCACACGCCGAATATAGAGAGAACATCTCCAATTCCAAGGCTATGCGTTCGGAAGAAGTTACTTCACTGAAAGGCTTCTCCATGAGTACTGCCACTGCCGCTCCCATCCCCGTTCGTTCCCCGCTCACGAGCGATCTCTCCGACTCGACCGTCGTCGTTGTCGGCGGCAGCTCCGGCATCGGACTGGCCGCCGGCACCCTGCTTCGTTCGATCGGCGCGCGCGTCGTCCTGGTCGGACGCGACTCCGAGCGGCTGAAGGCCGCCGTCGACCGGGTCCGCGGCATCAACCCGATCGACTCCGACGACGCCGTACAGGGCGTTGCGGGCGACGGCGGAGACGAGGAGGTCCTCGTCGAAGCCTTCGACCGAGCGGGACACGTCGACCACCTGTTCGTCACCGTGGGCGGGACCAGCGGGATGGGTCCGCTGACCGAGGTGTCACTCGATGTCCTGCGCGCGACCTTCGAGACGCGTGTCCCGGCGGCCTACGCCGCTGCCCGAGTGGCCTCGACCCGGCTCCCCGCGGGCGGCTCGCTCACATTCAGCTCCGGCACCGTCGTAGTTCGCCCCTTCCCTGGAGCGTCTGCCGGACTGTCGGCCGCCGGTGCCGTCGAAGCTCTCACCAGGTCCGTCGGCGTAGAGCTCGCCGCCGCGCGCATCCGAGTGAACACCGTCCGATTCGGACGGATCGATACCCCACTGCTGCGCTCGAACCCAGGAATGGAATCCGACGAAGCGATCGCCGCCGCCGGATCGACGTGGCCCCTCGGCCGGTTCGGTACCGCCGAAGAAGCCGCCTCCGCAGCACTGTTTCTGATGGCCAACAACTACATCACGGGCCAGATCATCAACGTCGACGGCGGCGAGACCATGGCCTGACGCGGCTTTGCCGTCCGAACTCGGCGCTCGAACACAGTCGCCGCCAACATCCCCACTGGTGCCGTCAACGACCGCACCGACATAACGCCTGCAAGGAAGAATCAGATGAACCTGAACGGTTTGTTCGAAGTACGAGGCAAGACCGCGCTGGTCACAGGGGCCTCCGGCGGAATAGGTTTGACGATCGCCACCGGCCTCGCCGAAGCGGGATGCCGGGTACTGATCTGCTCACGTAAAATCGATGAAATCACCGCCGTGGCAGAGAAATTGTCCGTTCACGGTACCGTTATTCCGTTCGCGGCGGATTTGTCGACTCCCGAGGGAATTGCGACCGCGGGAGACATCGTCGGCAGCGACCAGCCGCTACATGTCCTTGTCAACAATGCCGGTGCCACGTTCGCAGCGCCGATCGATGAATTCCCGCGGTCCGCGTTCGAAGACATCCTCAATCTGAACCTCATCGCGCCGTTCGAACTCATCAAGACGCTGCTACCGTCACTGCGTCTGGCCGCCACCCGGGAAGATCCCGGGCGCATCATCAACATCTCCTCCGCCGGGGCGCTGCTGGTGCCCGACTGGGACGGCTTCTCCTATACCGCCTCGAAGGCGGGACTGATTCACCTGAGCCGGCACCTCGGCAAGGCTCTGGCGAAGGACCAGATCACCGTGAACACCATTGCGCCGGGCCACTTTCCATCGAAAATGACGTCGTCGCTGATCAACGACGACGGCAGCCCGAAAGGCGATGACTATACGTTCTTCGGGGGGCGAGTCGGGACACCGGAGGATATGGTGGGCGCCATCGTCTATCTCTCCTCCCGAGCGGGTGCCTGGCTCACCGGTCTCACCATTCCGATCGCGGGCGGCTTGAGCACGATCAGCTGAGCACATCCACGGTGTTGCGGCATCACGAACGCAGACGCGGGAGACGCTGTCCCTGTTCGAAGACGGCTTGGTGTGCGGCATCGCTGTCGATGTCGCGTCCGCGCCATCGACAGCCGAGCCGAATCGCCATCCACTCGTCACGAATGCGACGACTGAAACACAGCCACCCGAGGCCGCACACCAGGCGCGAACGGCGCGTATACCGCTCATATCTGCCACATTCGGCGGATTCCGCAGACCCACACCGCGAGCCGGTATGGGACGCCTCAGCAACGATGAAAAGGGTGAAGTCTGCGGGTCCGATCTCCATTTCTACTTCGCGCCGGATACGACCTGGAATCACCGCACCCGTTGACCGGTGCCAAACTCCCGCAGATCCTCGGTCACGAATTCAGCGGCACCGTCGTCGAGATTGGTGACGGCGTCACCGATATCGCGGTCGGTGACCGCGACGCCGTAGGCTACCGATCGGACGAGTTCGGCTCCGTTATCGCGGCGATGGCCGGCGGCGTCTACGACACCACCGGCTGGGTCCAGGAACGTGAACTCGACGAGATCGTCGACGCGATCCACGAACTGCGCGCGGGAACCGCATCGAAGATCCTCATCCGCGCAAGCTGACACCGCGCGCGGCGCGCCGGACTCCAGCACGAGCCCGGGCGCCCGCTGGTCGACCGATCGTGTCGGATCGATGATGAGGGCAAGCCCGACGGCGAACGCCGGCCGTTCGAGGATGATCTCATCGTTGACACCGATGGCGCCGTTGCGCCCGACCCCGCTGGCACTGAGAGCGTCGAAGTACCGTACGCACCGGTCCGAGTCCGGGATCCGACTTCGGACGAGAAACATCCACACTGTGGCGGGACCCGCCAAATGAGGCATAAATTGCTCGATATACCGGCCGATTGCGCGGTCGGCTTTCCGGCGATTCGAACTTCGAGCAAGAACGAGCACGGAGTGTTGACAATCAGATGCGACCTTTCTACGATCCACTAGATCGTTCTATCAAATTGATGATCGATCTGTCGGACGTTCTGTGAAACCAGGGAATCGAAACATGATCGAACTCGCGATGGAACAAATGGAAGACATCCCTCTTTCCCACGAGAAGGCGGAGTTGGAGAAGGATATCGACGCAATGATGGCAACCGCATCTCCGAACCGTCGGTGGGAGTTTCCGAGTGACGGATTGGTAGCGGACGGAGTCGAGGCGGTTCGCGAGCATTACCGCCGCGCACTTTCCGGCGCGCTGTCACGCGGGATGGCCAACGACGGAAAGTACGGCAGAAAATGATTCGTGAGAATATTCGTCGGATTCCCGGCAAGGCTCTTTATTATGCGATAAGAATGGTGCCGATGGACCTGGGCGATCCGGCTTTCGTCACAAAGATGATCGCGAAAGATCGCGCGACCGGACCGAAGCGGCCTTCGCGTCGCGGCCTGGCCAAACTCGACTTCTGGGAAGATACCGAAGCCGGACTGCGCACATTCCACGCCAGACGCAAGGGGGCCCCGGCAACTCCTCTGCGTCTGCTGTTCCTTCATGGTGGCGCCTTCGTCATGAATTTCCAGACGACCCAGTGGACTATCCCGATCGGCCTGCTCGAACGGGTCGATGCCGAGGTGGTGGCTCCGGTCTATCCGCTGGGCCCCGAAGCAGACTGGAAGGAGACGACCACCGCAATCGAGCGACACTACCTCGCCCTCGCCGAAGCCCATGGCGCGGAGAACATCATCGTCTTCGGAGACTCCGCGGGCGCCTCTCTGACGCTGCTGCTCGCGCACGCGCTGCGCGATGCGGGGCTTCCGCTGCCGAAGGCCCTCGTTCTGTTTTCGCCGGCACTCGATCTCACCGGCACCGACCCCGGTCAGAAAGCTTTGGCACCTCGCGATCCCATGCTTTCCCTGGGCGTGTTCAAAGAGATCGAGCGCCGGTGGCTCAAAGGCCTTCCGCCGCACGATCCGCGAGTCAGCGCACTGTTCGCATCACACGCCGACCTGCCGCCGACCATCATCTTCAGCGGGGACCGCGAAATCCTGGACTCCGACGCACATCGACTGAAGGCCGCCAACCCCTCGGTCGATCACCGGCACTATCCGGGCATGGTGCACGTCTGGCCCAACTTCCCCATCCCCGAAGGCCGTCAAGCCCTCGACGAGGCCGCATCCTTCATCCACCTGCACCGCGACAGGTGAACGGGCCCTTCACAATTGGCGATGTGTTCTGCATCTCTGGGGAGATGTGCGCGGCAGCGACTGGTGCGAGCAGCCTCGATCACCGTCTCGCGACCTCGGGCCGGGGCAGCCCGGCCGGTCGTCCCCACAGGATGATCCGACACATCCTGGGCACACACCGCGAAGCTCCACGAGATCAGTCCCATGATGCGTTCACTTACAGCCCTGACCAACCGATGCGCAAGTCACCGGGGGGTCGGTGTCACCCGCTGAAACGGTGAGTTAGGTTTCGTCGGTCAGTATTTCGTTGACGAGGCGCTGTGCCCGGCTCGCCGGCTCGTGATCAGTGGCTTGATACTCGGCGAGGGTGAGCAGCGCTTTCCACAGCGCCCAGCCGCGGGCACGGTCCCACGTCGCGCTGTCGCGGTCGATTGCTCGACGGAAGGCTTCGCGGCTGGCTCCGGACAGCATCGTCCATGCCAGGACGAGATCGCAGGCAGGGTCGCCGATTCCGCAAGTGCCGAAGTCGATGACGGCAGCCAGCTTCCCCTGGTCGACGACCAGGTTGCCGGGGGCCAGGTCGCCGTGAAACCACACCGGATTCCGGTCCCACTCGGTAGCCAGGGCCTTTTCCCAGACGACTGTGGCCGGTGCGGTGTCGACGCAACCGTCGAGGATGTGCAGGCAGTGCCGGGTCTGTGCGTCGTAGTGGCTAGGTGGTCGGCCTCGGTAGAAGCTGTGCGCACCGGCTGGGGGTGCTTCGGTGGTATCGCATCGCTGCAGAGCGTGAATGAATTCTGCGGCAGCGACCGCGAATTCGGTCATGTTCCCAATTTCGGCTCGATCAGCGGTCTCGCCGTGGATCCAGCGACGCACCGACCACGGATACGGATAGCCGAGGTCGGGTTCGCCATCGGCGAGGACAGTCGGCACCGGTATCGGCAGCGAGGGCGCCAATCGCGGTAACCAGCGGCTTTCCTTGGCGACGGCGGGTGCGTAGCCGGCCGCGGTCGGCAGCCTGACCGACATGTCCTCACCGAGGCGGTAGGTGCGGTTGTCCCACCCGTCGTTGTCCACCGGCGTGACCGCCAATGCGCTCCATTGCGGAAATTGTCTCGCGATCAAACGCGCGACCAGCCCCGCATCGATTCCGGCGCGGCCGTCCGCGGAAGCTGTCACCACGCCATCCTGAACCCGCCAGCCGTGCTCGACAACCGATTTCCGGCCGTTTCGTGGACACCGTATTCGGTTGCTGCCTTGCTGCTCCTGCCTGTGGAGTGGAATTGTGATGTCCTCCCAAGGTCTGTCCCGGCTCGTCGCGGCCGTCACGGGTCCGCCAGGCCTTTCCCCGTGGGCGAGTCGGCCAACCCGACGACCCGGCCCGATTGATCGCCTGGCCGGTCACCGATGCCGGACGCTAGGTGGTAGGTCAGGTGATCGACACCGAAGGCGGATTCCGCAGGTTCCGGTCGTAAACCGTGACGTTCAACTCCAGTCGAGTTGCGCTTCGGGAATGCCAACTGCTCGAGCATGCGCGATGGCGTTGTCACGGCCATCCGGTTCATTCCGGCTGTAGCTGAATACGCGGCCCGAGAAGACTACGTAGGTTGTTGTCGCGGTGTGGAAGTCGATGTACCAGGGGCCCGCTTCGAGCGTGTCGGCGAAAATGGCTGCGAGCCTTTCGGCGGCCGCCACGTCGGCCTCGAAGTGAATCAGCGTCCACGTGTCCGGTTGCCCCGCACCACGGATCTCGGGCCGAATACGCGAGATAGTGCTCACCGCGATGGCGAGATCGGTCAACTCCGCTACAGGACGAAGACTTTCGATGATGAGCACGCCGCGCAGACGGCCCGGTTCTGCTTCTGCCACATCGCCGAGCATGCCTGAATGTCGGGGATCTCGCCGACCGATGCACTGCGCCGAGTCCTCGAATCCGCCCATGTCTTCACCTTCGTCGCCGGTTTGAGCACGGCTGGTGTCCACCTGCACCAGCACGTGGTCACCCGCCCGTCCGGCACCGCACGCGAAGTTCTTTGGCACGACGCAGATTTCCGGGACGCGCCCCGGATTCCCGCATCCGGACTCGATGCGCTGTGCGCCGAGCTTGCTGCCCCACTACCCGTGCAAGGGGGGACCTCAGATCGACACTCGAGGTGTGGTGTCGCCTGTTCTGCCGAACCGGGCGAGGTAATGCCAAACCTTCTTCAGATCCTGTGAATCGGCCCAGGATCGGGCAGCTCCGACTATGCGGGGAGAGAGTGATCCGTGCTCGCCGGCGACCGCTTCAGCAAGGTCGACGACCGAAGCGCCACGGTAGTCCGCGTGAGCGCGAACATGGTCGATGCCGAGGGTGTAGCCGTGGTGCCAGCTCAGCGGACAGGGCAGCGAGGCAGCGGTGGCATGGATCGAGGTGTTGCGGTAGCTCGGATCGAGAACCAGCTCCTCGACATCACTGTCCATCGACAGCGGGCCGTGCAGGTGCGCCTCGATGTAGTGATCGAGCGGATCTGTCATGGTCCTGCTCGACCATCTCGAGCAGGCTCATCCGGCGCGATGTCGCGAAAGCACCCGGTTCGAACACGCTGTCCGGGAAGCAGAACGTGGTGCGTTCGAGAGTGTGCTCGGCCAAGCGCAGGTAGCAGGAACCGAAACGAGGTGATCCACCGTAGGGGTCGCCTCGATGGTTCAGGGCACCGTATTTCGGACGCTGCGCGGCCGGCGCCGAATCGTAGCAGCCGCCGAACATCCGGCTTTCCCACTGCCAGCGGGCCCCACCAGGGTGCGCGCTCAACCCTCCGTTACTCAGCCCGGTCTCGAACTGTGACCGGTACACGCCCTCACCGGCAAGAGCATCGAGCACGGTCCCGGTGCCGAACACGGCATCGGGGTGGAAGTGCACCGTGACTCGCAACGAGCGATCCAGCGGAGCTCCCGCCGACAGCGCAGCCACGTGAGCCACAGCGGAATCGGCGACACTGGCCTCGGTTTCGCGTGGACTGCGCAACTGTTCTTGCGCATCGAGGGGAAAGTCGTCCATGTCGAATGTGTACCTCACGAGACACTGGCCATCGAGCAATCGCTGCGCGGAACCGGCGACCGGTACGACGTGCGTCGCTACAGCGCGTCTCTATGATCCGATCCCACGAACTCGCTACACGGTCATGTTCGCGTCTTCGCCGCGGTGACACCGTTCGCCCGGTTTTCCGGCCAGTTTCCCGACGACCCGGCCGCGATCGATGAGTTGACCCGGCTCCTCCACGATCATCGCGCCACTCAGGACTGACAGCACTGAATTACAGTGATCTCCGATGCCCGACCCACTGCATTTCGACATCCATGCCGAGGTCTACGACCGCGCCAGACCGCCATATCCGGCCGTACTGTGGGCCGAGCTACAGGATCTCGGAGTGCTGCGGCCAGGAATCAGGGCGATCGATCTTGGCGCCGGTAGTGGACTCGCTACCGGACCGCTTCTCGAGACGGGTGCGTCGGTCGACGCGGTCGAGCCGGGCCGGGCCCTGGCCGATCGTTTGCGCCGGCGCTGGCCGGCCGCAGTCGTGCACGTCGACACGGTCGAACACGTCGAGTTACCGACAAACTTCTACGATCTCGCGGTCGCGGCCACCGCCGTGCATTGGTTCGACCTCGAGGTGGTCATGCCGAAATTGCATCACGCGCTGCGACCTCGCGGCCATTTCGCCGTGTGGCGCAACGCCTTCGGCGACCCGACTGTCTCGATCACACCGTTTCGCGAACGAGTCGCCCACATCGTAGCCCGCCGGGAAACCGCGGAACCCCGGCGCGTGTACGGCGAACTCGACACACAGGCGTGGGCGGCTCGCCTCACTGCCAGCGAGCATTTCGAAACCAGGCATATTCGCCACTTCCCCTGGTCGATCGACATGCGCACCGACCAAATCCACGATCTGTTCACCACATTCAGCAACTGGACCCCCGCCGAGGTGGATGAGGCGGCTCGAGCTGTGGACGAACTCGGCGGGCAGGTGACCGAGCACTATGTCACGCCACTGATCGTGCTGCGCAGCAACGAATTCGCGCCCGACTGATGTGTTACAGCACATCG
>NZ_BAFW01000388.1 GCF_000308535.1 Nocardia cerradoensis NBRC 101014 | reverse complement strand
TGCCCAGGGCCACATACAGCTGCGGCGACACGGTCTTACCGGTCTGGCCGACCTGGAACTGGCCCGGGTAGTAGCCCGAGTCGACGGCGGCACGCGAGGCGCCGACCGCGGCACCCAGCGCGTCGGCCAGCGGCTCGACGACCTTGTGGAAGTTGTCCTCGCTGCCGACGCCGCGACCACCGGAGACCACGATGGTGGCCTCGGTGAGCTCCGGGCGGTCGCCACCGACGACGGGCTCGCGGGAGGTCACCTTGGTGACGCCCTCTTCCTGAGCCGGAACCTCGACGGTGACCTTCTCGCCGGCGCCGGCCTGCGGGGCCGCCTCGATCGCGCCCGGGCGCACCGAGATCACCGGCACGTCGCCGGTGGCCTTGGCGTCCACGGTGAACGCGCCACCGAAGATGGAGTGCACGGCGGTGCCGTCTTCCTTGACGTCGATGACGTCGACCAGCAGGCCCGAGCCGATGCGGGCGGCCAGGCGCCCCGACACCTCCTTGCCCTCGGCGGACGCGGCGACCAGCACGGCGGCCGGCGACGCCGACTCGACCAGACCGGCCAGCACGTCGACCTTCGGGGTGACCAGGAAGCCCTCGACGTCGTCGGACTCGGCGACGTAGATCTTCTCGGCACCGGCCGCGGTCAGCGCGTCGGCCAGCTTGTCGGCGGTGCCGGGCGCACCCAGCACGACCGCGGCCGGGGTGCCCAGCGTGCGGGCGGCGGTGAGGAGTTCGGTGGTGACCTTCTTGGGGGCACCTTCGGCGTGCTCGACGAGCACGAGTACTTCTGCCATGTTGCTTCTCCTGAAGTCTGTGGTGATTGCGCTCGGTGGGCTCAGATGATCTTCTGGCCGATGAGGTACTGCGCGACCTGGTTGCCGCCCTCGCCCTCGTCGACGACCTTCTCGCCCGCGGTGCGCGGCGGCTTCGGGGTGACACCGGAGACTGCGGTGCCGGCATTGCCCACGCCGACGGTCGACGGGTCGATGCCCAGGTCGGCCAGGGTGAACGTCTGCACTTCCTTCTTCTTCGCGGCCATGATGCCCTTGAAGGAGGGGAAGCGGGGTTCGTTGATCTTCTCGGTGACAGAGACGATGGCGGGCAGGTTCGCCTCGAGCTTGAACACGCCCTCGTCGGTCTCGCGCTCGCCGGAGATCTTGTCGCCGTCGACGGTCAGCTTGCGCAGGTGGGTGAGCTGCGGGATGCCCAGGTACTCGGCGATGATGGCCGGCACGGCGCCCGCGCGGCCGTCGGTGGCCTCGTTACCGGCGATGACGAGCTCGATGCCTTCGATCTGGCCCAGCGCACCGGCGAGCACCCACGCGGTCTGCACGGCGTCGGAGCCGTGGATGGCGTCGTCCTTGACGTGGATGGCCTTGTCGGCACCCATGGACAGCGCCTTGCGGATGGCCTCGGTGGCACGCTCGGGGCCCATGGCGAGGACGGTGACCTCGCCGCCCTGGGCTTCCTTGATCAGCAGAGCCTCTTCGACGGCACGCTCGTTGATCTCGTCCAGGATCGCGTCGGCGGCCTCCCGGTCGAGGGTGTAGTCACCATCGCTGAGCTTGCGCTCGGACCAGGTGTCGGGAACCTGCTTGATCAGTACGACGATGTTCGGCATTGGTCTTCGTCGACCTCCTGTTCTGGTGGCACGTGAGGTGGGGTCGCACGATCGGGTGGCCGTACGTCCACGTGAAAAGCTCCGTCACATCTAAAGCTCCGTCCGGGAGATTACCCTACATTAAGTTACTCACGGGTAACTTAGGGTGTGATGTTCTCCATGGCCGGTCCGGGCGCCGGTGTGATACAGGCAACCGCTAACGTCGATCCAATGAGTGAGGCTGTCGTCTCCCCGGTGAGCGGGGAGTCTGCCGGGGTGGAGTCGCTGCCACTGACCGGCGAACGGACCGTGCCGGGTATCGCGGAGGAGAACTACTGGTTCCGCCGACACGAGATCGTCTACGCGCGCCTGCTCGAACGCTGCGGCGGGGCAACGGTTCTGGAGGCGGGTTCCGGCGAGGGCTACGGCGCGAACATGATCGCCGACGTCGCCACCCGGGTGATCGGCCTCGACTACGACACCAGCGCGGTCGAACACGTGCGCGCGGCCTACCCCCGGGTCGAGATGATCCAGGGCAATCTCGCCGACCTGCCGCTCGACGACGCCTCGGTCGATGTCGTGGTGAACTTCCAGGTCATCGAACATCTCTGGGATCAAGGCCAATTCCTGCGTGAATGCCTGCGGGTGTTGCGTCCCGGCGGGCAGTTGCTGATCAGCACGCCGAACCGGATCACCTTCTCGCCCGGTCGCGATACGCCGTTGAACCCCTTCCACACTCGCGAGCTGAACGCCGCCGAACTTGCGGAACTGCTGGAGCAGGCGGGATTCCGTGTCGACGTGATGGCCGGTGTCCATCACGGTCCGGCGCTGGTCGCCCTCGACGAACAATGGGGCGGCTCGTTCATCGACGCGCAGATCGAACGGGCGCTGGCCGGTGAACCCTGGCCCGCCGAACTCACCGCGGCGGTGGCCGGGGTGCGCACCGACGATTTCGAGCTGCGCCCGGCGCCCGGATCGGTCGTCCCGGCGTGGGATCCGGATATCGACGCCAGCCTCGATCTGGTCGCCATCGCGGTGAAGCCGTGAGCGATTCGCGAGCGGTGCCGGGCCGGTTCAGCCTGGTCCTGCATTCCCATCTGCCCTGGCTGGTGCATCACGGACGCTGGCCGGTGGGTGAGGAGTGGCTGTATCAATCGTGGGCGGCGTCCTATCTGCCGGTGGCCCGGGTGCTGAGAACCCTTGCGGCAGAAGGTCGTTCGCATCTGCTCAGCTTCGGCATCACGCCGGTGCTGGCCGCGCAGCTGGACGATCCGCACGCCCTCGCGGCCATGCACCACTGGCTGGGGAACTGGCAGATGCGTGCCGACGAGGCATCGATGGCCGGCAAGCGCGAGCTGGGCGGCTACGAACACGCACTGGCCGCCGAGGCGCTCGCCGATTTCGAGCAGCGGTGGCGGCACGGCGGTTCGCCGGTGTGGCGGGAACTGATCGACGCCGAGGCGATCGAACTGCTGGGCGGTCCGCTGGCGCATCCGTTCCAGCCGCTGCTCGATTCGCGGCTGCGCGACTTCCAGTTGCGCGAAGGTCTGGCCGATGCGCGGCAGCGCTGGGGACACACCCCGGCGGGGATCTGGGCGCCGGAATGTGGCTTCACCCCGGGGATGGAACAGGGCTATGCCGCGGCAGGTGTGACGCATTTCATGGTCGACGGTCCGGCGCTGCGGGGCGACACCACCCTCGGCCGGCCCGTGTGGGACAGCGATGTGGTCGCGTTCGGACGGGATCTGCAGGTCAGCTACCGGGTATGGTCGCCGAAATCGGGCTACCCGGGCCAGGCCCACTACCGCGATTTCCACCACTACGACCACGAGACCGGCCTCAAACCCGCGCGCGTCACCGGTAAGCAGGTCGCCGGTCCGGACAAGGCGCCCTATGATCCCGCGGCCGCCACGGCGGCGATCGAACGCGATGTCGCCGATTTCGTGGCGACCGTGCGCGAACGGCTGATCACCGAATCCGAGCGGATCGGCCGGCCGGCGCTGGTGGTGGCGGCCTTCGACACCGAACTGTTCGGCCACTGGTGGCACGAGGGACCGCAGTGGCTGGAACAGGTGTTGCGCGCGCTGCCCGAGGCCGGCGTCACCGTCGGCACGCTGGCCGATGCGCGGGCGGACGGATTCGTCGGCGCACCGGTCGAGCTGGCCGATTCGTCGTGGGGGTCGGGTAAGGACTGGCGGGTGTGGGCCGGCGATCAGGTCCGCGACCTGGTCGACCTCAATGCCGAGATCGTGCGCGCGGCCCTGGACACGCTGGACAAGATGGCCGCACAGTCCGACGGGCTGCGTGATCCGGTCGCCGATCAGCTGCTGCGCGAGGTGATTCTGGCTGTCTCCAGCGACTGGGCGTTCATGGTCAGCAAGGACTCCGCGGCCGGCTACGCCCGCGATCGCGCGCATCAGCACGCACACGCCGTTCGCGAGATCGCCGCGGCCGTCACCGCGGGCCAACTCGCCAAAGCACGGCAGTTGGCGGCAGGATGGTACGCGGCCGACGGATTCTTCCCCGCTCTCGACGCGCGCCGACTCGACGCACGAGGTACGGACATCCCCGCAGTCGGTCACCGCTCGGCGGGAGCAACAGAAGGACCGGCATGAAGATCTTGATGGTGTCGTGGGAGTACCCACCGGTGGTTGTCGGTGGGCTCGGCCGGCACGTCCATCATCTGGCCGTCGAACTGGCGGCCGCCGGTCACGAGGTCGTCGTTCTGGCCCGCCGGCCGATGGGTACCGACGCCACGACGCATCCCACGCACACCTTCATCGAGGAACGGGTGCTGGTGGTCGCGGTCGCCGAGGATCCGCCCGCCTTCGACTTCGGCGAGGACATGCTCGCCTGGACCCTGGCCATGGGGCACGCGATGGTCCGGGCCGGTATCGCGCTGAGCAAACCGGGTATCGCCGAGGGCTGGACGCCGGATGTGGTGCACGCCCACGACTGGCTGGTCGCCCATTCGGCGATCGCCCTGGCCGAGTACTACGACGTCCCGCTCGTCTCCACCATCCACGCCACCGAGGCGGGCCGGCACAGCGGCTGGGTCTCGGGCCGGGTCAACAAGCAGGTCCACTCGGTCGAATGGTGGCTGGCCCGCGAATCCGACGCCCTCATCACCTGTTCGGCCTCGATGCAGGACGAGGTGGAGAAGCTCTACGGTCCCGAACTGGTGCCGGTGACGGTGATCCGCAACGGAATCGACGTGGGGGCGTGGACATTCCGCGATCGAGCGCCGCGGTCGGGCCCGCCGCGACTGCTGTATGTGGGCCGGCTCGAATACGAGAAGGGCGTCCAGGACGCCATCGCCGCACTGCCGCGCATCCGGCGCGCGCATCCGGGCGCCACGCTGACCATCGCGGGTGTGGGCACGCAGTTCGAATGGTTGCGTGAGCGCGCGCGGGTACACCGGGTGGCGCGGGCGGTGAATTTCGCCGGGCGCCTGGACCACGCGGAACTGCTGGGCTGGCTGCACGGCGCCGACGCGATCGTGCTGCCCAGTCGCTACGAGCCGTTCGGCATCGTCGCCCTGGAGGCCGCGGCGGCCGGAACGCCGCTGGTGACCTCCACCGCCGGCGGGCTCGGTGAACTGGTGATCGACGGCGTCACCGGGGCCTCGTTCGAACCGGCGGATGTGACCGGACTGGTCGAGGCGGTGACGGCCGTCCTCGACGATCCGATCGCGGCGCAGCAGCGCGCCTACGCGGCCCACGATCGGCTGACCGCCGATTTCGCCTGGGATGTGGTGGCGGCGGAGACGATTCAGGTCTACCAGGCCGCCAAGCGCCGGGTCCGCAATCCGCTGGGCCGCCCGGTGATCACCGAACGCCCACTGCCGGAACGGGATCCGAACAACCCGTTGTGATCGGCCGGGTCGCGGCGGCGGCAGCCGGGCGGCGGGGGCAGAATTTTCGGTATGGCTGTTCCGACGACTCGACTGCTGGTGCTGGCCCTGGTGCGGCTGCTGCAACCCGTGCACGGTTACGACGTGCGGCGTGAGCTGCTGTCCTGGCATGCCGACGAATGGGCCAACGTCAAACCCGGCTCGGTCTACGGTGCGCTGAACACCCTGCAGCGCGACGGGCTCATCGCCGTCGAGGGCGTGGGCCAGGACGGCGCGCGACCGGAACGGACCTCGTATCGGCTGACGTCGGAGGGGGAGAAGGTGCTCGCCGAGCTGATCCGGGAGGGTCTGTGGTCGGCCGAGCAGCCGAAACATCCGTATCACGCGGCAGTGGCGCTGTTCCCGTTCGCGCCCCGAGGCGACGTGATCGCGGCGTTGCGCAGCCGCATCCTGAAGTTCGAGGCCGATCTGGGCTACTACGAACGCGAGGAGCAGCGGATCTTGTCCGGCAGTGGCGATCCGACCGAGACCGAGCCGCATCACGTGGCCGACGCGATGGCGCTGGCCGCCGCGCACACCCGCGCCGACCTGGAGTGGTCGCGAAAAACCTTGCGGCGCATCGAGAACGGCGAGCTGGATGTCTGGCCCACGACGCCGGACGCCCTCTTCGAGCCTGCCCGGGAGCACGCCGATGCCGCAGATGATCAAGACTGAATAGTAAAGCTTGACTATTTGAGTCGTCGTTCCTACCGTGAGCGGTATGGAAACGACGGCTACCGTTCGTGACGGCACCCGCACCTCGGCGATCCGAGTGCGGGGGCTGGCACGGACGTTCACGACGAAAACAGGACCGGTGCGGGCCGTGAACGGCTTGGACTTCGAGGTCCGCGAAGGCGAGATCGTGGGACTGCTGGGTCCCAACGGCGCCGGTAAGACCACCACCCTGCGGATGATCGCGACGCTGCTCGCGCCGACCGCGGGCGAGGCGCAGATCGCCGACGCCGATCTGCGCCGGGCCCCGCGCGAGGTGCGCGCCCGCATCGGGTACGTCGCCCAGGGCGGTATGACCAACGACGAAGAACTGGTGATCGACCAATTGGTCCTGCAGGCAAGGCTTTTCGGGCTGGGCAAGGTGCAGGCCACCGAGAGCGCCGAACATCTGCTGCGGACGCTGGAACTCGACGGACTGGGTCGTCGCCGCTGCCGCGAACTGTCCGGCGGGCAGCGCCGCCGCGTCGACATCGCACTCGGCCTGGTGCATCGGCCTCGGCTGGTCTACCTGGACGAGCCGACCACCGGACTGGACCCGCAGAGCCGCGCGAACCTCTGGGATCACGTGCGGCGGTTGCGGTCGGAGGGCACGACGATCGTGCTCACCACGCACTATCTGGAGGAAGCCGACGCGCTCTGCGACCGGATCCTGGTCATGGACCACGGCGGCATCGTCGCCTCCGGTACCCCGGACGAGCTGAAACAGCGGATCTCCGGCGATGTGATCAGCCTCGACATCGCCGACGCACAAGCGGATCTCGCGATCGAGATCGCCGATTCGGTGCTGGAGTTGCGCTCGAAACTGCGTGCCGACGGACTGGTGCATCTGACGGTGGCGCGCGGCGATGCCGCCGTGGTGCCGCTGCTGCGCGCACTGGACGAGCACGGCATCGTGCCCGGTGCGCTGACCGTGAAACGACCGAGTCTCGACGACGTGTTCCTCACCGTCACCGGGCGTTCGCTGCGGGAGGGAAAATGAGTTTTCTGCGGGAGACCGGGCTGGTGTTCTGGTCGCAGCTGCGCACTCAGCTGCGCAATCCGGTGTGGGTGATCATCGGATTGAGTCAGCCCGTGCTGTACCTGGTGCTGTTCGGTCCGCTGGTGAAGGCGATCGCGCCCGCGCTGGGCGCCGATACCGACCCGTGGAAGGTGCTGACGCCGGCATTGGTGATTCAGGTCGGGCTGTTCGGGTCGATGTTCGCCGGGTTCGCGATGGTGCAGGAACTGCGGGCCGGCGTGATCGAACGGCAGCGCGTCACTCCGGCCCACCGTGGCGCACTGCTGGTGGGCCGGGTACTCAAGGATATGGTCGTGCTGATCGTGCAGGCGCTGGTCCTGGTCGCGGTCGCGATGGCGGCATTCTCGTTGCGCCCCAACGTTTTCGGACTGATCGCCTCGGTGCTGCTGATCTCGGTGATGGCGGCCGGGCTGTCCTCGGGGTCCTATGCGCTGGCGCTGTGGGCGCGTTCGGAGGACACCCTGGCATCGGTGCTGAACAGTGTGTCGGTGCCGCTGATGCTGCTGTCGGGCATCCTGCTGCCGATGAGCCTGGCGCCGCACTGGCTGCGGATCATCGCCGACGTCAATCCGTTCCAGCACACCGTCGAGGCCGCGCGCGCACTGTTCCGCGGTGACTTCGGGGTCACCGAGGTCTATCTGGGTACCGGCCTGACGGTGGCGGTCGCCGTCGCGCTGATGGTGGTCGGCGCTCGCAGCTTCGCCCGCGAGAACGCCTGAACCGCTGCTCGCCGCCGCCGCGCCGGTGCTCCGGCGCGGCGGTTTCGCCGCGAGTGGGCCAACTCGGGGGAACGACGCAGTGAACGTTCGGTGTGACGGGGATCTCGTTCACCGGACTGGCATTCGCTCGACACTCGAACGTCGCCGCCTCGCCGAATCGGACTGGCTTCATCGACACCATGACGCCAACGTCCGTGCTGAACCCGACCCGCACGACAGGCCCAGGGGTGGCGGCGCCACAGTACTCCCTGGTTGTGTCCTCCGATCTCGACCATCGCCGCGCGGCGCAGCGGCTGCGCTACCGGGTGTTCGCCGGCGAACCCGGATTCGACATTCCGTTCAGTGCCGACGGCCTGGACGCCGACCGGTTCGACGAGCACTGCGACCATCTGCTGGTCCGCGACGAGGCGTCCGGCGACTTCGTCGGCTGCTATCGGATGCTGCCGCCGGACAAGGTGCGCGCGGCCGGCGGGTACTACACGGCGACCGAATTCGATCTGAGCGCCATGGACCCCGAGGGTCGCCGTATCGTCGAAATGGGCCGCGCCTGCGTGGTTCCGGACCATCGCAACGGCTCGGTGCTGACGCTGATGTGGGCCGGAATCCTGCACTACATCCAGCTCACCGGTTACGACTGGGTGATGGGCTGCGTCTCGGTGCCGATGCGCGACACCCCCGCCGATCCGCCCGGCGCCAACGTGGCCGCGGTCCGGGATCTGTTGCTGAGCAAGCATGCAGGCGATCCGGCCCGCCGCGTGCGTCCCTACCGCCCGGTCGTGGTCGACGGCCGCGGTCTCGACGAACTGGACGCCCCGGCGCGGCCGAAACTTCCCCCGCTGCTGCGTGGTTACCTGCGCCTGGGCGCCGAGATCTGCGGCGAACCGGCCCACGACCCGGATTTCGGCGTCGCGGATTTCGTCGCCCTCCTGGGCCTGGAAACCATCAACACCCGCTACCTGGAACGCCTGCAGAGCGCCGCGGGAGCCATGGACGCTCGTGCGGCGGAAGGCACAGACGCCCGCGCATCGCAAACCGATGCCGCGCGGGCCCGTGATACCGGCGGAGGAACACGATGACCGAGACGACGGATTTACGAAGCGACGCAACTGTTCTCGAGCCTGCCACGTCGATACTCGACGAACGAGCCGCGGCGGATGCGGCAGCGGCGGATGCGCCGGTGGTCCATGCGTGGATGCCCGCGAGTCCGTGTGGGGCCGGCTGTGTGGCGGTACCCGACACCGCGGGTGCGGTGCGAAGTGTGGTGCGGGTGCTGGGCGTGGTGGGGTTGCTGGTGGCATTTCCGGTGGTCAACGTGGCGACTCCGCCCGCCCGCCGGACGGCGCTGCATCGGTGGTATGCGCGGGCGGCACTGCGTTGCTGCGGAATCGGATTGCGGGTTGTCGACGAGCGCGGTGCCGGCGCACAGGGCGCGGCAGTCGACACCCGCCCCTGTGAAGGTGACGGCGCCGCGGCGGATTCCGGTCACGGCCTGCTGGTGGTGGCCGGGCACGTCGGATGGGCCGATGTGCTGGCGTTGGCGGCGGTCTCGCCGATGGGTTTCGTGGCCCGCGGTGATCTGGTGTCGTGGCCCGTGCTGGGGCAGCTGGCCCGGCTCATGCGCGTGATCCCGATCGATCGGGAGCGGTTGCGGCAGTTGCCCGAGGTGATCGCGGCGATGTCGGCGCGGCTGGCGGCGGGGGAGCGAGTCGCCATGTTCCCCGAGGGCACCACCTGGTGTGGCCGGGCCCACGGCCGGCTGCGCCCCGCCCTGTTCCAGGCCGCGGTCGACACCGCCACGCCGGTACAGCCGATCCGGCTGCGCTATCTGGACCACACCGGCGAGACGTCGACGGTCCCCGGCTTCGTCGGCGTGGACACCTTCCTCGACTCGGCCCGCCGTGTTCTGCGCGCCAAGGGCGTCGTCGCCGAACTCGTCCTGCTGCCGATCGAGGAACCGGGCAGTGACCGCCACGACCTGGCCGAGCGCTGCGACCGCGCCATCCGCGGCCGCACCGAAGTGCGCATCGACGCCCACGCGACGGCCATCGGCACCGGCCCGACCCGCGAGATCGTCGTCGCCGACGCGACCTCCTGACCGCACCGAAAGATCGAGCGGCGCTCAGTCGTGCGGGATGAGGCGGTGGGCGGTCAGCACGATGTGGTCGACGCGACTGCGCAGGGCGGTGTTCTCGCCGTTGAGCCGGCGGAACTCGTGCACGAACTGCGCGGCCAGTTCCCGCAGCTTGGTGTTGGTCTCCTGGGAACGCCAGCTCAGCACCCGGAACGCCTGTTCGGGGCTGATGCCGTAGGCCAGCGTCAGCGCACCCTTGGCCTGTTCGATCACCGCGCGCGACTCGATCACCTCGGGCAGCACCTCCGAGAGCGCGTCGTTGCGCTCCCCGGCGATGGTCTCGGTGACGTCGACGAAATATCCGCTGGCCCCGACCACCGTGCCGTCGTCGTCGGTGAGCTGTTCGCCGACGACGATGATCTCGTGGGTCTCGCCGCCGGTGTCGACGATGCGGTGCTGACCGCAGATCGGCTCGCCGGTTTTCACCGAGACCGCGATGCTGGCCGCCAGTTCCTCCCGGTCGTCCGGGTGTTTGTGCGACATCAGCAGTTCGGTGGTGGGCTCGGTGTCGGCGCTCGGATACCCGTACATCTGCGCCGCTTCGTCCGACCATTCCCAGCGTTGATCGGCGAACCAGAATCGGAACCAGCCGACATGATCGCAAGGTTGTGTGCCGAGCACGCTCGTCAAGGGGTCGAGCGGCGCGATGCGCGGCGACTGTTCCGTACTCACCTTCACAGTATCCGCCGTGTTGCGGTCGGTTGTTACACCAGGTCGGACGGGATGTGACGTGCCCCGCGCGCGTTATCTGTTTGGTATGAGGGTTTCGGGGCATCTTTGTGTCGGTACGCAGGACATCCAACTCGAGAGGACCGGGACAGTCGTGGTTGCGTTGCTCATGGTGATCGGCTCGGTATCACTGATCGTCATCGCGGTGCATGCGGCGGTGGTCGCGGTGTGGACGGCGAAATTGCGCCTTCGGCGCACCGCTGCCGCCCTGCGCGAGGCGGCGCCTCTCGTAGCGAAAACCGTTGTACATCAGCCTCTTCTCCGGCCTCGTGCCGGTGCCGACGCGACGTCCTGATCGTGGCCTGCCTCCCGGTGCGCGCAGCGTGTTCGGCCGGGGTCCGATAGGATCGGCAAGCCTCACGGTCGAAAAACGGGCCGCTGAGCAAGTCGGCGTGCGCTCGGGCCGCCACTTCGTTGATCGGAGGCAGCATTGTCGAAGCGTGCCGTCCCAGGCACGGTTGCTGTTCCCTCGTCGCGGTCCGATGCAGCCGGTGCGCTGCGGGCCGACACCGTGCGCATTCGTCGCATCGACGGCGATCCGCGCCCCCGCACGGTCGCGGTGACGGAACAGACCCCGCGGTTTCGCGATGTATCCAGCCGTTCCGCGGGCCACTCGTCCGAGGGTCCGAATTCCGCGTCCGTTCGAGACGAGAACCGCGGCTCCACCGTGCGGCCACCCCTCGACGGTGTCACGCCGCTGGGCACCTCGTCGCCGCTCGGGCAGACGATTCTGCTCGTCGAGGACGACCCCGGTGATGCCCTGCTGGTCGAGGAACTCGTCGCCGACGGTGCCCCCGGCGTGCGCCTGGAACATGTGCGCTCACTCGCCGAAGCGGGTGCGTGGCTGGCCGCGGGCCTGCCCGACTGTGTGCTGCTCGATCTGAACCTGCCCGACTCCCACGGCTTGGACGCGCTCGCCCAACTGCGGGAATACACCGATCAGGTCGCGGTCGTGGTGATGACCGGCCTGGACGAGGAACAGACCGGACTGGCCGCGATGGCGGCCGGTGCGCAGGACTATCTGGTGAAGGGCCGGGTCGAGCCGGAATGGTTCGGCCGGGCCGTGCGCTACGCGATCCAGCGCAAACAGGCCGAGCGCACCACCGCCGCGTTGCGCGCGAGCACCATGCGCGCCCAGGAGAACGCGCGCCTGGAACGCGGGCTGCTCCCCAAGCCGCTGCTGCGCGGTACGCCGATCGTCGATGTGGTCTCGCGGTATCGCCCCGGTCGCGCGCATTCGCTGCTCGGCGGCGATTTCTACGACGTCGTCCAGGAGGAGGACGGCACGGTGCACGCGCTGATCGGCGATGTGGCCGGCCACGGCCCGGACGAGGCCGCGATCGGCGTGGGCCTGCGATTGGCCTGGCGCACACTGGTATTCAGCGGCATCACCGGACCACGTCAGCTGCAACTGCTGGAGGAGGTGCTGGTCGCCGAGCGCACCGGCCCCCAGACGTTCGCCACGCTCACCACGCTCTACGCACCGCCCGGCCGAGGCGCCGTCGAGGTGATCCGGGCCGGTCACCCCGGCATGCTCGTCCACTCGCCGACCGGTACCGAATGGCTGGAGGTGCCGGGCGGACCGGCCCTGGGCTTCATGCCGGGCCGCGCGGACTGGCCGGTCACCGAGGTGACCGTGCCCGCCGGTACCGGGTTGGTGCTGTTCACCGACGGCCTGTTCGAGGTGCGCACCGGCACGGGTGACTGGCTCGGTGAGGACGGCCTGCTGGCGATGGCGAAGGGCGTGTCGGTCGACCAGCCCGCACGCTATCTCGACGAATTGCTGGGTCAGGTGGAATCCGCGGCCGCCCCGGCCGGAGGACTCGACGACGATCTGGCGATCGTCTATCTGCGCTGGCACGGGGGTGAGCGGACCCGGTGAACGACGTCCGACACCGCGAGGGGATCGTCGGCCGGCTCACCGCACAGACGTGGTTTCAGCTGGTCCTCGCTCTGATGCTCGTGGTGGTGATCGCCGGTGCGATCGCCGCCGCGCAAATGATCTCCCGCACCGACTCCATCGAAGACCGGCTGCTCGATCGTGCCCAGCCCGCCGCGACCGAGGCCTATCGGCTCCAGGCCGCCCTGATCAACCAGGAAACCGGCCTGCGCGGCTACGCCATCTCGGCCGACGAGCAGTTCCTGCAGCCCTACAACAAGGGCGTCACCGACGAGGCCGCCGCCGCGGGGCGCTTGCGTGAGGTGGCCGCCGGCCACACCACGCTGCTCGGCGATCTGGATGCCGTCGAGGCCGCCGCTCAGCGCTGGCGCACCGAATACGTGCAGCCGATGATCGCGGCGGCGGGCAAGGTGTCGCCGGCCGAATCCGCCGCCATGGTCACGCGGGGCAAGGCCCTGTTCGACGAGATCCGCACGAAGTTCGCCACGCAGAACGCGGACTCGGCGGCCGCGATCGCCCAGGACCGCCACGACCTCGACAACGCGCGTACCCTGCGCGACGGTGTGCTGATCGCGGTGGTGGTCCTCATCCTGCTCACCGGCCTGGCGCTGACCGTGCTGATCCGGCGGCTGGTCGCCCGGCCGCTCGACGAGCTCACCGAAGCGTCCCGCCGGGTTTCGGCCGGTGAATTCGACCATCACATCGAGGCGCACGGACCGGCCGACCTGGCGACCGTCGCCGAGGCGGTCGAGGAGATGCGTGTGCGCATCGTCTCCGAACTGGGGTCCTCGCGTGCACAGGAGGACCTGCTCGCGCGCCAGGCCGACGATCTGGATCGCCAGACGGTGCAGCTGCGCCGCTCGAACGCCGAACTGGAACAGTTCGCCTACGTCGCTTCCCACGACCTGCAGGAGCCGCTGCGCAAGGTCGCCGCGTTCTGCCAGCTGCTGGAGAAACGCTATGGCGATCAGCTCGACGAGCGGGCCAAACAGTACATCGACTATGCCGTCGACGGCGCCAAGCGGATGCAGCGGCTGATCAACGATCTGCTGACCTTCTCGCGCGTGGGCCGGGTGATCGAGGGCAACGAGATGGTGGCACTGGACGCCGCCCTGAATTCGGCGTTGGACAACCTGTCCGGCGCGATCGAGGATTCCGGCGCGGTGATCGAGCGTCCCGAGCAGCTGCCCGACGTCGCGGGCCAGCCGACGCTGCTGACGATGCTGTGGCAGAACCTCATCGGCAATGCCGTGAAATTCCGCAGCCCCGGCACCGCGCCGGTGGTGCGCATCGAGTGCGAGCCGGGCGACGAACCGGACGAGTGGCGATTCTCGGTGTCCGACAACGGGATCGGCATCGCGCCGGAGTTCGCGGACAAGGTCTTCGTGATCTTCCAGCGCCTGCACAACCGGGAGGACTACGGCGGCACCGGGATCGGCTTGGCGCTGTGCAAGAAGATCGTCGAGTACCACGGCGGGGACCTGTGGATCGACACCGAGTACACCGGCGGCGCCCGGTTCCGCTTCACCCTGGCGACCGAGGCCGTCGCCCCCACGCTGATCGAACCCGTATCCGAAGGAGCCGACGCATGACCGTACCGGTGAGCCAGCCCATCGACATCCTGCTCGTGGAGGACGACCCCGGCGACGAGCTGATGACCCGGGAGGCGTTCGAGGACAACAAGATCGGCAATACGCTGCACGTCGCCCGCGACGGTCAGGAGGCGCTCGACTTCCTCTACCGGCAGGGGGAATTCGCGCAGGCGCCGCGGCCCGATCTGATTCTGCTCGATCTGAACCTGCCGAAATACGACGGCCGCCAGGTTCTGGAAAAGATCAAATCCGACCCGGATCTCAGCCATATTCCGGTGGTGGTGCTCACCACGTCGGCGGCCGAAGAGGACATTCTGCGCAGTTATCGGCTGCACGCGAACGCCTATGTGACCAAACCGGTCGACCTGGATCAATTCATCGCCGCGATCAAGCACATCGACGAATTCTTCGTTCAGGTCGTCCGGTTGCCACGACAGCGATGAACCCGGCGGCGATGAACGCGCCGGGCGGGCGCCGGATCAGGCCGAGGTGGTCTGCTCCGGCGCGGCCAGCGCGTCCGCGACGGTCGGGAACAGACGCAGCAACGCGTCCAGCGCGGTCACCTCGATCGGGCGCCGCACCGCGGGCGACGCGACCACCCGCAGGCCTCCCGTCGCGGTGGACTGGGAGGTGGCCAGCAGCACGCTCAGCCCGGCCGACCCGAGGAATCCGACCTCGGTCATATCCAGCACCACGGTGGTGGGCGCGCCCTGCAGGGCCCGGTCGAGGGCCGATTGCAGCTCCGGCGCGGAGTTCATGTCCACCTCACCGGCCACGGTCACGACCACGGCCGAACCTTCCGTGCGCTGCTCGGTGCGCAGCAGCGGTGACACCCGTTCGCCGCTCATCGGGCCGTCTCCAGCGCGAGGCGATTCGTACCGCATTTCGCCACTTCGATACCTCCGGCGTATTCGGATCTGCGCCGCTGTCCGCGGCGTGGCGACGATTCGCCGCTGACCAACATACCCGTTTCGGCGGGATCCGAACGTGGGCCTTCACCGCGATCGGAGGGCGCCGGGCGGGCGCTCGCGTACGCTGTGAAATCGTTTCGCGGCACGATATTTGGGAGCAACGAATGGGCATGGTCGAGAAAGTGTCCCCGGACGCGGGGACCACTGCGGTCGGATTCCAGGTACCGGCCGATGCGGCGCAATTGATGATGGTCCGGGCATTGACCGAAACCGTCGCTCTGGTCGCCGATTTCGGTATCGACGAGGCCACCGATATCCGTCTGGCCGTCGACGAGGTGGTCAGCGCGCTCATCGTGGACGCCGCCCCCGAATCGGTGATCGATTGCACATTCAGTGCGACCGATACCACCATGGACGTGCGAGTAGCCGCCGTCACCACGACCGCCGGCGGCCCGGACACCAACAGTTTCGGCTGGCATATCGTCTCGACGCTGACCCAGTGGGTGAAGACCGAGAGTTCGGACTACGACGCATCCGTGGGCGGGCACCCGACCGTCGTCGAGTTCCGCTGGGCACGTGGCGGAACCGATGTCGACTGAGAACGGTTCGGGCACCACGCGCCACCCCGACGGTTACGACGACGTCGCACCGCTGTTCGTCGAGCTCGCCGCCCTGCCCGAGGATGATCCGGAGTACGACCGGCTGCGCGCGCGAATCATCAACCGGTGTCTGCCGCTGGCCGAGCACATCGCGCGCAAGTTCAGCGGCCGCGGCGAGAACTTCGAGGATCTGCTGCAGATCGCCCGGGTCGGCCTGGTCGCGGCCGTCGATCGGTTCGATCCCACGCAGGGGTCGCCGTTCCTCGCCTTCGCGGTGCCCACGGTGATGGGCGAGGTGCGCCGCCACTTCCGCGATCACACCTGGGCGCTGCGCGTGCCCCGGCGGATCAAGGAGATCCAGACCGCGCTGGGACCGACCGTGGAGACGCTGTCGCAACGGCTGGGCCGGATGCCGCGGGCGCGTGAGATCGCCGAGGAGATGGACGCCGATCTGGGCGAGGTGACGCAGGCACTGATCGCCCGCAACGCCTACCAGACCCAATCGCTGGACACGCCGACCTCGGAGGACGACAGTCGTTCCGGGAATGCGATCCTCGACACGCTGGGCGCCGTGGATCCGACCTTCGGCGCGATCGACGACACTCTGACGGTGAAGCCGCTCATCGACGCGCTGCCGGAGAAGGAGCGGTACGTGCTGACCATGCGTTTCTTCGGCGGAATGACGCAGGAGCAGATCGCGCGGGAACTCGGCTGTTCTCAAATGCAGGTGTCGCGGATCCTGACCAGAACGCTCAAACAGCTGCGGGAGAAGGCGCTGCGCGACTGAGGTAGGCGAACGGCGCCGCATGGCGTGCGGGAAAGGGGGTATCGCGGATGCCGAGGAGATCATCGAGTGGAGATCATCGGTTGCGATCGGAATGAGGACATGAGCGGATTTCCAGATCCCCCGGGCGACCACGCCCCAGGGCCCGCGGTACGCGAGCCGCACCCGCTACGGGTGGCCCCCTTCGAGGCGAATTTCCTGTCGCAGGCCGACCGGATCGCCGAGGTGCGCCACGATCTGCGGGCCTGGCTCGAGCGCGGGGGAATCGGCTCGGAACAGATCTACGATCTGTTGCTGGCGGTGGACGAGGCGTGCACGAATGCCGTGGAGCACGGTTACCGCGAGGGCGCCGGCATGGTGGGGCTGCGTGCGGAGATCAGCGGGTCGGACCTGTACCTGACCATCGTCGACCACGGCAGCTGGGAACCCCGCGCCGAGGTTCCGGATCCCGTGCGCGGGCGGGGACTGGCGATCATGCGCGCCCTGGTGCGCGACGTCGAGATCACCACCGGCGCCGACGGCACCCGCGTGGTGATGCGCACCGAAATCGGCTCGGCGCCAACGGGTTCCGAGTCGACCGCGGGGCACGACCGGGGGTAGTCCGTTAATCCGCTCGGAGAGCGGGTATGCGGTAGGCAGCAGGCGGGCGAGGCGACCGCCGCGGCGGGATTTTTCGGGCCCCCACCGGGGTTGTACCGGTGCGAGACTTGGGGCGGGGACCCGATTCGAAGGAGGAAGCGTGACCGACACGCGCACGGCGATTCTGGCAGGCGGATGCTTCTGGGGCATGGAGGAGCTGATCCGCAAGCAGCCGGGTGTGATTTCCACGCGCGTCGGATACACCGGCGGGCGCAACGATCACCCCACCTATCGCAACCATCCGGGGCATGCCGAGGCCGTGGAGATCGTCTACGACCCCGCGCGCACCGACTACCGGGCCCTGCTCGAGTTCTTCTTCCAGATCCACGATCCGTCGACGAAGGATCGTCAGGGTAACGACATCGGCAGCAGCTATCGGTCCGCGATCTTCTATCTCGACGACGAGCAGAAGGCGATCGCGCTGGACACGATCGCCGATGTGGACGCCTCCGGGCTGTGGCCGGGCAAGGTGGTCACCGAGGTGACCCCGGCGTCCGAGTTCTGGGAGGCCGAGCCGGAGCATCAGGACTACCTGCAGCGTTATCCGAACGGCTACACCTGCCACTTCCCCCGGCCGGGCTGGAAACTGCCCAAGCGCGCCGCGACCTCGCAGTAGGCCGGCATGTCGGATCGCGCTCGTCGCTCACGTATCGGCAATCCGCTGTCGGCCCTGGGACGCGCGATCGCGCGCATTCCCTGGGTGATGCGTACCGGTCCGGTGGTCGTCGTGCTGGAGCGCGTCATCCGCCGGCTCACCGGCGGCCGGCACGGCGTGCTCGACCTGGCGGGTCTGCCGTCGATGGAGCTGACGGTGCGCGGACGTAAATCCGGGTTGCCGCGGACGGTATCGCTGCTGTACGTACCGGACGGGCCCGAGCGGTATCTGCTGATCGGGTCCAACTGGGGGCGGCCGGAACATCCGTCCTGGTCGGCGAATCTGGCCGCCGCCTCCGACGCCGAAATCCACAGTGGCGGTAGGCGGATCAAGGTGCGGGTCCGCCACCTCAGCGGAGCCGAGCGCGAGGACGCCTGGGCCCGGGCGGTGGCCTACTGGCCCGGATACACCATGGAACAGCGTCTGGCGGGCACGCGCCGGTTCCGGCTGTTCGAATTGACGCCCATCTGAGCCGACTTCGAGGGTGCCCACCGGCCGGTTTCGCTCCCGCGGCGAGCCGGCCTGCTGGACAATGGGGCCGAGCCGACGATGTGCGGCCCGGCCCCACGCGCCGCCGGAACGCACGGTGCGGACCGAGCGGCGACGGGTGAGATGCGGATGCGATCAGGACAGGACAGTGCTCTGCTGCGGCGACGCGCGGCACTGGAACGGCAGTGGGCGCGCTGGGTTCCGAGCCCGCACGATCCTCCGGCCGTCCCGGCCGTGTGTTCGCTCGAATCAGGTCCCACCGCGTCCGATGCCACGGATGCCGAGGCCGTCGAGGGCGATACGGCGCAGCCCCGGGCAGACGTGGCGCAGTCTTGGGTGCGGTCGCGAGCGTTCGTCGATCCGGCCACCGACTGCGCGCCCGCGGTTGCCGGTGATGTCGCGTCGACATGGGCCGATTCGCCGCTGCGCGGCCCCATCGCCGAACTCTCCGATCAGCTGCACAGCATCACCCACGACGCCGGATTCGTCGCCGCCGTCACCGACGAGGCGGGGACCATTCTCTGGTCCGACGGCGGTCAGGTGATGCGGCGGCGTGCCGAGCGGGTCGGCTTCACCCCCGGCGGCCGCTGGGACGAGAACCATATGGGCACCAACGCGCTGTCGCTGGCATTGCACACCGGCCGCCCGAGCAGTGTGTTCTCCGCCGAACATCTGGTCGAGGCGTTGCACGGCTGGGTCTGCTACTGCGCGCCGATCCGCGCGGCCGACGGCCGGCAACTCGGTGTGCTGGATCTGTCCACCACCTGGGATCGCTCGCATCCGCTGGCCATGTCGACGGTGTTGTCTCTCACCGCGGCCGTGGAGGCGAAACTGCAAGGCGGCGTGACGAATACGGCCGCGGGCGTGCGGCTGGAATGTCTCGGCGCCGCCGCGCTGACCAGGGGCGGTCGGCCGCTGCGACTGCGCCGACGGCTGCTCGAGATCCTCACCCTGCTCGCCCTCGAACCCGACGGCTACACACCGGAACGGTTGCAGCTGGCCGTCTACGGCGACCGGCCCACCGGTTCCAGCACGCTCAAGGCCGACGTCTCACATCTGCGCCGCGCCACCGGCGGCGATATCAGCAATCGGGTCTATCGGCTGACCACACCGGTCTCCTGCGATGCCACCGATATGCTCGCCGCCCTGGCCGCCGGGGACACCGCCACCGCCGTGCGGCTGTATCGCGGCCCGCTGCTACCGGGCTCGCAGACACCGGGCATCGTCGAATGGCGCGAACACCTCGAGGTCGGTATCCGCACCGCGGTCCTGTCCGCCGGCGAGGCCGAATACGCCCTGGACTACGGCGCGAAAGCGCCCGGTGACATCGAGATCCACGAACACGCGCTGCGGCTGCTGCCCGCCCGCGACGCGCGCCGCGCGGTGGCCGCCGCGCGTCTGCACAGCGCCCTGCGGAGCTGATCGCGACGCGCTCGTCCGCGTTCAACCTTGTGCCAACCCTCGCGGCTCATAGTGGTCCACATCACGGCGAGCCCTGTCGTGATGCGACCCTTCGTGACTCATCGAGGAGCACCCGTCATGATCTACGCCAAGCCCGGCGCCGAAGGCAGCATCGTCTCCTACGCCGACCGCTACGACAACTTCATCGGTGGCGAATGGACGGCACCGGTCGAGGGCAGATACTTCGAGAATCCGTCGCCGGTCGACGGGGAAACCTTCTGTGAGGTGGCCCGATCCTCCGCCGCCGACGTGGAATTGGCGTTGGATGCCGCGCACGGTGCCGCCGACGCGTGGGGCGCGACCTCGGCCGCCGATCGCGCCAACATCCTGAACAAGATCGCCGACCGGATCGAGGCGAATCTCGACCAGCTGGCCGTCGCCGAAACCTGGGACAACGGCAAGCCGGTGCGCGAAACCCTGGCCGCCGACCTGCCGCTGGCCGTGGACCACTTCCGCTACTTCGCCGGCGCCATCCGCGCCCAGGAGGGCGGCGTCAGCGAGATCGACGCCGACACCATCGCCTACCACTTCCACGAGCCGCTGGGTGTGGTCGGTCAGATCATCCCGTGGAACTTCCCGATCCTGATGGCGACCTGGAAGCTGGCGCCGGCACTGGCCGCGGGAAACGCGGTGGTGCTCAAGCCCGCCGAGCAGACCCCGGCCTCCATCATGAAGGTGGTCGAGCTGATCGCCGATCTGCTGCCGCCGGGAGTTCTCAACGTGGTCAACGGTTTCGGCGTCGAAACCGGTAAGCCGCTGGCGTCGAGCCCGCGTGTGGCGAAGGTGGCGTTCACCGGTGAGACGACCACCGGCCGGCTGATCATGCAGTACGCCAGCGAGAACATCATCCCCGTCACCCTCGAACTGGGCGGCAAGAGCCCCAACATCTTCCTGCCCGATGTGCTGGCCGCCGACGACGCGTTCCTGGACAAGGCGGTCGAGGGCTTCGTGATGTTCGCGCTGAACCAGGGCGAGGTGTGCACCTGCCCGTCGCGCGCGCTGATCCACTCCTCCATCTACGACGAGTTCATGACGCGCTGCCTGGAGCGGACCAAGGCCATCGTCAGCGGCAACCCGCTCGACAGCGAGACCATGATCGGCGCCCAGGCGAGCAACGACCAGTACGAAAAGATCCTGTCCTACATCGACATCGGGCGCAAAGAAGGCGCCGAGGTGCTCACCGGCGGCAGCCAGCGCAAGGTCGACGGCCTGCCGAACGGTTTCTACGTCGAGCCGACGGTGCTGAAGGGCACCAACGACATGCGGGTGTTCCAGGAGGAGATCTTCGGCCCGGTCGTCGCCGTGACCACCTTCGATTCGACCGAGGAGGCGCTGGCGATCGCCAACGACACCCTCTACGGGCTCGGCGCGGGCGTGTGGAGCCGCGACGGCAACACCGCCTACCGCCTGGGCCGCGGCATCAAGGCCGGCCGGGTGTGGACCAACTGCTACCACGCCTACCCGGCGCATGCGGCCTTCGGCGGCTACAAGAAGTCCGGTATCGGCCGCGAGAACCACCGCATGATGCTCGATCACTACCAGCAGACCAAGAACCTGCTGGTGAGCTACTCGCCGAACAAACTCGGCTTCTTCTGATGGGTACCCGCGTCGACCTGACCGAGGCCGCGCAGACGTTGCTGGACAACTTGATTCGCCAGCACGGGCCGGTCATGTTCCATCAGTCCGGCGGGTGTTGCGACGGCAGCGCGCCGATGTGCTTCCCGCGCGGGGAATTCCGCGTGGGCGCCTCGGATGTGCTGCTCGGCCGGGTCGGCGCCGATACCCCGTTCTGGATGAGCGCCGATCAGTACGAGTACTGGAAGCACACCTATCTGACCGTCGACGTGGTCCCCGGGCGGGGGAGCGGATTCTCGCTCGAAGCCCCCGAGGGGGTGCGGTTCCTGATCCGGTCCCGGCTGCTCACCGATGCCGAAGTGGCCGAACTCGATTCCGGACCGCCGCCGCTCACCGGAGCGGATGCGGTGAGTTGACGAATGCCGGCGAGGCGAATCCGCAGGGCCCACACGGCCCGCAGATCCGCCTCGCCGCGGTGCGTGCGGCGTATTCTGGCCGGGATCGTCCGCCAGTATCCGTATCGAGGTGCCGCTCGAGAACAGTGCCCGGCCCGCGGCATCGGTGACGAGAGGGGCCGCATGTCGGCGCGTACGGCATTGTTCATCACCTGTGTCAACGACGTCATGTATCCGGGAACCGGCCGGGCGGCGGTGGCGTTGCTGCGCCGGCTCGGCGTCGAGGTCGACTTCCCGATGGCCCAGAGTTGTTGCGGCCAAATGCATGCCAACACCGGCTATCGGGCCGACACCGCGAAGATGGCCCGGCATTTCGTCTCCGTGTTCGGTGAATACGACCGGATCGTGGTGCCGTCGGCCTCGTGTGGTGCGGCGCCCGGCGAGTTCTACCGGGTGGTGGCCGAGCAGGTCGGCGACGCCGCGCTGGCCCGCGAGGCCGAGGCGCTGGTTCCCAGAATCCGGGAGTTGACCGAATTCCTCACCGACGATCTGGGTGTCGTCGACGTGGGCGCCTATTTCCCGCATCGGGTGACCTACCATCCGACCTGCCATTCGCTGCGCGTGCAGCGCATCGGCGACCGCCCGTACCGCTTGTTGCGTGCGGTGGCCGGACTGGATCTGGTCGATCTGCCCGCGGCCGACGAATGCTGCGGATTCGGTGGCACCTTCTCGGTGAAGAATGCCGCCGCCTCCGGCGCGATGAACGCCGACAAGGCAGCGCACGTGCGCGAGACGGGCGCGAGTGTGGTGACCGCCGTGGACAATTCGTGCCTGATGAACATCGGCGGGCGCCTCGCCGCCGACGCGACCGCGGTGCGCGATCTGCATCTGGTGGAAATCCTGGCGCGCACGACGGCCGACGGGCCGATGCCCGGGCTGCCGGTGGTCGCGGGAGCCCGCTCGTGACCGAAAGTTTCGTGGGCTGGCCGCCGTTCCCGCAGGCCGCGCGGGCCGCGACCGCCGACGACCAATTGCGCGCCAACGTGCGCCGTGCCACTCACACCATCCGCGCCAAGCGTGATGCCCTGGTGGCGGAACGGCCGGACTGGCAGGAACTGCGCACCGCCGCGGCCGCGGTCAAGGACGACGTGCTGCGCCGTCTCGACATCTATCTGGAGCGGCTGGCCGACGCGGTGGAAGGCGCCGGGGGAGTGGTGCATTGGGCGACCGACGCCGCCGAGGCCAACGCCGTCGTCACCGCATTGGTCCGGGCGACCGGCGAGAAGGAGATCGTCAAGGCCAAATCCATGCTGTCGGAGGAGATCGGCCTGGACGAGGCGCTGGCGGCGGCCGGAATCGACACCCGCGAAACCGATCTCGCCGAGATCATCCTGCAACTGGGCGACGATCTGCCCTCCCATATCGTGGTGCCGTCGATGCACCTGAACCGCAGCCAGATTCGCGACATCTTCCGCCGCGAGATGGGCAAGCACGGCCGTCCCGCGCCGGACGATCTGACCGACGATCCGCAGGCGCTCGCCGATGCGTCGCGGCTGCATCTGCGGGAGAAGTTCCTGCGCGCGAAGGTCGGCATCACCGGCGCGAATTTCCTTGTCGCCGAGAGCGGAACGGTGGTGATGGTGGAGTCGGAGGGCAACGGGCGGATGTGCCTGACCCTGCCGGAGACGCTGATCACGGTGGCCGGCATCGAGAAGGTGATTCCGAGCTGGCGCGATCTGGAGATCTACCTGGAGTTGCTGGCCCGCAGCGCGACCGGGGAGCGGATGTCGCCGTATGTGTCGACCTGGACCGGTGTCACCGCCCAGGACGGGCCCTCGGCCTTTCACCTGGTCCTGGTGGACAACGGCCGAACCCGCGCGCTGCGCGACGAACTCGGGCGGGAAGCGTTGCGCTGCATCCGCTGTGGCGCGTGTATGAATATCTGCCCGGTGTACGAACGCACCGGCGGGCAGGCCTACGGTTCGGTCTATCCGGGGCCGATCGGCGCCATCCTCAACCCGTTGCTGAAGGGCGCCGACGATCCGCAGACCGCCTCGTTGCCGTACGCGTCGGCGTTGTGCGGGGCCTGCGACGACGTCTGTCCGGTCCGCATCGATATCACCGGGAATCTGCTGGCCCTGCGTCACCGGGTGGCCGAGGGGGAGGCGGCGGTGAAGCATCGGGTCGAACGGGCGGCGTTCGACGCGATGGCGGGATTCATGAGTCATCCGGCGCTGTGGGGCGCGGCCGTGCGCTCGGCGGCGCGTATCGGCATCGCGGTCCCGAAGTGGCATCTGCCCGGTCCGCTGGGCGGGTGGACCGACAGCCGGCGGGTACCCGACATCCCTGCCGAATCGTTTCGCCGCTGGTGGGCGCGCACCGAGGGCGGCCGCCACGACGACGGGCCTCCGCACGGGAGCGCCGACGACGGGAGCCGCTCGTGAATGCGCGCGAGACGATTCTGCGACGCGTCCGCGAGGCCATCGGCGAACCGGCGGAGGCGGTCACCGTGCCGCGCGACTATCTGCGGACCGCGCCGGGAGTGGACCCCGACGATCGTGGCGCGATCCTGGAGCTGTTCGAACAGCGACTGGAACGCTATGGCGCACAGGTGCATCGGACCACCCTGGCGGGGGTCGCCGCGACCGTGGACCGGGAACTGCGGAACGCGTCGGCGCGGGTGGTGCTGACGCCGCCCGGACTGCCGGACATCTGGACGGCCCTGTGGGCGGACCGTTCCGAGCATCGTGTCGTGACCGACGATCCGCCGCTGACGACGCGCGAACTGGACGAGGTCGACGCGGTCGTGACCACCTGCGCCGCGGCGATCGCGCAATCGGGCACCATCGTCCTCGACGGTGATGCCGGTCAGGGCCGCCGCGCGCCCACCCTCGTCCCGGACTGTCACGTCTGCGTGGTCCACGCCGAACAGGTGAAAACCGCACTGCCGGAGGTCGTTCCGCGTCTCGACCCGCGCCGCCCGACGACCTGGATCAGCGGTCCGTCGGCCACCGTGGATATCGAGATGACCCGTGTGCAGGGTGTGCACGGGCCCAGGCGTTTGATCGTGATCCTGGTCGAGTGAGGCGGGAGGTGGTGGTCGATCGGTGCTCGCCGACAGGGAAGCGAGATCGGCCGCGCGGTGCAGGAGGTGTCCGGTGACGGCCGAGGTGCTGGGCCCGGGTGAGCTGGCGGCGCGGATCGTCCGGGCGGCGGATGACGCGGGCGGGCGCCGCTACCTGGTGGGTGTCGCCGGACCGCCGGGTGCCGGAAAGTCCACGTTGGCACGGAGTTTGGCGGATGCGGTGCGGAGTCTGGGAGTCCCCGGCGAGGTGGCGGGGATGGACGGATTTCATCGGAGCTCGGCGGAGCTGCGTGACTCCGGCGCGCTCGGTCGCAAAGGGCAGCCCGATACCTTCGATGTGGCGGCGTTCGTCGCGCGGCTTCGGAGACTGCGCGACAGTGCGATCGGCGTGCCGGTGCCGTGGCCGGTCTATGACCGGGCCCGCCACGACCCGATCCCCGATGCCGTGACCTTCACCGGCGAACGGGTCGCGATCGTGGAAGGGAACTACCTGCTGCTGGATCGGCCGGGGTGGGGTGAGGTGCGCGAATATCTCGACGAGGTCTGGTACCTCGATGTCGAGGAATCGGTCATCGAACAGCGCCTGCTGCGCCGGCATCGGCGCGGCGGGAAATCACCGGATCGCGCCCAGGCCATGGTCGCCGGCAGTGACCTGCCGAATGCGCGTCTCATCGCGCAGACCGCGGACCGCGCCGATCTCGTGCTGCGCGCGGTCCGCGGCGGCTACCGTATCCGCCCGGTTCGATGAGCCTGTCCGGCCGATTCGTTCGTGCGACTCGAGTGCGGCCCGGGCACCTCATTCGGCCAACTCATCGAGCCGGTCTCCCCACGCGCGAGTGCCGAAGAACCGGCACGACAGGGTGGCGACCGCGGCGGCGCGGGTCAGCGCGTCGACGAAGTCGTGGCCGCGCGAGTGGTACGCGCAGAACGCGCCGTGCAGGATGTCCCCGGCGCCGAGCGTATCCGCGCCGTCCACGTCACCCACCGCGATCTCGCCGCGAAAACCGTTGGCGGAGTACACGATCGGTTGCTGCCCGCGCGTGACGGCGACCGCGCGGACCCCGATCCGGTGCAGGTGGTCGAACACATCCTGGGCGCCCGGCGGCGCGAACGAGGCCGAGCAGATGGCGATGTCGACCAGCGGCAGCAACTCCGCGTGTTCCGGCTTCCAGCGCCCCCCGTCGAGCACCACCGGAATTCCCGCATCACGCGCCACTCGCGCGATGCCGAGGGCCAGTTCGAGGTGATGCCCGTCGACGAGCACCACCGAGGCGTCCTGGACGAGGGCCGCGCATTCGTCGTCGAATGACGCCGCGATGCCCGAACCATCCAGCGAGACAACGGTTCTCGTCCCGGCAGCGGCCGCGACGACGATGGAGGAGATCGGCGGCGGGTCGGTACGCCGCGGTGTCGTGTCGACGAGTTCGACACCGTGGGACCGCAGATCGTCGCGGATCAGCGCGGTGAGCGGATGTTGCCCGACGGCGGTGAGCAGCCGGGCGCCGCCGGTCAGGATCGCGCAGGCCACCGCGGCATTGGCGGCCGGTCCACCGGCGCCCAGAAATTGCTCGCGCGCACGGGTTTTGGTGTCCTCGCCCGGATAGGCGTCGACGGCGTAGGAGAGGTCGACGGTGGTGAGGCCGACGAACAGCGGGACGCTCATCTCATCCCCTCCGCGCGCAGTCCGGGCGTGGCCACGGCGACGGTGCGTCGCACCCCACCCGCGAGCCGATCGACGTCGGTGGTTCGCATCGCCGGACAGGATCCCTTCGGTCCGCGTTGTCTCGGATCGAGACAGGTCAGCATGAGTGTCTCACGAGCGATGCCGCCTCATATATGCCAGAGAAGTCGCCCTTCCGCCGCCACGCCGCCCCGCCGTTGCGCATCCGGGGTTCGGAATAGGACCGCGGTCACCCCGGGTTGTCGCGAGCAGAGACCCGACTCGCGAAAGGACCATCGATGCCGACCATGACGCGGACCGAACGGGAGAAGTTCCTCGCCGAATTGCACGTGGGGGTGATCGCCGTGGAGCGCCCCGACCGGGCGCCGCTGGCGGTGCCGATCTGGTACGGCTACGAGCCGGGCGGTGAAGTGGTGGTGTGGACCGACGCCGGGACGGTGAAGGAGAGGCTCATCCGCGCGGCGGGGCGGTTCTCGATCACCGCGCAGGTGGAACAGCCGCCGTACCGGTACGTCACCGCGGAGGGCTCGGTCACCTCGATCGACGCGGCGTCGCCCGAGGTCGCCCGCGCGATCGCGGTGCGCTATCTGGGACCGGAGGAAGGCGCGCAATTCGCCGAGCAGAACCTCGGCCCGGATTCGGTGGTGATCCGCATGCGCCCCGAACGGTGGTTGAGCACCGACTACTCCAAGCAGTAGCGCGCCGGACGTCCGGAGCGGCGGGTGCACATTAGCCTGGAGGTTGCCAGGCCGGTGTGAACGATCGCGACCCCAGCTGCTCGACCGAGAGGAAAAGCGCTATGAAGGCTCTGCAGTACGTCACCGTCGGTGCCGAACCGGAAGTCCGCGAGATTCCCACTCCCGAGCCCGGGCCGGGTGAGGTGCTGCTGAAGGTCACCGCGGCCGGGGTCTGCCATTCCGACGATTTCGTGATGTCGCTGCCCGCGGAAGCGTTCACCTATCCACTGCCGCTGACCCTCGGACACGAGGGCGCCGGGACGGTCGCCGCGCTGGGCGACGGTGTGCGCGGCCTGGATCTGGGCACCAGCGTGGTGGTGTACGGGCCGTGGGGCTGCGGTACCTGCTGGTTCTGCGCGCAGGGTCTGGAGAACTACTGTTCCCGCGCGGCCGAACTGGGCATCTATCCGCCCGGCCTCGGGGCGCCGGGAGCCATCGCCGAATACCTGATCGTCGATTCCTCCCGCCATCTCGTGCCGATCGGGGATCTGGATCCGGTGGCGACCGTTCCGCTGACCGACGCCGGTCTCACCCCGTATCACGCGATCAAACGGTCGCTGTCGAAGCTGCGCCCCGGGTCCTGGGCCGTCGTCATCGGCAGTGGCGGACTGGGCCATGTGGCGATCCAATTGTTGCGTCACCTGTCCCCGGCACGCGTCGTCGCGCTGGACGTCAGCGACGACAAACTCGAATTCGCGAAATCGGTCGGCGCCCACGAGGCGGTGCTGTCGAATTCCCAGGCCGCCGACAACGTCCGCAAGATCACCGGCGCGGCGGGTGCGAGCCTGGTGCTCGATTTCGTCGGATATCAGCCGACCATCGATATCGCGATGGCCGTCGCCGGCGTGGATTCCGATGTGACCATCGTCGGTATCGGTGACGGAAAGTCCGCGGCGCGCATCGGTTTCGGCGTCAGCCCGTACGAGGCGACGGCGACCGCCCCGTATTGGGGTGCGCGCAGCGAGCTGATCGAACTGATCGACCTGGCGCACGAGGGCGTCCTCGACATCGCCGTCGAACGGTTCGCACTCGACGACGCGCCCGAGGCATATCGGCGACTCGCGGCCGGGACATTGCGCGGGCGTGCCGTCATCGTGCCCTGAGGCCGCGGTTTCTCGTCAGTACCCCTTGGCGGGACGACCGGCGTCGGCCTGCTGCACGTTCGACGTCAGATTCGAGCCGTCCCGTGAGACGTGATAGCGGTCCATCACGTAGTTCATGCTCGCCGCGATATTCGCCTCCGGATCGGTGATGTCGGAGGAGGTTCCGGCGACGTGATACGCCTCGAAGGTGCTCGGAATGGTCTGGGTGAGGCCCTGTGACGGATGGCCGGCGGCGGCGTTGGAGTCCGTCGTGTTGATGGAGCCGGTGTTGCCGCTCGATTCCCGCTTGATCAGCGTCAGATAACCCTCGGTCCACCGCGCGCGGGCAGCGGGATCGGTGATTCCGAGGCGGTCCAGCGCCTTTCCGATGTAGTACGCGAGTTCCTGATCGTCGAGATGACGGCCGGGCCCGCCGCCGCTCGAGCTCACCGGCTGGGTGTATTGGCGGTCGTAGCTGCCACTGCTGTTCGGCGGCACATAGGTGCTCGGCACGGGGCCGTAGTCGCCGCCACCGCCGCTGCCCTGGGGCTGGGTGGGAATTCGCGTGGAGTTCTCGTCGTGGAGTTTGTGCGCCTGGGAGACGACGAGATCGGCGTGTTCGACCGCCTTGTCGATCTTGTCGATCAAGGACAATTGCAGGGCCACACTGGGATGCGGGGCGACACCGTTCAGAATTCCGGTGATATCGGTTTCGAGTTGTTTGACCGCGGCGCGGGTCTCGTTGGCGATGCCGGCCGAATTCTCGGCGATATCGGACATCATGGTGTCCAGCGAGTTCCACTCCTCGTTGTATTTCCGGATCTTCTTCTGCCGATCGCCGTAATCGGCGACCATCTCGCCGGTGATCGTCGCGGTCGGTTTGTCCGTCGCGGCGAGACTGGCCATCACGACCTTCTTGGCGTTGCCGTCGCCGAGGCCGTTGAGCAGCGCCTCCAGCACCTTCTCCAGGCGGCTGACGGCCGCGTTCAACAGCGGTGCGTCGGTCACCCGGGGCAAACTCACCGACTCGGTCATGACCCACCTTCCGCCACAGCCTGCCTGGCCCCGCGTCGCCGCCGAGTTCGCGCTGCGACAGGCGTTCGCCGGAAGCATAGGTTCGTGACCGAGTCCAGCTATTCCCGTCGCTGGGAGGGCGCGCCTACCGGCGCGGGTGCGGGCGCAGGCGCAGCCCGGCGGGTTTGAGGGTCAGCGTTTCGCGCACGTCCAGCCGGTAGCCGGGTTCGGGTTCCAGTTCGAAGCGGTGCAGGATCGCGGCCAGGGCGACCATCGTTTCGTGCAGCGCGAACTGCCGGCCGATGCAGGCGCGGGGACCGGTGCCGAACGGTTTGTACACGCGCGGTCCCGCACCGCGGATGTTGTCCGGCAGGAAGCGGTCCGGATCGAATTCCTCGGCGTCGGGCCCCCACGCCGGATCGCGGTGCGCGGCCTGCAGCAACACCAGGACCCAGTCCTTGGCCGCGATCCGATAGCGACCGGAGCACAGGGTGGTGTCCTGTTTGGCGCGGCGGAAGTAGCCGGGCGCGGTCGGCCAGAGCCGCAGTGTCTCGTCGACCACCCGGCGCAGACCGCGCAACTTCGCCACCTCCTCGAAGCCGATGGCGGGCGCGTCCGGCGCGGGCCATCGCTCGTCGATCTCGGCTCGCACCTTCTGTGCCACGTCCGGGTGGGTGGCCAGATAGTGCAGCGCGAAAGCGATGGTGTTGGCGGACGTTTCGCTACCGGCGATGAGGAAGGTGAGGATCTGATTGCGGATGTTGGTGGCGTCCAGCCGCTCTCCGGTATCGGGATCCACGCCGTCGATGAGCAGATCCAGAATGTCCTCGGACACGTCGTGCGGCTGTGCTCGCCGCGCCTCGATGATCGCGTCGACCACGCCGTGCGCATGTGCCAGATCCGCGCGGTGGCGGCGGTATTCCGCGCGGCGGAACAGGCGCTCGAACCACGGCATGACGTCGGTGCGGCGATTGGCGTAGGTCAGCTCGCGGACCATCGCCGCGACGAACGGGTCGGCCGCGGAATCGGTCAGGGTGCCGAACGAATGCGAGAACCCGGCGCGCGAGATGATTTCGAAGGTCAGCGTATTCGTCGCGGCGGGAATGTCGATCCAGGACGATTCCGTGGCCCACCCGGCGACCAATTCGTCCACCACGGCGACGATCGTGGTGTGGTAGTTCGCCATCGCCGTCTTGGTGAACGCCGGCAGCAGAATGTTGTGCGCCTTGGACCAATTGGGTTCCCGGTTGAATGCGGTGAACAGTCCGTCACCGGCCAGGGGACGCAATTTCATCAGCGAATGGCCGATGTGTTTCTCCCACACCCGCTCGTCGTTGACTTCGTCGATGGCCTCGGCGCCGGTGACGATGATCGCCGGATAGCCGAACAACTTCTGCTCGAAGACCGGGCCGAGCTCGCGGCCCTGTTCCGCCAGCCGTTGGCACGGTTTCGCGAAATCGGTGGTCAGCACGTCGCCGAGCAGCGGCAGTCGCCACGGCGGATGTGGCAGCGTGTGGGTGGACGTGGTGTCGGTGCGGACGGTCATCAGGCGTTCTCTGCTTCCTGCGCGGCGCGGGGGAGGGGGCGGGGGCGGTCGGCGAAGCGGGTGGCGGCGGGCCACCACCGGGCGACGCGGAGCAGTTCGTCCACCTCGTCGTCCAGGGTGGCCGAATCCGAGACCGGCGTCGCCGCGGCACCGCCGGGCGGATCACCGGTGCGGGAGCGTTCGCGGGCGGCGAGCGCCAACTGCAGGGCATACCCGGCCGGTTCGGCATCGCGCGGCGGAATACGTTCGGCCGCGGCGAAATTCGCGAACTCCGCCGGGTCCACATCGGCACAGTAGGGACGCAGTTCGAGGATCGCGTCGCGGATCTCGACCGTGGTGCGGTGCAGGCGCAGCCGGGTTATCCGGCGCGAACCCGGGTCCATCGGCAGCCGGCTGTCGGGGAACATCGTCGTCATCGACTCCCACAGCGGTCGCAGCCGCCGCCACCGCCGGCCGGTGGCGTCGAAACCCGCCACCCCGAGCAGGGCTTCGACGACCGGTGCCGAGGAGACGATCGCGATCACCGTCGCGATCCAGAAGAAATTGCGGGAGTTGGTGCGCAGGCGGTAATCCACCGAATCCAGCACGCCGATCTGCTGCACCAGCGCCAGCCCGGTCGCGATCGCCGTGGTCACTCCGATCGCCGCCCCGGCCAGCGCTATTCCCGCGAGGACCACCTTCTCACCGCGGGTGACGCCGTGCTGGCGATATTCCGACCAGCAGCGAGCGATCATCCGGACCGCGAGAAACAGCGGCAGAATCGAGAAGGCCAGCCAGACCAGCACTTCGGCCCAGCCGCCCGACACCTCGACCGGGCGCTGCTCGTGGCGGGCGCGGGTTCCGGCGGCCAGGATCGCGATCGACAGCGCCGCCGCGATCAGGTGATACCGCCATGGCCGGCTGCGCACGTCCCCGGCGGCGCGACCGGACAGCAGATCGATGACGCACAGGAACGGTGCGATCGAGACGACGATGGTGCACAACGAAATCTGTTGCACCGTGGTCACGGTCGTGGGCAGGACGGCGACGATCGCACGCTGTGCCACGTCCTCGCGCAGCACCTGGGTCGCCGCGATGATCGTCAGCGTCGCGTTGAGATACCGTTCGGCCGCGGTGTCGTCGAACCACCCCCACCGCGCCGCCACCACCAGTACAGTCGCGACGATGACCGGCCAGGCGATCACCACCGGCACCGACGAGGTCATCGCCCCTCGAACAGCACGTTGCGCAGGCTCTGCCCGCGGCGACCGGCGGTCGCCGAGACCATCACCAGGCTGGCGAACAGTTCGGCCTCCCGTTCGGGTCCGCTGCCGTATCCGGACCGGCCCAGGACCGCGCGCACGGTGGCCGGGTCGATATCGGGCAGCATCGCGCCCAGGGTGGAATCGCATCCGCCGCCGGATGTTCCGCGGTCGTGGCCGAGCACCATATGCCCGATCTCGTGGCAGACGATCTGGTCGATGTGGTACTCCGAGGTGGCGTCCTCGTGGATGATCACGTCGTCGTCCTCGCGGACCAGCCACAGCCCGCACGGGGTGTCGATCACGTCGTGCATGGCCATCGGAATCAGGGTGATCGGGCGCCCGCGGGCGGCGGCCACCGCGGCCACGAAGCGAGTGCGATCCCAGGGTTCCGGCACCGGCAATCGGTCGAGCACCTTCTTGATCCGCCTGGCCGATGCCCCCATGGTTACGGTCCGTCCTGGTCTTCCCGTTCGTCCCCGTCGACCGGGGGCAGATTCTCCAACTCCCGCGCGCGGTCCACGATCGACGCGATACTGGACAGAGTTCGCGGTGTCAGCCCCGACGCTCGCAATGCCAGATTCCGCACGCCCGCATCCTTCATAGCCTGTAACAGGCTCAGCTGCGAGTCGAGCGCCGCATCGGTGCCGTTGTCGAGCAGATACGACGCGGGCACTCCGAAGAACTTGGCGATCGCCCGGAGGTGGGCGACCGTCGGATTCGACTTCACCCCCGACCGCAACTGCCACAGATAGGCCGCGCTGATCGAGGTGCCGGTCGCCTTCGTAATCGCCTCGGCGGCAGCAACATTCGACAACGGCGGCTCGGACGGTGGGTGCATCACCGCGAGCAGGCGATTGATCTTGGCCGCCAGCTCGGTCGGCTCACCGTCGGCGCGCGGCGTAGTGGTCGGGTCCTCGTTCAAGGCCCTCCCTCCGAGTAGAGGCGGATTCGACAACAGTACATGAGCCGACGATTGACATATACCAGCGTTCATGACACCGTCATGGACGTCTACGTGAGTACACGTTGGGACACAACGTGTTCACTGGCGAGGAGGGGGAGTCAGTGCACACGCCGACGGGCCGGCGCCGCTGCGCGCGGCGGGCCGGTCGCGGCGCTCCGGTCGACGATGCCCGGAGCGCTCCGGAGTTCTTCGCCGCGGTGTTCTACTCCGTCGCGCATTTGGACCATTTGTTGAACGGCCCCGTAACCCCGTAGTTGTCCTGTGCGCTGGTGACGGCCTTGGATTCGGCCTCTTCCGCCGTGGTGCCCCAGGTGGAGGCCCAGCCGTTGTTCTGGCCGACGACCACCGCGACGCAGGCGTTGCGCGCCCACGCCGCCGGCTGCGCGCAACCGGGGCAACGGGTTTGGACCTGGTTGGTGGCGTCGTCGGAGCTGACCGTGCTGCGCGCCCAGGTCACCTTGCCGGTGTCGGCGTCGTAGCCCGCGGCGATCCAGACGTCGGCCGGTGTGGCCGGAGGTGGCGGGGGAGCGTAGCGGGTGGTCTCGCGGGTCGTGGGTGCGGTCGAGGTCGAATACGTCGGCGAGGGGCGGGTGGTCGTCGACTGCTGGGCGGCCGCATCGGTATCGCTGTTCTTGTTGTGGTTGTGTACCACGATCACCGCGACGACCGCGCCCAGCACGAGGACCGCCGCGACCACTGCCGCGACGATCGCCAGCACCTTGCCGCCACCCGAATTCTGCTGCGGCGCACCAGGATACGGGTAGGGTTGCCCACCGTATTGAGGATCGGGATACGGCTGCGCATACGATTGCCCGCCCGGATAGCCGCCTTCCGGATAGCCGCCCGGCGGATATGCCTGCCCGTACATCGGGGGCTGATTCGGATCGCCCGGATACGGCACTCCGGCGGGATATCCCTGCCCCGCATGCACGGTGGGATCCTCGGACCCGGGCGGCGGGCCCGGTTGCCCGCCGGGGTAGGCCTGGGTCGGCGGCGCCTGTTGCCCGGGGTAGGCCTGGGTCGGCGGGGCGGGCTGTCCCGGATAGGCCTGGGTGGGCGGAGCCGGTTGCTGTGGCACGGGGCCGCCGGGCTGCGCGCTGGAATCCGGCACGCCACCGGGGTAGGCCCGGGTCGGCGGCGCCGGGGGTGGGCCCGGCTCACCGGACGGCGGCTGCTGCGGGGAATCCGGGCGATCGTCGCTGGCCATCGCCTACCGCACCCGGCTCGTCGAAATGCGCTGTGTCGTGGTCGGTATCGACATCGACCGTGCCCCCGTCCCTGCTGTGAATCGTATCGGCGAGCCACTGTAGCGCATACCCATGACGTCGAGTTTGCCCGAAATATCATTCTCAAATTTGGAGAGCAATATTGCCGTCCCCACTATTCTGATAAGTCGGAGCCTGAGACCGGGGACGCCCGAGAGGACAGCATCGTGACCGTGCACGCCGACGACCACAGACAGCCGCGCTACGACTTCGATCGCCATGCGCCGCAGTACCGCGACAACTTCGACGCGATCACCACCGATATGCACCGGCAGTGCCCGCTGGCCTGGTCGCCGACCTACGGCGGCCACTGGGTGGCGGCCGGCAGCCGGGAGGTGTTCAGCCTCGCGCGGTCGGAAAACGTGTCGAGCGACCACGATCCGAACGGGGAGCGCCGCGGCTATCGCGGCATCACCATTCCGTTTCCCGAGACCGGGAACGCCATCCGCAACGGCATCCTCGAAATGGATCCGCCCGAACAGCGGCTGTGGCGCCAGGCGCTCAATCCGTATCTGTCGCCCGCCGCGGTGCAGCGCTGGGTCCCGTTCGTCGACGAGGTGGTCCGGGCGAGCCTCGACGATCGGATCGAGAGCGGGCGCATCGATTTCGTCGACGATCTGGCCAATATCGTGCCCGCCGTCCTCACCCTGGCGATGCTGGGCATACCGCTGTGCAAATGGCAGCTGTACTGCGAACCCGCGCACGCCTCGGTCTACACCCCGCCCAATTCCCCCGATATCGAACGGGTTCGGCGTCAGCACGAGGCGATGGGACTGGATCTGCTGATCAACCTCACGGAAGTGCGGGAGAATCCGCGCCCGGGAATCATCGAGGCGCTGACCCGGCTCGAGATCGATGGGACCGCGCCGCCGGATATCGAACTGCTGGGCATGCTGGGCCTGCTCATCGGCGGCGGCTTCGACACCACCACCGCACTGACCGCCCATGCGCTGGAATGGCTCTCCGATCATCCGGATCAGCGAGCGATCCTGAGCGCGGAACGCGAGTTGCTGTTGAACTCGGCGACCGAGGAATTCCTGCGCTACTTCACTCCCGCGCCCGGCGACGGCCGCACCATCGCCGCGGACTGCGAATACGCGGGCATCCGGCTCGAGGAGGGGGAGCGGCTGTGGCTGTCGTGGGCGATGGCCAATCGCGATCCGGAATTGTTCCCGGATCCCAACACTCTCGATCTGGACCGGAAAGGCAACCGGCACTTCAGCTTCGGCCTGGGGGTGCACCGCTGCATCGGATCCAATGTGGCGCGCACGGTATTCAAACGCATGCTGGTCGCGGTGCTCGATCGGCTGCCGGATTTCCGATGCGATCCCGGCGGCGCGGTGCATTACGACACGATCGGCGTGATCCAGGGCATGCGCCACCTACCGGCCACGTTCACACCCGGCCGTCGGCTGGGACCGGGGCTGGACGAAACCCTGGAAACCTTGCAACGGGACTGCGATGAGAATCGCTTGGCCGAACCGGTCACCGTCCGCCGCGACGGCGCGGGCCGCTGAGCGCGGAAGGCGCTGCGGCCGAGCTCGATTCACACGATCTTGCCCAGCCGCCCGCCCCGTGACGGGACGGGCGTCGCGCGCGCTCGTTACCGGATGATCTGCCCACCGTCGACGTTGAGGATGTGCCCGGTGACCCACGCCGCGTCGTCGGACAGCAGATACAGGCACGCGCCCACCAGATCCTGCGGGGTGCCGATCCGCTTGAGCGGCAGGCGGTTCACCATGTCGTTCACGATCGAGCCGGGGGTGACGGTCTGCGTCGCCTCGGTGTTGATCGGCCCCGGCGCGATGGCGTTGATCCGGATGTTGGATCCGCCGAGTTCGACCGCCAGCTGCTGGGTGAGGCTGTTGACCCCGGCCTTGGCGAGGCCGTAGAAGTTCGAATACACCCATGCGGCCGTGGAGGACTGGTTCACGATGGACCCGCCGCCGCCCTTCGACATGTGCTGCCACACCGCGCGGGTCATGTTCAGCGCGCCGTCGAGATTCACGCTCATGAACTTCTTGTAGTAGTCCCACGGCACGGTCAGCAGCAGGTCCAGCTTCATCCCGCCGTAGATGGCGGCGTTGTTGACCAGATGGTTGATCGCGCCGAATTCGTTCTGCGTGTAGTCGGCCAGCGTGGTGACCGATTCCGGATCGGAGACGTCGACGGGATGGAAGACCGCGGTGCCGCCACCGCTGCTGATCTCCTCGGCGACCTGTTTTCCCTTGTCCGCGTTGAGATCCGCGACGACGACGGTGGCGCCCTCGCCGGCCAGTGCCTTCGCGTATTCGGCGCCGATGCCCTGCGCCGCGCCGGTGACGATCGCGACGCGATCGGTGAAACGAGCCATGAGTTGTGTTCTCCTCCGGTATGTCGCGACGAGGTCGCGTGCTGTCTATTTCTGCGCGGTGGCGATCAGCTTGGTTTCGAGGTATTCCTCGAATCCGGCCACACCGAGTTCGCGGCCGATGCCGGACTGCTTGTAGCCGCCGAACGGGGCGTCGGCGCTGTACCAGATGCCGCCGTTGACGCCGAGGGTTCCGGTCCGAACACCGTTGACCACGTGGTCGATTCGCGCCTGGTCGGTGCCCCACACCTCGCCCGAGAGCCCGTAGGGCGATTCGTTGGCCAGCCGGATGGCGTCGTCGTCGCCGTCGTGCGGGATCACCACCAGCACGGGGCCGAAGATCTCCTCCTGGGCCACGGTCGAGGTGTTGGACAGTCCGCTGATCAGGGTGGGTTCGATGAAGTACCCGCGTTCGCGATCGGGACTGCCGCCGCCGGTGACGATGGTGCCGCCCTCGGCGCGTGCGATATCGATGTAGCGCTGCACGCGTTCCCGCTGGCGCGCCGAGATGACCGGCCCGCAGACGGTGCCCGGTTCGTTGGGATCACCCGGCACGATGCCGCCCATGGACTTCGCCGCCGCCGCGACCGCGGTGTCGTATTGCTCGCGCGGGACGAGCAGGCGGGTGGTCAGCGCGCAGCCCTGGCCGGCGTGGACGCAGACCGTGAAGCCCGCGTAGCTCGCCGCGGCGGCCACATCGGTGTCGTCCAGGACGATGAAGGCCGACTTGCCGCCGAGTTCGAGAAAGACCTTCTTCAGGCTCTGCGCCGCACCGGCCATGATGGTCCGACCGGTCTGCGTCGAGCCGGTGAACGAGATCATGTCGACCCGCGGATCGGTGACCAGCTGGGCGCCCAGCTGGTGGTCGTCGGAGGTGACGATATTGATCACGCCGGCCGGAATGTCGGTCTGTTCGGCGATCACCGTGCCGACCAGTGCGGCGACCCATGGGGTATCGGGAGCCGGTTTGAGTACCACCGTGCACCCGGCCGCCAGGGCGGGACCGAGTTTGGCGAAGTTGATCTGATGCGGGAAGTTCCACGGCGTGATGGCGCCGACCACGCCGATCGCCTCCCGGCGCAGCGTGCGCGCCGTGGGAATTCCCATCGGCTTCGCGACGCCGAGATCGCTGACCCACTCGTAACTTTCGGCCAGATCGGCGAAATAGCCCAGATCACCGATCGGGCCCTCCAGCTGCGGGCCGCTGGTCAGCATGCGCGGGGCGCCCACCTCAGCGATGGTGATCTCGCGCAGTTCCTCGATGTTGTCGCGCAGCGCGTCGCGCAGTTGCCGCACGCAGCGGGCCCGGAACGCGTGATCGCGCGACCATTCGGTGTTGTCGAACGCCGCGCGGGCGGCGGCGATGGCCGCGTCCATATCGGCGGCGTCGGCGTTGGCGGCCTGGCCGAGAACCTCCTCGGTCGCCGGATTGACCGTCGCGAATACCCCCGCGCCGCCGGCGACCAGTTTGCCGTCGATCAGAAGCCGGGATCCCTCGCCAGGGGGGAGCAGTTTCGTCATTCGCCTCTCCGATAGGGCTGTCTGGACACCTGTACGGAATATAGTTTGGACGGAGCTGTGAATACAAGAACGTGTTGCAGAGTGATCGAATTGTGAGAGGCGGGTACCGGCGATGACCGGAGATGCGGCGGTGGCCGGCAAGGCGGCGATCGTGGTGGGCGGCGGCAGCGGCATCGGCCGGGCCGTCGCCGGCGAACTGGCACGCCAGGGCGCGGGTGTGGTGGTCAATTCCCGGTCCGAGGCGGCGGTGGACGCGGTGGTGGACGAGATTCGCGCGGCGGGCGGTCGCGCCCTCGCGGTCGCGGGTTCGGCCGCGGACGAAACGATCGCGGACGCGCTGGTGCGCCGGTGCGTCGACAGTTTCGGTGCCGTAGACGTTCTCGTCAACTGTGCCGGGATCGCCGAACCCGCGCACTCCTCGATTCTCGATATCTCGACCGCGGACTGGCGTGCCCAACTCGATTCGCACCTCACCACGGTGTTCAACACCTGTCGCGCGGTGGCGCCGCTGATGGTGGCCCGCGGCGCGGGTTCGATCGTCAACACCGGCTCGTTCGCCTACCTGGGTGACTACGGCGGCACCGGCTATCCGGCTGGAAAAGGCGCGGTCGCGAGCCTGACGCTGGCCATGGCCGCGGAATTGAAAGAGCACGGCATCCGGGTGAACGCGATCTGCCCCGGGGCCAGGACGCGCCTGTCCACCGGCGCGGAATACGAGGAGAAGATCGCGGAGTTGCGCGAGCGCGGCCTGCTCGACGAGTTCACCGCGCAGTCGTCACTGGACGCGCCGCCGCCGGAGTACGCCGCGTCGTTGTATGTCTATCTCGCCTCCGACCTCGCGACCGTGACCGGGCAGATCCTCATTGCCGCAGGCGGATTCGTCGGTCGCTTCGCGCGGCCGAAGCTCGAGTCGATCGGCTATCGCGACCATGCCGATGCTCCGCCGTGGTCGGTGGCCGAACTGCACCCCCTCCTCGGCGACGGGGCGTGAGGAGGATGGGAACGCTCGCCTGCCCTGGTGGTGCGCCCATGCTGCCGAGGATGCTCGCCCATTGTCCGGATTCCGGTCCGGTGGTAGCGTCCAGACACATGTCCAGTCCTGTGTCTCGGTTGGCGGTGTGCGGATGAGGCTCGATGTGAACGCGTTATATTTCGAGAGGTGGGTGTGATGACTGTGGCATCTGCGCAACCGGTCGTATTCGATCCCTACGACTACCGGTTCCACGAGGATCCGTATCCGGTCTATCGGCGGCTGCGCACGGAGGCGCCGCTGTACTACAACCCGGACCTGGACTTCTGGGCGCTCTCGCGCCACGCCGACGTGGCCGCCGCGTTCCGCGACGCCGCCCGCCTGTCCAGCGCCAACGGCGTCTCCCTGGATCCGGCCGCGTGGGGCCCGCACGCGCACAAGACCATGTCGTTCCTCGCCATGGACGATCCGCGTCACCTGCGCATGCGCCAGCTGGTCAACAAGGGCTTCACCCCGCGCCGGATCGCCGGTATGGGCGACCGGATCCGGGAACTGACGCTGCAACATCTCGAACCGGCGCTCGAGCGCGGCAGCTTCGACTGGATCGAGGACTTCGCGGGCAAACTGCCCATGGACGTCATCTCCGACATGATGGGCGTGCCGGAACCCGATCGCGCCGAGATCCGCCGGATGGCGGATCTGGTGGTGCATCGCGAGGAGGGCGTACTCGACGTTCCGGAGGCGGCCATCGAGGCCTCGCTGAATCTGGTCGTCTACTACTCCGACATGGTCGCCCAGCGTCGCCGCAGCCGCACCGAGGATCTCACCTCGGCGCTGCTCGACGCGGAGATCGACGGCGACAAACTCACCGACGACGAGATCATCGGCTTCATGTTCCTGATGGTCGTGGCCGGTAACGAGACCACCACCAAACTGCTCGGCAACGCCCTGTACTGGGCCGGCCGCAATCCCGAACAGTTCGCCAAGGTGGTCGCCGACGGCGATCTGGTGCCGGACTGGGTCGAAGAGACTCTGCGCTACGACAATTCGAGCCAGATGGTGGCGCGCTCCTCGGTCGTCGACGTGCCGTTCGAACACGGCGTGATCCCCGCCGGTTCGAAGGTGGTGTTGCTGATCGGCTCCGCCAATCGCGACGACGCGGTCTTCACCGACGGGGATCGCTACGACATCGAACGCACCGACAAGAGCGCGCTGGCCAGTTTCGGCGGCGGCGTGCACTTCTGCCTGGGTGCGCATCTGGCCCGCTTGGAGACCGTGGTCGCGTTGCGCGAGTTCGCCTCCCGTGTCCGGGAGTACTCGGTCGACGAGTCCGCCGTGGAGCGGGTGCATTCGACAAATGTCCGGGGGTTCGCGAAACTCCCTGTCACCGTGGAGGTTTCGTAATATGCCGCGTTTCGATCCGCATCCGGATGTGCGACCGGTTCTGATCGCGGGGGCGTCGTCGGGAATCGGCGCCGCGACCGCGATCATGCTGGCCGAGGCCGGATTCCCGGTGGCGCTCGGTGCGCGCCGGGTGGAGACGTGTCGTGAGCTCGCCGACAAGATCACCGCCAACGGCGGGACGGCCTTCGCGGGCTCGCTCGATGTCACCGACGACGCGTCGGTCGACGCCTTCGTCACCGCCGCCGAGGAGGCGCTCGGACCCATCGAGGTCGCCGTATCCGGTGCCGGAGACATCGAATTCGGCCTGGCCTACGAGATGGACCCGCAGACCTTCCTGAAACAGGTCGACGTTCATCTGGTGGGTGCGCAACGGCTGGCCCACCGCATCCTGCCCGGCATGATCTCCCGGCGCCGCGGCGATTTCGTCTTCATCGGCTCCGACTGCGCCGACCAGGTCCGCCCCCGCAACGGTGCCTACAACGCCGCCAAGACCGGACTCGAGGCGATGGCCCGGCAGCTGCGAATGGAGTTGGAGGGCACCGGTGTTCGCGCCTCGATCGTCCGGCCGGGCGCGACCCAGACCGGCATGGGGATGAACGCCGCACCCGAGCAGGTCGGCCCGCTGCTCGACGACTGGGTGAAGTGGGGGTTCGCCCGCCACCCCTTCTTCCTGCGGGCCTCCGACCTCGCCGCCGCGATCGCCGCGGTGGTCAACACACCGCGCGGTGCGCATCTGGTGCTGGTCGAGGTGCAGCCGGAAGCCCCGCTGCGCGAGCCGGACTCACCGAAACAGGAGCAGGGCTGATGCGTATCGAGGTGGATCTGGACCTGTGTCAGGGCCACGCGATGTGCCAGGCCGAGGCGCCGGACTACTTCGACGTGCCCAAACACGGCAAGGTCGACATCGTGCGGCCCGAGGTGGACGAGGCCGACCGCGCGGATGTCGAGAACGCGGTGCGGTACTGCCCGACCCAGGCACTCTCGATCGTGCGGGACCAGTGATGGGCGCGGCCGTTCGGGAAGGGGAGCGTTCGTGATCCGGGTGATCCAGTGGGCGACCGGCGGAGTGGGTCGCGCCGCGATCGAAGGCGTCCTCGACCATCCGGAGCTGGAACTCGTGGGCGCCTGGGTGCACAGTCCGGACAAGGACGGCGTGGACCTCGGCGTGCTTGTCGGCCGCGAACCCGTGGGCGTCACGGCCACCACCGATGCCGAGGCCCTGCTCGCCCTCGACGCCGACTGCGTGGTCTACAGCCCGGTCTTCGCCGACACCGCGGTCCTGCGCGCGATCCTGCGCTCGGGCAAGAACGTGGTGACCCCGCTGGGCTGGTTCTATCCCCGGCAGCGCGACCGCGAGAAGTTCGACGCGGTCTGTGCCGAGGGTGGAGTCACGTTGCACGGCACCGGAATTCACCCCGGCGGTCTCACCGAACGGTTGCCGCTGGTGGTCTCGGCGCTGTCGGGTTCGGTGACCGGGATCCGTGCCGAGGAGTTTTCCGATATCCGCACCTACGGCGCCCCGGATGTGGTGCGGCACTGGATGATGTTCGGCGCCGATCCGGACAAGGCCGCGCAAAGCACCGTTGCGGCGATGCTGGCCGGCGGCTACAGCCAGTCGGTGTGGATGCTGGCCGACGAACTGGGCTTCGACCTGGACCCCGACATCCGCACCACCCACGACATCGCGGTCGCCACCGCGCCGATCGATTCGCCGATCGGCATCATCGAACCGGGACAGGTTGCGGCCCAGCACTTTCGGTGGGAGGGCACGGTCGACGGCGAACCGGTGATCACGGCGGCGGTCAACTGGTTCATGGGTGAGCGCGACTTCGACCCGGCGTGGAGTTTCGGGCCGAACGGGCAGCGGTTCGAGGTCGAGGTGCGCGGCGATCCCGGCTGTGTCCTGACCCTGTCCGGTCTGCACGCCCACGATCCGGCCGAGGGGGCCCGGCGCAATCCTTCGATCGTCGCCACGGCTCTGAACTGTGTGAATGCGATCCCCGATGTCGTCGCGGCCGAACCGGGTGTGCGGACCTATCTCGATCTGCCGCTGCCGGCGGGACGGGCCGCGCCGCATCTGCATCGCGACCGGAGAACCGAGGTGAGCGGATGAACGAAACCCGCCGTTGAATTCCCGGGTGCCCCTCGGGTTTTCATCGACCGAACGGTGCGATACAGACGAATAGTGGTGGGCGAGCGCGTCCGGACGATCGGGAAATTCCGTCGATCGGGCTGTATTTTGCATGCCAGAAATAGCTTTGTCATAACTTCTGTTTTTCCGGAATGCGCGCGTCCGCAGCTCTTTTCCACTGCAGTGCAACGTGTTCTAATCAAGGAAGAACATGTTTCGAACAAAATTCATGATTCGCAGTGCAGCGGACACGAGGAGGAACTGTGGCTGCTCCGTCGATACCGGCCGGATTCGATTTCACCGACCCGGGACTGTGGGCCGAGAGAAGTCCGGTCGCCGAATTCGCGGAATTGCGGCGCACCGCGCCGGTCTGGTGGAACGCCCAGAACGCGGAGCAGGCCTACCCCTTCGAGGATGCGGGCTACTGGGTGGTGAGCCGGCACGAGGACATCAAGGAGATCTCGCGCCGCTCGGACGTCTTCTCCTCGGAGAAGAAGGGTTCCATCATCCGGTTGCCCGGCTTCGCGACGCCGGAGCAGTTGTCGGTCACCAGTGCGCTGCTGGTGAACATGGATCCGCCCAAGCACACCAAGATCCGCCGCATCATCTCGAAGGGCTTCACCCCGCGCGCGGTGGAGAGCCTGCGCGTGGCATTGACCGAGCGGGCCGAGCGAATCGTGCGCGCGGCCAAGGAATCCGGCGGCGGCGATTTCGTCGAACAGGTGGCGTGCGAATTGCCGCTCCAGGCTATCGCCGAACTGCTCGGTGTCCCGCAGGACGATCGGCACAAGCTGTTCGACTGGTCGAATCAGATGCTCAACTACGACGACCCTGAATACGGCGATTCCGCGGTCGCCTCGGCCGAAATTCTCGGCTACGCGTGGAATATGGCCGAGACACGCCGGACGGAGCCGTCGGACGATATCGTCAGCCAGCTGGTGAGCGCCGATATCGACGGCGAGGCATTGGGTTCGGACGAATTCGGATTCTTCGTGATTCTGCTGGCGGTGGCCGGAAACGAGACCACGCGTAATGCGATCACCCACGGGATGAAGGCTTTCGTCGATCATCCGGAACAGTGGGAGCTGTACCGGCAGCAGCGCCCGCGCACCGCGGTCGACGAAATCGTGCGCTGGGCGACTCCGGTCACCGCGTTCCAGCGCACCGCCACCGAGGATGTGGAATTGGGCGGTCAGCTGATCAAGGCGGGCGAGCGGGTCGGATTGTTCTACAGCTCGGCCAATTTCGACGAGGCGGCCTTCGACAAGCCCTTCGATTTCGACGTGCTGCGCGACCCCAACCCGCATCTCGCCTTCGGCGGCACCGGCGCGCACTTCTGTGTCGGCGCCAACCTCGCCCGCCTGGAAATCGACCTGATGTTCAACGCCATCGCCGACGTCATGCCCGATCTGCGTCAGATCGCCGACCCGCAGCGCCTGCGCTCGGGCTGGATCAACGGCATCAAGCACTGGCAGGTCGAATACTCCTAGACCCGGGGTAAAGGGCTGGGGGACAGCCGAGGGCCGCACGATCACTCGTGCGGCCCTCGGTCGTCTGCGTGGCATGCGGTGTGGCTCAGCGTCATTCCCAGCGCAGTGGACCGATGGCCTTCACGCCGACGCTCGGTGATCGGGCACGCGGAGGCCGTCGAGCACGACGGCGATCAGAGGGTTCGGTGCGTTGCGCGCCCGGGCGCGGCGTTGGACCGTCGCCGCGCCGATGACCAGGTCGAGCACGTCGGCGACACCGATCTCGGGCCGTACGGCCCGTGCCTCTTTCGCCCGGGTGAGCAGGGTGTCGAACGACCGGATGAACTCGTGCCGGAGCCGGTCGGGTATCGCTACGGCCGTGTCACCGTCGTCCAGTGCTTCGCACAGGGCCTGGTTGAGGGCGACCTCGCCGACGAGGTGGGTGAAGTAGTCGAAGAACGCGTCCTCCGGCGCGGAATCGGCGTCCGCGAGCATGCGGGCTCGTTCGGTGAACTCCTCCACCCGGCCGACGACGACCGCTTCGAACAATGCGGAACGGGTGGGGAAATGCCGGTACACGGTGCCGACGCCGACGCCCGCTCGGCGCGCGATCTCGTCGAAGGACGCCGACGAGCCGTCGATCGAGAGCATCTTCCGGGCGACGGCCAGCACCTGGTCTCGGTTGCGGCGCGCGTCCGCGCGCAGTGGCCTGCCACCCTGCTCGGCGTCGTTACCCATCGCTCGATCGTAGCGGCCACCATTGCGAAACGGAGACGGCTCTCCGTATAGTGATGAAAGCGGAGAGTGGTCTCCGTTTACTGCGCGTGGTGGCGCGGAAGATCCGAAGATCCGCCTACGGAGGGCACATGGACCAGGTTGTTTTCGTCATCGGCGCGACCGGACAGCAGGGCGGGGCGGTCGCCGACCGGCTGCTCGCCGACGGGTGGCGGGTGCGGGTGTTGACTCGGCGCCCGGACAGCGACAGGGCGCGGAGCCTGGCGCAGGCGGGTGCGCAGGTGATCGCGGGCTCGCTGGAAGACCTCGCGACGATCGACCGCTGTGTCGACGGCGCCTACGGTGTGTACAGCGTGCATCCCGGTCCGCTGGCGCCGGAGCAGGACGAGGTCGAGGCCGGTAAGGCCGTCACCGACGCGGCGGTGAAATACGGTGTGGCACATCTGGTTTACAGTTCGGGCCTCGGCGCCGACCGCGGCGGCCAGCCGGCCAAATGGGAAATCGAGCAATACATCGCCGCGTCGGGTGTCTCGGCCACGGTGCTGCGGCCGAGTTCCTTCATGGAGAATCTGATCACGCAGTCCGACACGGTCGGGATCCGCGACGGCGCGCTACGCACCGCCGCCGCTGCCCACGTGCGTCAGCAATTCATCGCGCTCGACGATATCGGCGCGTTCACCGCGCTCGCGCTGCGGAATCCGGACGACTACCGCGGCCGGACGCTGGAACTGGTCGGCGACGTGCTGACCCCGCCCGAGGTCGCCGCGCAGGTGAGCGCCGCCGTCGGGCGAACGGTCCCTTACATCCAGCGTCCGATCGAGGAACTGCGCCGCATCAACGAACGCTTCGCCCGCGGCTACGAATTGCTCAACAGCGGTAACGGCAGCATCCCCGACGTCGACGTCGACGAACTACGCACACTGCACCCGGGATTGATGACCTTCCGGGACTGGCTCGAGGCCAAAGGCGCGAAGCTGATCCGCTCCGTGCTCGACACCCGGGCGTGATCATCGCCGGGTGGTGCCGTCGCGCTGCTCGATGCCGCGAGGGCCGCGCGATCGCTCGTGCGGCCCTCGGTCGTTTCATTGATTCGCTCGGCCCGCCGGGCCAGGTCCGACCTGTGGTCAGCCGTAGTGGCACACGTAGTGCAGCGTCTGCACAACCTCGATGTCGAACGAGCTGTCGCCAGGCACGGAGAACGATTCCCCGCCGCGATAGGTCGTCGGCTCGGTTTCGCCGGGCAGAGTCACGGCGCACTCGCCTTCCACCAGCTCCATGACTTCCGGGGCGCCGGTGCTGAAGGTCAAGGTCGCGGGCTGGATCACGCCGACCGACTTCTTGGTGCCGTCGGGCAGCGTGAGGCTGTAGCTCACGCATGTGCCGTCGAAGTACACATTGGCCTTGGTGGCCACGCTGACGTTCTCGAACTGCGACATGGTCTCTTTCCCGGAGATGAGGTGGAGGGGTCAGCCTACTGTCGCCACCTTCGCGCTCCGCGCGGGAGCCTCGGGACGCGGGACTCGTGATCTGAACGTGATCCGCGATACAGAATCCCCTACTGTGTGCCAACACACAGTTTAGCGAGGATCTCCCGGTCGTCCCAGGGAAAGTGTGGTGCCGGCACCGTTCTCTCGAACGTGTGTTCGTTGCACCCATGATGCATGAGCGTTATCGTCTTGAGATATAACCGGCTCGCCCGATTCGGTTATGTAATGCGAATCGCGCATTCGTGTCTCCCAATTGAAACCCTCGTCATACACGGCCGCGCCGTCGGAGTGAAACCCCGTCGGCGGACCGGACGCGGCAGGACGTACGCCTGACATATGTCGAGGCGCCACACATCGCGGCGCCTGCAGTAGTTCGGCCGATCCAGATCAAGTCATCCCCCAGCACCTCGTGCAGAGGCGAGTTCGTTGCGGTCCCGTCGGGTCGCGCGCTGCCCGCCGCATGCCCGAGCCCGGCCGAACGGTCAAGAACAAGGAATCACATCGCATGTCTTCGAAACTCGCGCGCCGCACGTCGGTGACATCACTCGTTCGTACCGCCGGTGCCGTGGCAGCGGCCGCCGCCGCGGTCGCGGCCATCACCACCGCCGCCGGCGTCAGCGAGTCGGCCAAACCGGACGCGGTCGCGCTGCATGCGTTGTCGACCCCCGTTGTCCCGGCGGCCCCGGCCGCCGCAGCTCCGGCGCCCGCTCCGGCGCCCCAGCCGAGTGCCGCTCCGGCGCCACAGCCCATTGCCGCACCGGCGGCGTTGCCCGGCGCCGATCAGGCGCATGTCAGCGCCTGGCTGCCGCAGATCAACACTGCGATGGCGGCGGCGGGTATCGACGACACACCGCAGCGTGCTGCCGCCTTCCTCGCTCAGATCGGTCAGGAAACGGATGGCTTCGCCACCTTGACCGAATACAGCGACGGCAGCGCCTACGACGGGCGCGCGGATCTCGGCAACACCGAGCCCGGTGACGGACCCAAGTACAAGGGGCGCGGTGCCCTCCAGCTCACCGGCCGGCACAATTACGAACTCGCGAGCCAGGCGCTGGGCGTCGACTTCGTCAACCACCCGGAGCTGGTCGCCGATCCGCAGTACGCGTTCGCCACGGCCGCGTGGTACTGGACCACCCACAACCTCAATGCCGTGGCGGACAACGCCCACCCCCAGAACCCGGCGAGCATCGACCCGGTGTCGCAGATCATCAACGGTGGTTCGAACGGCAGAGACGTCCGTCGCGATCACTTCATTCAGGTCTGCCAGGTACTGAAGTGCCCGTAGGCCCCCGGGTGGCGCCTTCACCATCAGTGTCCGCGCTTGATCCACTCCGGTAGGTGGGGCGCCTCGGCACCGATGGTCGTGGAGTCGCCGTGTCCGGTGAGGACGGTGGTGTCTGCAGGGAGATGCAGCAGGCGGGTGCGGATGGATTCGATGATCGTCGGGAAGCTCGAGAACGAGCGGCCGGTGGCGCCGGGGCCGCCCTGGAACAGGGTGTCGCCGGTGAAGACCGTCTTCTCCGAGGCCAGATACAGGCTCACCGCGCCGGGGGAGTGGCCCGGTGTGTGCAGGACCTCGATGTCGCTGTCCGCCAACGGAATTCGCTCCCGATCGTGCAGCGGCTCGTAGCGGGTGTCGGGGTAGATCGCGCTCCACAGCACCTCGTCGGCCGGATGCAGCAGGATCGGGGCCCGCAGCGCCGCGGCCAGTTCGGTGGCCACGTTGATGTGGTCGTTGTGGGCGTGGGTGCAGATGATCGCGCGCACCGTGCGATCGCCGACGGCCGCGATGATCGGCTCGGCCTGGTGGGCGGCGTCGATGACGACGGCCTCGCGGTCGTCGCCGACGACCCAGACGTTGTTGTCGACATCCCAACTGCCGCCGTCCAATTCGAACTTTCCGGAGGTGACGACGCGGTCGATCTTCACAGCGTCACCACCGATCGCAGGACGTCGCCGTGGTGCATGGTGGTGAAGGCCTGCTCCACCTGGTCGAGGGCCACGCGCTCGCTGACGAAGCGCTCCAGCGGCAACCGTCCCTGGCGGTAGAGGTCGAGCAGCATCGGGAAGTCGCGTTCCGGCAGGCAGTCGCCGTACCACGAGGATTTCAGCGAGCCGCCGTGCGAGAAGAAGTCGATGAGCGGCATCTCCAGCGTCATATCCGGCGTCGGCACGCCGACCAGCACCACCGTGCCGGCCAGATCGCGCGCGTAGAAGGCCTGCTTCCAGGTTTCCGGCCGCCCGACCGCGTCGATCACCACGTCGGCGCCGAAACCACCGGTCAATTCCTGCACCCGCTCGACCACGTCGTCACCGGCCTCGAGGGTGTGGGTGGCGCCGAGTTCCTTGGCCCACTCCAGCTTTCGCGGATCGCGGTCGATCGCGATGATGGTGGTGGCGCCCGCCAGCCGCGCCCCCGCGATCGCCGCGTCACCGACGCCGCCGCAGCCGATGACCGCGACCGAATCGCCGTAGCTCACGCCGCCGGTGTTGATCGCCGCGCCCAGCCCGGCCATCACACCGCAGCCGAGCAGGCCCGCCACGGCGGGATCGGTCTCCGGGTCGATCACGGTGCACTGCCCCTCGTGGACCAGGGTCTTGTCGGCGAAGGCGCCGATGCCCAGGGCCGGGGTCAGCTCGGTGCCGTCTGCCAGCGTCATCGGCTTGCTCGCGTTGTGGGTGTCGAAGCAGTACCACGGCTTGCCACGCTTGCAGGCCCGGCACTGGCCGCACACCGCGCGCCAGTTCAGCACCACGTGATCGCCGGGCTGGACGTGGGTGACGGCATCGCCGACGGTGTCCACCACGCCGGCCGCCTCGTGGCCGAGCAGGAAGGGGAATTCGTCGTTGATGCCGCCCTCGCGGTAGGTCAGATCGGTATGGCACACCCCGCAGGCCTGCACCCGCACCACCACGTCGTGCGGACCCGGATCGGGGATGACGATATCGACGATCTCGACCGGGGCGCCCACACTGCGGGCGATGACGCCGCGAACCTTCTGGGACATGGAATCTCCTTTACGCGTCGGTGGTGCCGGTTCACCTTACGGGTCAGTGTATGCCCGCACCGGGTGCGCCGGACAGGTGTCCAGACTATAGTTCAGCTTCCTCGTCTGTGCCGCTCGCGTGCTGGTGGAAACCATTTTCATCTCCGTGGCGGGCGGCGGCGGAACTCCTCGCTCACCGCGCACCACAGCGCGTGGTATTGCGGCAGAAGGGAATGTGCTTGCGCCAAACTCGGCGTGTCGATGAAGACCACGCCGTGGCACGAGTACCGCGTCACCCGGAAATTCACGAAAGATTCGGTATTGACGGCTTTTTCGCGATCGGTGAGATGAGTGATCTCGACCCGCTCGCGGCCGGCGACCCGCCACCACGCCGACGACGGCCCGACCGCCGTCCGGAAATGGCCGCTATTCGCGGTATCGGTCACGGTATTTCGCCTCTCCGGCGCGGTCCTCGCGCGCGATGCGGTCGATGATCGCGCGCACGGAATCGCGCGATTCGGGCTTGGAGATCTGTTCGGGCCAGAACACCGCGAGCACGATCACAGCGAGCGGAATACTGATCAGCAGAACGAATTCCCAGAACATCGGCCTCACTCCCGACCCGAGTCCGGCACCAAGTGTTTCGCCTCGATGAGCCGCTGCTTCGCCTGCTGTTTCACCGGGCACACGCACAAAGCGCAGTCGATGTGCAATTGCATGATGATATGCGCGTAGGAGACGGTCATGATCGGCATTCGATCGTGGTTGAGCAGTCCCATGGTGGATACTTCCCCTGCGATGTGAAAGTGGTTGTCGGCGTTGAGGTTGCATCGACTCGGCCGCGAGTTGTAGTCGAATGGTGGGGATTTCGGATATCCGTTGCCGTACCGATTGTTTGAACTCGTCTACCAGCAACCTGTCCAGTGGGGACCTGTCCAGAAAACCGGGACACAATCGATAGGGGAGCTAACAACATGGGGTCAGGGAGCACACTCGCGCAACGAGCATTGGGGCGCGAACTGCGGCGGCTGCGAAACAACAAGGGAATGGGACAATCCCAGGCCGCGCGCATCGCGGAAACGTCGCATCAGACCATCGGCCGCATCGAAGAGGGGCAGACGACGAGAATCACGAGCCTCCAGGTGAACGCACTGTGCGACAGCTACGGGGCGAGCGATGAGGAGCGGCGCATCTGCCTGGATCTGGTGAAGGAGATTCGCGCATCGCGGGAGGGGAAGGTGACGGCCAGCTGGTGGAGGGCGTACGCGGACCAGATTTCGACTGGTTTCAACCACTACCTGGCGCTGGAGGATGCGGCGGACCGGCTGACGATCTGGAAGACGACCATCGTGCCCGGCCTGTTTCAGACACCCGACTACAGGCGTGCTATCGCCTGGGCTGAATATCCTGAAATCCCTGGAGCGCAACTCGAGCGCCGTATCGAGTGGCAGACCCATCGCCAAGAGCGGCTGCAAGATGTGAATCTGCGAGTTTCGGCCCTGCTGCACGAGGCTGTGCTGTGTGATCAGGTCGGCGGTCAGGCGGTACATTCCGACCAGCTGAGGCACCTCGTGAACCTGGCGGCGTTGCCGAACGTCTGCATCCGAATCGTCCCCTTCGTCGCGAGTAGCCCTCTCGGCTCGGTAGCGGGGCCATTCACTAAGTTGGAGTTCCCGGACCTCCCACAGTCTGGCCTCGCCCAACCGCCCATCATTTATGTCGAGGGTTGGGCCGGGGATCTCTACCTGGAACGTGACGCAGAGCTGCAACGATATTCGCAAGCTCTCCGAGATGTTGATCGTGTAGCGTTGTCACCAGCTGATTCGGTGGCACTGATCAAGGAGCACATGCCGTGAACAACGATCTGTCCGGGGCGAAGTGGTTCAAATCAAGCTTCTCGAGCTCAACCAAGGACTGCGTCGAGGTGGCGTTCCTCAATGACGGTGTCGGCGTACGTGATTCGAAGAACCCCGCCGGTCCCGCCTTGATCTTCACGCCCTCGGAGTGGTCCACGTTCACCGCGAGCGTAGAGCAGGGTGACTTCGACCAGGCATAGGAGCGTGCCATGAGCAACGATCTGTCCACGGCGAAGTGGTTCAAGTCGAGTCGATCGACCTCTACCAAGGATTGCGTCGAGGTGGCGTTCCTCGAAGATGGTGTCGGCGTGCGTGATTCGAAGAATCCCGCTGGCCCTGTCCTGGTCTTCACTTCTTCCGAGTGGTCCGCGTTCACCACCGGCCTGGAACATGGCCGGTTCGACCACGCCTGAGGCATCCTGTAGCAGCCGAGAACCCCCGAGGGTGGAACCTTCGGGGGTTCTGCCGTCCGCAGCCTCCTCGACAGAGGTATTGCGCCGACCGGTGCCCTGGCCGTCGATCTCATGCAACACTAATTGTTGAGCCTCCCAGCTTGTTTCGGCATTACCGACCAAGGAGCGCCTGTCATGAGCAAGGACCTGTCCGGGGCGAAGTGGTTCAAGTCGAGCTTCTCAGGCGCGAGCAAGGACTGCGTCGAGGTGGCGTTCCTCGATGATGGTGTGAGCGTTCGCGATTCGAAGAACCGTACCGGTGCTGCCCTGTTCTTCGCTCCCGCGGAGTGGTCCACCTTCACCGCCGGTGTTCGGCGCGGCCGGTTCGGTTAGGCGTAGCCTCCGCCCTGAACTTTTCGTGCAAAGCTCGGCGATATCGCGCGAAAACCGCCAAAAGTGCCGGAGCTTGCACGATTAGTTCACCGGTAGATGTCCACGGCGGCCCGGTGTGGCCCGTCGACGCCCGACCGAGCTCGGCCCGACCGCGCACCCTCGCCGGTTCATCTCCGGCCGGTGGTGGCCAGGGCGAGCAGCCCGGCTCGGTGACCACCAATCCGACCTGGCGTGGTGCTGTTCCTGGATTGGGCCGGCAGTGATTTCGAGGGACATCCTCCGGCGGCCGGCACGCCCTCCCGGCAGGAGACCATCGAATATTGCGAGCATCGCACCGGAATGCCGGTCCGCAACCTGGTGTTCAACGAAGTCCTCGCCGCCGTCCTGCTCGGTATTCCGCTGCTGCGGATGGCGCATCGCCTGAAACTCCCGCCCGAACTCGACCTGACGGCATTCTGTGCGGGCCGCGTGGGACAACTCCTGGCCGGACCGGACTGATCAACCGCGCAGCATGGTCGCCACCACGGTGGCGCTGAGCGCCAGGAGACGGCCGGCCTCGAATGCCGCTTTCCCCTCGTCACCGTCGGCGACGGCCCGGACGAGTGCATCGTGCCCGTCCGGGTCGTCGATCTCCGGCCCGAGAACATGCTCGAGTGCCTCGGGCATCTGATCCAGTGCCTTGATCAAGGTGTTGAAGGAGAGCCGGTAGGGGAGGTTGTCCGAGGCGTCGACCACGCGCGTCCAGAAAGCTCGATCGACGAACACCAAGTCGTTGCGCGACAACGGTTCCCGATATCGACCGGCTGCCGCGCGCAATGCCTCGACCGTGTCGGGATCGGCTCGCCGGGCGGCGAGGCGGGCGGCATCGACGCCGATCGCGTGCCGGAATTCGAACACCGAACGGATCAGCGTGGGGCCCACCCGTTCCAGCGGTCCGGTGGCGATATAGGCCAGCACATCCAGTCCGGCGTGCTCGCGCAGGTTCAGTACCTCGGTGGGGCCGCCGTGGACGATGCGCACCAAGCCGATCTGTTCCAGCCGCTTGAGCGCCTCCCGGATGGCGTGCCGGTTCACCTGGAGGGTGGCCGCCAGCTCCCGCTCCGACGGCAGCTCCCGGATATCGCCTTCGAGGATCTGGGTCAGCAATTGCTGGAACACCCCGTCCGAGACGTTCTGCCGACGCACAGGTACCAGATCCATGCCCCGACGGTATCTCAGAGAGGTAAGACCACCAACCAGGTTGCCGGTAACTGGTCCAACCAGTAATGTCCGAGCGGTACCCGCTGGTCGAGTCTTCGTCCACCAGCTCACCGACACAGGAACGGTTACCCATGGCATCCGCCGACCCCGAGTTCTACCGAGAGCAGCAGGCCTGGCGTGACCTGCAACAATTCTTGCCGCAGCGGCTCCGCTTGGGTGAGTCGACCGCGCCCGACGAAGAGTTCTGGGAGTGGCGCGGCCACCGCGTCCATCTGGATCGCTACCGCGACGCGAGTGCTCCGGCCAAGATCGTGCTCCATCACGGGGTCGGCACCAACGGCCGGCAGATGAGCCTGATCGCCGGCGCTCCGCTGGCCCGGCGGGGATTCGAAACCGTCGCGCTGGACAACCTCGGTTACGGCCTGACCCGGGTCGCCCCGGGAACGGTGCCGACCTACGACGACTGGGTCGACCTGGTGGTCGACTTCCTCGCCTACGAGCAAACCCGCGACGATCGGCCGATCGTGCTCTACGGCCTGAGTGCGGGCGGTCTGCTCACCTATCACGTCGCCGCGAAGGCCCCGAAGGGCACGCTGCGCGGCATCGTCGGCATGACCTTCCTGGACCAGTCCGACCAGCGGGTGCGCGACGAGACAGCGCACGACATCGTGAGCTCGCGCATCGGTGTCCCGCTGATGCGGCTCGCGGCGCGCACCCCGGCCGGTCGCCTGCGTTTCCCGATGACCCTGGCGTCGAAGATGTCGGCACTGGTCAACGACAAGGCCGCGCTGGCGGTCATGACCCGAGACCGCACCTCCGCAGGCAACCGCGTCTCGATCCGCTTCCTCACCTCCTACGTCGGCTACCGGCCGGCGATCGAACCCGCGCAGTTCGACGCCTGCCCGATCCTGCTCACCCAGCCCGCCGAAGACCGTTGGTCCCCACTGCATCTGAGCCGACCGGTGCTGGCGCCGATCACCGCCGTGCCGGTACGAACGGTCATGCTCGACAACGCCGGGCACTACCCCCTCGAAGAACCGGGTCTGACCCAGATGCACGACGCCATCACCGAATTCGTCTCCGACACCATCCGGTAATACTCGGTTTTACCACCGGCGGTGCGTCCAGGCGCCGGACCCCTCCGCGGCCGTCCGGACGAAACCGCGGATCAGCGGACTGCGAGACGCTGTCATCCATGCCACCACGAGACGGCTCGGCGGGCGCTCCGGAAACGGGACGGTGACCAGGCCGGCGGGTAGTGGCTGGTCGAGTGGGGCCAGGGCCGACATTCCTACGGTCAGGACTCCGGCCTCTGGGCCAAAGGCATCCTCACCGACTACTACGACTTCCGCCCGGAACGCAGCCGCTGGGTGATCGGCGGACTGGAAAACCCATGGCCCCTTTCGATTTCGTATCTTTACCCCCCGCCGAATGGTCCTCCTTCACCACCAGCGTCCAACGCGGCCGGTTCGATCGGGCGTAGCAGCCTCCGCTCACTACGGTTCGAGAGCCCCCGAAGTCCTTATCTCCCTTGGGCTTCGGGTGTTCTTGCGTATTCGTCGTCGCTGGGGTGAGGGCGCGCCGGGCGGGTGACGTTCGATTGGGGGCCCGGACGATTATCTGCCTGAACTTTTCGTGCAAACCTCGCCCGATTTTGCGGAAACCTGCAAATTTCCCGACGGTTTGCACGGAAAGTTCAGCCCTTCTGACACGACGCAATTCGAGCCGTGTCCCGCGTTCTCAGCGGAGATGCCGGTCGGCGAGGGCCCGAGTGGCGGCATCGGGCACGTAGGTCGCACACGCGGTGATGAGAGCCCGGATCCCGTGAACGGTTTCGGTGGTGAGCGCGGCATGGCGCACCACGTCGAGTTCGTTGGCGATGGTGAGGAGTGCGAAGTCCGCGAGATCGGTGCCGTCCACCGCGACGACCTCGCCGGTGAAGCGGTCGGTGATCGGAAGCGGGGTGGCGCCGAGGTGGGGATAGGTCTCGGCTCGGTCGCACGCGCCGTAGCGGTAGACCAGAGCTTCCGCGTCGCGACCGATTGCCGCGCGCAGGCGTGATCGCCGGTCGGCTGGCAGCAGCGAGTGAGGGAAGCCGTCCGTGCCGTAGGTGGCGTGGGTGAGTGCGGCCAGCCGGACGCGGGTACCTCCGCCGAGGTCGGCGACCAGCTGCCGCACCCGCTCGAGATGGTCGAGGAGATCCCCACCGGGATGCTCCACCCGGGCCGCGCCGAGTTCGCGCAGCAGCGCCAGCGCCGGCCACGGTGTGGTGAGATCCGCGATCGTCCGCGCCAACGCTTCCGGCTCATCGCGGGCGACCAGATGCCCGGCGCCGGGAATTCGGGTCACCGTGGCGTGCGGAGCCAGCTGGAGCAACCCGTCCGCCTCGACGTCGGTGAGCGATGAGCCACGACCGGCACGGATCAGAAGGATGGGGATATCCAGTTGCGTGGTGATCTGGCGCAGTCCCGGGACGTGGGCCAAGACATCGTCGATGAAATCCGGGTAGACATCCGACAGGCCACCGGCATCGAGAAAGCGCCGCACCCGGCCCGCATCGAGATTGGGCACCACATCCACCAGAACCAGTCCCGTGACCTTCGCTCGCGTGCGCGGATCACCCAGTGCCGCAACGGCGGCGAGCCCACCCAGTGACGCGCCGACGAGCACGCATCCAGGTTCCGCATCGACTATCGCGGCAACATCGCCCGCGCACTCGTCCAGCCTCCTGAGTGAACCGCCGCTGTCGCCGTGGCCGCGCTGATCGAAAGCGACACACCGCAATCCGTCCTCGACCAGTCGCTCCACGACGGGAGTCCACACCTGCCGCCGCTCACCCCCGGCATGCAGCAAGACGACCGTCGGTCCATCGCCGGCCTCGTCCCCGTGCAGGTCCACGCCGAAACGGGCGATATGCCGCGCTCGCACCACATCCATGGTCTACCCCCGTGCGATAGTCAGGCCGTTCACGATAGCGCCACGCCGTGACCCCCGCCGACCGAGCGTGCGGCTGAACTTTTCGTGCAAACCTCGCCGGCGATGACGGAAATCGCCATATTTCGCGGAGGTTTGCACGATCGGTTCACCCTGCCCACGAGCGCCGGGACGTTTACCTGCCACATCGGGGGTAGGACCTGGACATGACCACTACACCGCTGCTGACCCTGAACAACGGCGTCCGGATGCCCGCGATCGGGCTGGGCGTCTTCCAGACGCCGCCCGACGAGACGGCCGGGGCGGTCGAGGCCGCTCTGGCGACCGGGTATCGGCATATCGACACCGCGGCGGCCTACGGGAACGAACGCGAGGTGGGCGAGGCGATCCGGGGCTCGGGTGTCGATCGTTCGGAGGTCTTCATCGAGACGAAGATCTGGATCAGCGACTTCGGTTACGACGCGACGTTGCATGCGTTCGACAAGAGTGCCGGCAAACTCGGTGTCGACCGGATCGACCTGCTGATCCTGCATCAGGCGCTGCCCTCGCGTTTCGATCTCACCGTCGACGCCTACCGTGCGCTGGAGCAGTTGCTCGCCGACGGTCGCGTCCGGGCGATCGGGGTCAGCAACTTCATGCGCGAGCACCTCGAGAATCTGCTGAAGCAGACGTCGGTGGTCCCGGCAGTGAACCAGATCGAGGTGCATCCGTACTTCCGCCAGCCCGACGTCCTCGCCGCCGACGCCGAGTACGGAATTCTCACCCAGGCGTGGTCGCCGATCGGTGGCATCACCTTCTATCGCGACAGCGGACACACCAGCACCCTCGACGACCCGGTCATCACCGCGACAGCCGAGGCGCACGCGAAGACATCGGCCCAGGTGATGCTGCGCTGGGGCCTGCAACAGGGGCGCTCGGTCATCCCCAAATCCACACGGCCGCAACGAATCGCCGAGAACTTCGACGTCTTCGACTTCGACCTCACCGGTGACGAACTGGCGGCGATCGATGCCCTCGACACCGGACAGCGTGGTGGCCCCGACCCCGCCGACGTCACCCTGGAGACCTTCGGCATCGACATTCCGGAGCCCTGAGGGTGTTCGGGACGCGCTCATGCGCCGCCGTCCTGCGCCGTGACCGTCCGCGGCGACCCGGACGAAATTCCGTATCAGGGGGCTGCGAGCGGATTTCGACGTTTCGGTTCGGGCGCAGCGCGGTACCGATCAGGCGGGCGGCCTCGGCACCCTCGACACGTTTGTGCGCTATGACTTCGAGCGAGGCTCTCGTCTCGGCGTAGGAAGGTGGAGGACGTCTTCATACCCCCACCGCGCTACCGCTGAGGTCATCCACATGTGAGTAGGCGTTTCCGTCACGGTGTAGCGAATTGTTGCCGCGAAGGCTTGACGAACGGGTAGTTAGCGGAGCTAAGTTAACCGTGATGCGCGCTACAGTGGCGCGCGGGCGACGACTCGTCCGCCGGTTGACGACCCAGGGAGACCTACCTATGCCCGATGACGTGCAGAAGGCCGAGCGTAAACGGCGCCTCGCCGCGGCGATGGCCGACGACGAGGTGCGCGCGGCCTGGCCGGATGCGGACGTCAGCGCCGCACTCGCGCGCCCCGGGCTGCGGTTCGCCGAACTGGTCGACACGGTCGTGACCGCCTACGCCGACCGTCCGGCCGTCGGGCAGCGGGCCGGTGAGATCGTCGTCGATGCCGAGGGGCGCCGGGTGCGGCGGCTGCTGCCGCGCTTCGAAACGCTGAGCTATCGGCAGCTGTGGTCGCGCGCCGGTGCGCTGGCGAGTGCCTGGCAGGCATCCGGGGTGCGGGCCGGGGATTTCGTGTGCACCGTCGGATTCGTCAGCAGCGATTACGTCACCGTCGACCTCGCGGGCGTGCGGCTCGGCACTGTCGCGGTGCCGCTGCAGGCCACCGCCGCTGTCGCTCAATGGGTTTCGATCATCGCCGAGACCGAGGCGCGGGTACTGGCCTGCAGCGCCGAACTGCTCGACGCCGCCGTCGAGGCCGCGCTCGCGAGTGCGACGATCGGGCAGCTGGTCGTCTTCGACAGCGCCGACGACGATGACGAACGCGCGGCGGTCGCGGCGGCGCGTTCCCGTCTGGCCGAATCCGGTCGCGACATCACGATCGACTCGTTGCGCGATCTCCTCGAGCGCGGTCTCGCCCTACCGGCCGTACCGCTCGCGAGCGCGCCCGGCGACGACCCGTTGGCGCTGCTCGTCTACACCTCCGGCAGCACCGGAACGCCCAAGGGCGCCATGTACACCGATCGCTTGGCCGCCGCCATGTGGCTGTACACCGCGAAGGCGCCGGTGCCCGCGATCACCCTCAACTACCTGCCGCTCAGCCATGTGGCCGGGCGGCTGCAACTGGGCGGCACGCTCGCCCGCGGCGGCACCGCCTACTTCACCGCACGCAGCGATATGTCGACGCTGTTCGAGGATCTGGAGCTGACCCGGCCCACCGAACTGGTCTTCGTGCCGCGCGTCTGCGAGATGCTGCTGCAACACCACCAGGGTGAGGTGGAGGCCCGGATCGCGGCCGGCGGGGAGCGCGGCGTCGTCGAGGACGAGGTGAAAACCGAACTGCGCGATCGACTTCTCGGTGGCCGCTTCCTCGGCGCGATGTGTGCCAGTGCGCCGCTGGCGCCGGAGATGCGCGCCTTCATGGAATCGGTCCTCGGCATCGGCCTGCACGACGGATACGGTTCCACCGAGGCCGGCGGCAGCGTCATCGTCGACAACAAGGTCCGGCGCCCACCGGTGCTGGACTACAAGCTCGTCGACGTGCCCGAACTCGGCTACTTCGGCACCGACCAGCCGCATCCGCGGGGGGAACTGCTGCTCAAGACCACCACCATGTTCCCGGGCTACTTCAAACGCCCCGAGATCACCGCGGAGATGTTCGACGCGGACGGCTTCTACCGCACCGGCGACGTGGTCGCCGAACTCGGTCCCGACCATCTCGTCTACGTCGATCGCCGCAACAACGTGCTCAAGCTGTCGCAGGGCGAGTTCGTCACCGTCGCGAAGCTGGAATCGGTGTTCTCCACCAGTGCGCTGATCCGCCAGATCTTCGTCTACGGCAGCAGCGAACGCGCCTACCTGCTCGCGGTGATCGTGCCGACCGAGGAGGCGCTGACGCTCCCGGAACCCCGTGCGGCACTGGCCGAATCGCTGCAGGAGCTGGCGAAGGAGGCCGGGCTCAACAGTTACGAGATTCCGCGCGACTTCCTGCTCGAGACCGAACCGTTCACCCAGGACAACGGCCTGCTGTCGGGGATCGGAAAGTTGTTGCGGCCCAAGCTGAAGCAGCGCTACGGCGAACGTCTGGAGCAGCTCTACGCCGAACTGTCGCGGGAACAGGCCGACGAGCTGGCCGCCCTGCGTCGCGGCGCCGCGGACCGCCCTGTGCTGGAGACGGTCGGCCGGGCCGCGCGGGCCCTGCTGGGCTGCGCGAGTACCGATATCCGGCCGGAGGCGCATTTCACCGACCTCGGTGGCGATTCGCTGTCGGCGCTGTCGCTGTCGAATCTGCTGACCGAACTGTTCGGCGTGGAGGTGCCGGTGGGTACCATCGTCCATCCGGCGAATACGTTGCGGCGCTTGGCCGAATACATCGACACCGAACGGAACGAGGGCGGTCGGCGCCCCACGCTGACCAGCGTGCACGGGCACGGTACGTGGGTGCGGGCCGCGGATCTGACCCTCGACGCGTTCATCGATCACGAAACCCTCACCGCCGCAAAGTCTCTGCCGTCCGCGTCAGCCCCGCCGCGCACGGTGCTGCTGACCGGGGCCAACGGCTACCTCGGCCGGTTCCTGTGCCTGGAATGGCTGGACCGGCTCGACGCCTGTGACGGCACCCTGATCTGTGTGATCCGCGGCCGTGACGCCGAAACCGCGCGGGCGCGCCTGGACGAGGCGTTCGACAGCGGCGATCCCGTTCTGCTGCAACGGTATCGGGAGCTCGCGCAACGGCGGCTGACCGTCCTGCCGGGCGATATCGCCGAACCGTATTTCGGACTGGACGAGGACCGGTGGCGCGAACTCGCCGAGACCGTCGACCTGGTGGTGCACCCGGCGGCGCTGGTCAATCACGTTCTGCCCTACGACCAGCTGTTCGGGCCGAACGTGGTCGGTACGGCCGAGGTCGTCCGCCTGGCCGTCACCGCGCGCCGCAAACCGGTGGCCTATCTGTCCACCGTCGCGGTGGCCTCCCAGGTCGACCACTTCACCGAGGACGGTGATATTCGCGAGATCAGCCCCGAGCGGGTCATCGACACCGGCTACGCCAACGGGTACGGCAACAGCAAATGGGCCGGTGAGGTGTTGCTGCGCGAGGCGCACGACCTGTGCGGGCTGCCGGTCGCGGTCTTCCGGTCGGACATGATCCTCGCGCACAGCGAATACGCCGGGCAGTTCAATCTGCCCGATATGTTCACGCGGTTGCTGCTCAGCGTGCTCGCCACCGGTCTCGCGCCGGAATCGTTCTACCGCCCTGCCGCCGACGGGGGTCGCGCCCGCGGTCACTACGACGGCCTGCCCGCGGGTTTCACCGCCGCCGCCATCACCGCGCTCGGTCCCGGCGCCGACAGCGGATTCGAGACCTTCGATGTGCTCAATCCGCACGACGACGGCATCGGCCTGGACACCTTCGTCGACTGGCTGGTCGACGACGGTCACCGCATCACTCGCATCGCCGACTACGCCGACTGGCTGGCGCGCTTCGAGACCGCATTGCGTGCCCTGCCCGAACGGCAGCGGCGGCATTCGGTGCTGCCGCTGCTGCACGCCTTCGGCCGCCCGGCCCCGGCCATTGCGGGATCGGCGCTGCCGGCCGAGCGGTTCCGGGCCGCGGTGCGCGCGGCGGGAACCGGTCCCGACGGCGACATCCCGCATCTGAGCCGGGAATTGATCGGCAAATACGTCCGGGATCTGACCGCCGCGGGTCTGCTGTGAAGATTGCCGAAACCGGACACGGCCGGGCCCTGCCGGGCGTACCGTTTTGCCCCACAGCGTTGGTCGGCGAAGGGCCGAGGGTGACCGCGTCGCCCCGAGTGTTCGCCGAGTGCGACAAGGAGGTCGATTCCGGTGCACCGACTCGAGAAGTCCGCTCTGTGGCGCTGTGTGCTGGACGGATTGTCCGCACTGGGTGCGGGATTCGGCGCGATGGTTCCGGTCTTCCTGAACGAATGCCACGTGGACGACTACCGCGACGCCGAAGCGGCCGAGGCCGAATGGGATTGGTCGATCCCGTACCGGTGGTTCGACCACGCCAACGGGTGAGCGTCCGCGAACGGTGGTCGCTTCGCAGCGAGGGGTCGGAGCGTGGCCGTGGCGGTATCGCCTCCGAATCCGGCGCTCAGGTAGCCGGATCGGGCGCGGTGGTCAGATAGTCGGCCCCGCCGACGTAGACGGTGTGGCCGGGCTCGGTGTCGGCCGTGGTGGCATCGGCGATCGCGGTCGCGAACTCGTCGATCGTCGGTAGCGCGCCGTGTTCGGTTCGCGCCGCCACCGCGTCCGGATCGCGGCGTTCGAGCAGGCGCACGATCATGGTGCCCTCGATCATGTCGCCCGACACGACCGTGAAACCAATACCGCGCGAATCGAATTCGCCGACCATGGCGCGCAGCGCGTCCTCGCCCGCCCGCTTGCTCAGCGCGATGGGCTCGTAGTCCGGCGGGGTGGGTTTGCGGCCGTGGAAATGCGCCTGGTGACTGGTGACGAACACGATGCGCGCACCCGGGGCCAGCAGGGGCAGTGCCAACCGGACCAGCCGCACCTGGGCGTCCCGGTTGATCGTCATGGCGTAATCGGGCGCCGCGCCGTGTTCGAGCCCGCCGGAGGCATTGAGGATCAGCACGTCCAGCCGCCCGAACCGGGTGCGGATCTCCTCGATCATGGCCGCGGCCGCCTCGGGATCGGACAGGTCGGCGCCCACCGGCGTGGCCACGCCGCCGTCGGCCGCGATCGCATCGGCGAGAACACTTGCCCGCCTGCGCTTCTCGCGATAGTTCAGCACGACGTGATCGCCGCGCCCGGCGAGAATCCGGGCGGTCTGCGCCCCGATACCGCGGGAGGCGCCGGTGATCAACACGATGCGTTGTGAATCCACCCGGTACTCCCACTCGTTGCTTCTATTTCAGAATCACTATGGTGGTTCGAAATGAGAAGTGCAAGAGAGCGCGGGGGCGGCCCGCAGGCGGCGATGGAACTGCTGGGGCAGCGCTGGATGCTGCGCGTCGTCTGGGAACTGGCGCCGGGACCGCTCGGTTTCCTCGAACTGCGCCGGCGTATGGACAACTGCTCCTCGAGCATGCTCTCGGTGCGCATGCAGACCCTGCAAGGCGCCGGTGTGATCGTCAAACGCGCCGACAAGGCCTACGAATTGTCCACGGCCGGAATCGAACTCGTGCGGGCGCTGGAACCGCTCTGGGCGTGGGCGACGGATCACCTCGATCCGGACGCGACGGTGGGCGAGTAGCCGGCCCGGCCCCGTGAATTCGACCCGGACGGGTCGCGGGCCGGAATCGGTACCGGGTTTCCCGGCGGAACCGTGGCGGTCTGGCGAGGGCTGTGGATTGCGCAGGTGCGCCAGGCGCTGTGAGCGCCCGCCCGCCGAATCGATCCACTAGGTTTGTGAGACACGCCCACGGGCGGCGGGTGGAGTTCGACGAGATCTGGGGACTGACATGAACGGTGACACGATTCGGCGCGGCAGCCGTCCGCTGTTCGGCGCGGCCGCGGCTGCCGCCCTGCTGATGCTGGCCGGCTGCGGCTCGTCCGACTCCGGCAACGCCCGCCCGGCCGACTCGGTCGCGCCGAAGGCGACCACCACCGGTACGGTCCCGGAAGTTATCGACTGTTCCTTCAGTAAGCCGGCGGTCCGGCCGGAGAACATGATCCTCGCCTGCGCCGATCTGGGCGCCCAGGTCGAACAGATCGTGTGGCAGAGCTGGGGGCCGGACCAGGCGCAGGGCGACGGAGTCGAGCGGGAGAACACCTGCGATCCCAACTGTGCCGCCGGCAAGTACGTCACCAAAAAAGTGCATCTCACGCTGACCGACGTCGCGCGGCCGGGCAATGTCTTCACCAAGGTGACCACGGTGGATGCCGACGGCCACACCTACACCTGGCCGAGAACCCCGCGCTGATCCGCTCCGGCGGTCAGAATTTATGTGGTACTCAAGGTGTCGCTTACCGTCCGATAATTGCTACGCTGCTGTAGCAACGGTGCCGGTGCTGCCGGAACCGATGGCCGAGATGACGACCAGGAGTACCGATGAAGTTACTTCCCATGCGCAATCGTGGCGTGGGCGATCCCGGTGAGGTGGCGCTGCACGCGCGCAACGTGCAGTTCGACTGGCGAGCCACGCCCCTGCACTGGCTGGCCGCCGAACCCATCGCCTCGCATGTGTTCAACTCGCTCAACCTGCTGCTTCCCGAGGGCGAGCGGATGTTCATCCAGACCTTCTCCGAGGCGCTGCCGCTGATCAAGGACGAGAAGCTGCGCGAACAGGTCATCGGCTTCATGGGGCAGGAAGCCATGCATGCCGAAACCCACAACGATTCGCTGCAGCAGGTCTTCCGCGCCCACGGCGTCGACGTCGACAACTACGCGCGGCAGATGGAATACATCTTCCGCAAGGCGCTGGGGCCGCGGGACGGGCAGACGCCGCGCGAGGAGTTCCAGACCCTCGTCGAACGGCTGGGTTTCATCGCCACCCTCGAGCATTTCTTCGCCTTCCTCGGCGACTGGATCATCAACGCCGATCTGGAGCGGTTCGACGCCGCGCCGAACATGCTCGACCTGTATCGCTGGCACGGTGCCGAAGAGGTCGAACACCGCTTCGTGGCGCACGATGTCGCCGCATATTTCGAGGTCGGCTACCTGCGCCGCTGCACGCTGATGGCGATCACCTTCCCGATCTTCGTGGCGTTGCTGCTGCGTGGCACGAAGTACCTGGTGCACCAGGACACCGAGCTGCCGAATATGGGGTATCCGCGCATCGTGGGCAAGGCCCTCGGTGCGATGTGGCGGGGTGCGCTGCCCGGAATTCCCTCGCTGCTGTGGTCGGCGCTGTCGGTGGCCAAGCCCGGATACACCCCGGCCTCGGTCGGATCGACCGCGCAGGCCGTCGCGTATCTGGCGAAATCGCCTGCGGCACAGGCACTCGCGTCGTGACGACCCGCAGGTCCGTCCCCGCCGAACTACCGCCCGACCTCTACGGCGGGCACGGTTCGGACCGGCCGATCCGCATCATCGGCGCGGTCGCCGAGGCGCGGATGCGGTGGGCGTCGCTGATCCACCGGCGTCCGGTGACCGGCGCGGTCGACAGCGGCCGGCTGCGCGTGCGGGTGGTCGAGCGGCGGATCGAGGCCCACGACGCCGACGTGGTGAGCCTGGTGCTGCGCGCCACCGACGGCAGCGCGCTGCCGACCTGGCGACCGGGCGCCCATCTGGACCTGGAACTGCCCTCGGGCCGGTTGCGGCAGTACTCGCTGTGCGGTGACCCCGCCGATCGGTATCACTATCGGGTCGCGGTGCGCCGGATACCGGGCGGGCTCGGTGGTTCGGTCGAGGTGCACGACGAACTCGGGGTCGGCGCCGAAGTCACGATCCGCGGGCCCCGCAACGCCTTCCCGTTCGTCCTGCCCGGCCACGGATCCTCCGCCGCCCGTGTGCATTTCGTCGCGGGCGGCATCGGGATCACGCCGATCCTGCCGATGGTGCGGATGGCGCATCGGCTGGGCGTGGACTGGACCATGGTCTACACCGGCCGCAGTCGCGACACCATCCCGTTCCTCGCCGACATCGAATCCTTCGGCAGCCGGGTGACGGTGCGTACCGACGACGACGGAGGTCTGCCGACGGCGGCGGATCTGCTGCCCGGCGTCGGCGTCGACACCTCGGTCTACTGCTGCGGACCGGTCCCGATGACCTCGGCTATCGCCGCGGCGGTGCGCGACATGCCCGGCGTGGAACTGTATTCCGAGCGCTTCTCCGCCGCGCCGGTGGTCGACGGAAAGCCGTTCCGCGTCGAACTCGCCCGCACCGGTGAGGTGCTCGACATTCCCGCCGACCGCTCGGTGCTCGACGAAGTGCTGCGCGTGCGGCCCGATATCGCCTACTCGTGCCGGCAGGGTTTCTGCCGCACCTGCAAGGTCCGGGTGCTCGACGGACAGCCCGACCACCGCGACACCGTCCTCACCCCCGGCGAGCGCGCCGACGGGGAACTGCTCATCTGCGTATCACGCTGCGCCGGTGAGCGTTTGGTGCTCGACCTCTGACATCCACTTGCCCTCTCCGAGGAGATTCTCGTGACCGACACCGCCCCCGTTCCGGACTCCGAACACTTCGTCCGCAACGGTGAATTCGATATCGCCGTCTACGAATACGGCGATCCCGCAGCGCCGACCATGCTGCTCGTACACGGCTGGCCCGACGACCATCACCTGTGGGATCGCGTAATTCCCAAGCTGTCCGGGCGTTTTCACGTCGTCGCCTACGACACCCGCGGTCACGGCCGCTCCACCCGCACCGACCGCACCGAGGACTACGGCCTGGACCGCTTCGCCTCCGACTTCTACGCGGTCGCCGACGCGGTGAGCCCGGACCGGCCGGTGCACGTCCTCGCCCACGACTGGGGTTCGGTCCAGGTGTGGGAGGCGGTATGCGAACCGCAGGCCGCCACCCGGGTGGCCTCGTTCACCTCGGTGTCCGGCCCGAACCTCGACCACCTGGCGAAGTGGACCCGCGATCGGATGGGCCGCGGCGCCGTGTGGGGGCCGGCCACGCAGTTGCTCTCCTCGGCCTACACCTTCCTGTTCATGACCCCGGGCCTGAACAAGGCGGTGATGCGGCCGCTGTCGTCGGAGAAGGTGTGGAAGCGGTTCATCGGGCTGATGAACGAAACCTCGCCGGAGAACGTGAAACTCGGCCCGGCGTTCCGCCAGGACTTCTTCGACGGGATGCGGATCTACCGCGCCAACATCCTGCCGCGCATGCTCGGCCCGCGCGAGCGGCACACCGAGGTTCCGGTGCAGCTGATCATCGCCCGCCGCGACATCGCGGTGCGCCCGGCCGGCTACGACGACACATCGAAGTGGACCGACCGGCTGTTCCGGCGCGAGATCGCGGGAGGGCACTGGCTGCCGTTCTCCCATCCGGAGCTGCTGGCCACCTCGGCCACCGAACTCGCCACGGCCGTCGACACCGGTGAGTATCCGCGCACGCTGCGCCGCGCGGAGGTCGGCGCGCAGGCCGGGCCGTTCACGGATCGGCTGGTCGTGATCACCGGGGGCGGCAGCGGTATCGGCCGGGAAACGGCGCTGGCCTTCGCTCGTCGCGGCGCCGAGATCGTCCTGTCGGATCTGAATCCGGATGCCGCCAAGGAGACCGTCGAACTGATCACCGCGGCCGGCGGCCGTGCCCACGCCTACGCCGTCGACGTCTCCGACGAAGCGGCGATGAGCGAACACGCGAGCGCGGTGATCGCCGCCCACGGCGTGCCCGACATCCTGATCAACAACGCCGGCATCGGCCAAGCCGGAGACTTCTTCGACACCTCCGCCGCCGAATTCGACCGGGTGCTGCGGGTGAATCTCGGCGGTGTGATCAACGGCTGCCGCACCTTCGGCGCCGCCATGGCCGAGCGGGGACTAGGCGGACATATCGTCAACCTGTCCAGCATGGCCGCCTACAGCCCGCAGCAGGGTTTCAGCGCCTACTCGACCAGCAAGTCCGCGGTCTTCATGTTCTCCGACTGCCTGCGCGCCGAACTGGCCGGCCAGGGTATCGAGGTGCACACCATCTGCCCCGGCATCGTGCACACGAATATCGTTGCGACAACGAAGTTCTCGGGCCTGTCCGACGACGCCGAGGCCGCGAAGCAGGCCCGCTACGACGCGCTGTACCGCAAGCGCGGCTACGGCCCGGAGAAGGTCGCCGACCGCATCGTGCGCGCCGTGGAACGCCACCGCGACATCGTCCCCGTCACCCCGGAAGCCCACCTGCAGTACCACTTCAGTCGACTGGCCCCGGCCCTGCACCGCTTCGTGGCCGCGCGGGTGAAGCTGACGTAGGGGGCTTTCGCGCGAAGCGTAGTCCGGCTCGCCGCTCCCGGGTGGCGCGGCGAGCGCTCCGTCCCGCGTGTGAATGCCTCGCACCTGATCACATGCCGCAGCGGCAGGAGACTGCGGCATTCACTCCGGATGGGCCGGGTTCTGCTGCGGTGTCCGTGCCGCCTCGGTCCAGGGCGGTTGGACACGTAGTGGTCTCGGGTCCGGGGTGGCATCGGCGGTGTTCTCGGTCTCGGTGGAAGTGTCGGCCGGCGGCGCGCTCGCTTCCGCGGGCGTCGATCGTTCCAGGAAACGCAGCAGCTCCACCGGGAACGGGAGGACCAGCGTCGAATTCTTCTCTGCCGCAACCTCGACGACGGTTTGGAGCAGTCGCAACTGCAACGCGGCCGGGGCGGTCGCCATGCGTTCGGCGGCGTCGGTCAGCTTGCGCGAGGCCTGGAGCTCGCCCTCGGCGGTGATGACGCGGGCGCGGCGTTCGCGCTCGGCCTCCGCCTGCCGCGACATCGACCGTTTCAGCGACTCCGGCAGCGCCACATCCTTGATCTCCACCCGGTCGATGTGCACGCCCCAGGCGAGGGCCGGGCTGTCGATCATCAACTCCAGGCCCTTGTTCAACTGTTCGCGGTTGGACAGCAGATCGTCGAGTTCGCTCTTGCCGATGATCGAGCGCAGCGACGTCTGCGCCACCTGCTCCACGGCGAACAGATAGTCCTGGACCTCGATCACCGCCTGCGTCGGGTCGATCACCCGGAAGTACACCACGGCGTCGACCCGCACGGTCACGTTGTCACGCGTGATGCCCTCCTGGCCCGGCACCGGCATCGTCACGACCTGCATCGGCACCTTGCGCATCTTGTCCACGAACGGAATGAGCACCCGCAACCCCGGTTTACGCACCGCCCGCACCCGCCCGAACCGGAACACCAGCCCGCGCTCGTACTGCTGCACCACCCGCAATCCGGTCCCGAACGCGACTCCGACACACACCGCCCCGGCCCCCACGATGAATGCGGCAAACGTCGCAACGTCCATAGCGTCACCACCATGCGAAACGCCCGGCACGCCCGCGACCGGGCTCCTGCCATCGATCATGGCACCGTTGCGCCGAGCGGGCTATCACGCTTTCGGGCGGGAGCAACCGGCCGGATCGCAGCCGGGGCTGCGCAACAACCGGTTCACCGATTCGCGGTCGCCGACCGGCATGGCGGTCACTGTCTCCGGGCAGAGCGCCCGGGGCGGATCCGGCCCGCCGCTACCCAGGGGAGCGGTGCGGTGCGCCCCCGGCGATCTCACCCAGGGCGGTTTCCACCTCGGCGACCCGCTCCGGCGGCACGCCCCACGGATTCTCCACTCCCACAACGGCATCCAGATCCCACAGCACGCACTTCTCGCCTGGGGCGGCGACCATGGACCAGGCGACGACGGTGCGTCCGAGCTGAGTCGCCATCGGCACACCGCTGCCGCCGCCGTAGCCGTCTCCCTCGGGGAAATGGTGCAGGAACCGGCCGTACGAGGCATCGCAGAAGTCGCGATATCGCCCGGTGCACAGGATCAAACCGTGCCATGCCTCGTCCACGGCATGGGACGGCATTCCGATCACCTGGTCGTCGGCCATTGCCGCACCGCAGCACCGCAACCAATGCCGCAGACCGGTTTCCACCACATCTCGCGGCTGGCAGGGGCAGGTCTTGAAGACGGCCTCCGGCAATCGCAGCGCATCGGCGGCGCGCCGAGTGCGGACCGGATCGATACGCCGGAAGCGGGACAGCACCGGCCCACGGTATGTCGGATTTTCGGTGCGGGACAACTCCGGTGCCCGCGTGCTTCCTATCGAGCGGGAGTGTCGACGGTGGCGGAGTCGCCGTCCTTCTCCCCCCGGGTGGCCAGCAGGCTGGTCACGGTCACCGCGCCGAGCACCACCACGATCACCAGCAGGGAGGCGGCGGTGGGGATCTCCGGCAGCCAATCCCAGTAACCGTGTGCCCAGTGCAGCACGAGTTTGACGCCGATGAAGCCGAGGATCACCGCCAGGCCGTAGGCGAGGTGGACGAGGCGCGCCAGAACCGCCTGCAGGACGAAGTAGAGGGCGCGCAGCCCCAGCAGGGCGAAGGCGTTGGTGGCGAACACCAGGTACGGGTCGCCGGTGACGCCGTAGACCGCGGGCACCGAGTCGATGGCGAACACCAGGTCGGTGGCCATGACGGCGGTGACCACCAGGGCGAGCGGGGTCAGGGCGCGGCGGCCGGCCTCCCGCACGGCCATCTTCGTGCCGCGGTAGTCGTCGGTGACAGGCATCAGCCTGCGCATCAGGCGCACCGAGCGCATCCGGGAGATGTCGACTTCCTGTTCCTGCCCGGTGACCGCGTCGCGGATCAGCTTGAGCGCGGTGAGCAGCAAAACCGCGCCGAACAGCAGGAACGCCCAGTCCAGCGAGGCGAGCGCGGCCGCGCCGACGGCGATGAAGATGCCGCGCAGCACCAGCGCGCCCACGATGCCGAACAGCAGCACCCGTTGCGCCAGCACCGCCGGGACCGCGAAGGCCGCCAGCAGCAGCATGAAGACGAACAGGTTGTCCACCGAGAGCGACTTCTCCAGCAGATAACCGGTGATGAACTCCGTGGCAGGCTTCGACCCGAATCCGGCCCACAGAATGCCGAAGAACGCGACCGGCAACGCCAGGTAGAACACGGTCCAGCCGACCGCCTCCCGCATCGACACCTCGTGCGGTTTACGAGTGACGACGAAGTCCAGCGCGAGCAGCACCAGCACACCGGCGATGGTGGCGACCCACAGCCACGGACTACCGATGGTGTGCAGCTGTTCGGCTGCGAGAACGGACGAATTCACAGGTCTCCTCGGGTATGCGTAAGCACCCGAGGTCTCCTTCACCCGATATCCGGGTGGCCATCCGGGGATCCCGACGGCGGAATCCGTACTGACCGGTGTGGCGCTTGGGAAGTACTCCCCTCGGAAGCGAGGATAGCGAAACCTTTGCCCGAAAACCAAGCGATCCGGACGAATGTGACCGGTCCGACCGCCGCCCGCGTCACTTCCGCGGGCTGAGCACCACCACCGATATGGGCCGATCGGTCATCTTCTGATACTGCGTGTACCGGCCCTTGTTGACCTTGTCGACCAGCGTCCACCGCCGCGCGTAGTCGCTGTCGTCCGGATACGTCGGCCGCGCGGTCACCGGAATCCGCCGATGCCCGACCTGGATCTCACACTCGGGCGCCGCCTTCACATTCGCCAGCCACCCCGGCGGCCGCGGCGACCCGCCGTTGGACGCCGTCACCAGATAGTCCTCACCGTCGCGCGCATAGGTCAGCGCACTGGTCCGCGGCTGCCCCGTCTTGCGCCCCACGGTCCGCAACAGCAGGGTGGGATTTCCGAACAGCAGCCGGTGCCCCACGTACCCGTCCGACTTCTCGTAGAGCCACTGATGAGCCCGCAACGCGGTGGAAAATAAATCAGCCATCCCACACCTCCGATCAGGCAACCCCTTTGCCCAACCCTAACCGCCTCGGACGGCGAAAGCCCGCAACGAGATTCAGCCGCACCCCGTGCATGAGCGATTCATGCGAAGAGCCGGGATGCGGCTGCCGAGAGCTCAGATCTTGAAGCGTCCCGCGAAGCTGCGCAGCGGCAGGTCCGCGCTGGTGATGATGCCGGGGCGCGCGGCGACTACGGAGCGGATGGCGTTCAGCGCCGGCAGGCCGGTGACGGTCATGCCGATCGAGGCGAAGTTCTCCGGGTTCGACAGGTCGAAACCCTTGCGCGGGAAGATCATGTGCTTGCTGTAGATGTTGGGGTCGCCGGTCACCTGAGTGATGTAGCAGCCCTTGATCTCCCACGACGGGTCGGTGTGCGGCGTCATCTGCCATTCGAGATGGGTCTCCACGCGCGCGACGCCGTCGACCATGCCCTGATACTTGATGTAGTTGGCGCCGAGTGAGCCCTTGGGCATGAAGTACCAGCCGAGGTCGACGTCCTTGGTGCAGGCGCCGAGTTCGTAGCTGAACGTCACTTCGTCTAGCTCGAGGCCGAAGGCGTCGGCCATGAGGTAGACCGAGTCGGCGAACACGGCGGTGTACTGGTAGAGCGAGTCCGGGATCGTGGGGTCGTCGATCGGGCGGCCGTAGCCCACCGCCTTCCAGGTGTCGACGGAATGGTGGCAGGAGACGTCGACCGATTCGGTGACGGTGACGTTCTCGATGTCGGCGACGTCGGCGGTGTGCACGATGCCCAGGATCTGGCACAGGCCCGGGTTCATGCCGGTGCCGTAGAAGGTGGCGTTTCCGCGCTCGCACGCGGCCTGGATCACCTCGCTGACCTTGCGGCCCGAGGGATGGGCATGGTTGGTGTCGCGGTGGAAACCGGTGATCCAATCCGCGGTGGTGACCACGTTGATGCCCGCTTCGAGCACCTTCTCGTAGAGGTCTTCGTCGGGGAACACGCCGTGGAAGGTGAGGACGTCGGGGCGCGCGGCGATGATCTCCTCGACGGTGCCGGTCGCGGTGACGCCGATCGGGTCGAGGCCGACGATCTCACCGGCGTCGCGGCCGATCTTCTCGGGCGTGTAGGAGTGGAGCCCGACGAGTTCGAGATCCGGATGGTTCCGGATCCGCCCGATCATCTCGGTGCCGAGATTGCCGGTGGCGACCTGGAATACCCGGATCGTGTCGGACGTGCTCATAGCGTGCCTTTCGGTGTGTTGGCTGAGGTGTGACGATGCTCAGGCGGTCGCGTCGGCCGCGGGAACTACTGCGCCGCTGTGGGGCCGGTGGGGGTCGGTACCCGCGGGGCCGCCGTCGGGATAGAACTGCTGCGCCCACTGGCGCAGCGCCGTGAATCCCTGAAATTCCTTGCGGCTCAACGCGGGTGGATCGGAGTAGCGCTGGTGTGCCCAGATGTCGATGTCGGCCTCGAACTGTTCGATGACGAAATCGGCCATCGTCTTGCCGTACCGGGTGATCTCCGGGCTGTCGTCGCCCGGCTTGCGGCCGATCCACACCGTGAACCGGACGTCGGAGGTGTATGCGTCCACCGGGGTCACCGCGGGCATGGTGCGGTTGTCGACCATGCCCCAGCTCTTGGTGATCGAACAGCCCAGCCCGGCGTTGATGGACTCCACGCCACTGCTGACGTCCGATTCGCTGACGCCCTCGTCGAAGGCGATGGTGAAATCCACGTAGGACACCGGGCCGGAGAAATCGTGGCGGGTGAACTCCGGCACGAACGGCGTCTTGTGCACGACCTTGAAATGCGCGAAGTCGACGCCGTTCTCCATGATGTACTGCGGATGCAGTTCCAGCCCCGGCCGGAACAGTGTGGCCGCCGGCACCGGCGGGTAATAGTCGGCGGCGGTCTTGTCGTCGCCGAACGCCTCGAAGATGTCCGGCACCTCGAAATACGGTGCGCGACCGTCGATGTCGTACCAGATCCACACGGCCTCGTTGCGTTCGACGACCGGATAGCTGCGGATGCGGCGACCCTTGTTGGGATGTGACTCGTAGGGGATGCAGACGTTGCGCCCCTGCCGATTCCACTCCCATCCGTGGAACGGGCACACCAGGTTCTCGCCGTCGACGCGCCCGCCGTAGCCCAGATGCGCACCGAGATGTTCGCAATACGCGTCGAACACCGCCAGCTGCCCCGATGCGGAGCGCCACGCGACCATCTCGCGGCCGAAGTACTTCATCTTGTGGACCGCGCCGATGGGAATCTCGGTGCACCACGCGACCTGGAACCAGCCCGTCGGCTCCATCGACAAGGGTGGTTTTGCCATCTCGATCCTCCACGTTCGGCGAGGGCTGTACGCCGCGGCGCGGACTGCTGAACCCGCGCCCGGCGACACAAGCGTAGAACCCTCTATGAAAGAAAACAAGAGGGTTCGTTGAAACTGGATGTCGCGAGTTCAGAGGCGGTATTATCGACCGTCGTGACGGATGTAGAGGTGACCGGGCGGCGGGCGAACAAGCGGGGTATCCAGTCGCGTGAGGCCATGCTCGAAGCCGCGATCACCTCGCTGGCCACCGGCGACCCCGCGGCCGTATCCGGCAACCGGATCGCCCGCGACATCGGCGCCACCTGGGGAGTCGTGAAATATCAGTTCGGCGATATCGACGGACTGTGGGCGGCGGTGCTCCGCTACACCGCCGACAAGCGCGGTGACCTGCCCGCCGGCATCGCGACGGAAGGGACCCTGGCGGAACGGGTCAGCGCTCTGATCAACACGATGGCGATCGGTTTGCGCCGGCCCGAATCCCTCGCCATCGAGACTCTGCGCGCCGCTCTGCCCCGCGACCACGCCGAACTCGAACGCGACTATCCTTTGACCGCCGCCGAACTCGCCTCGTGGAAACCCAACTGGGACAAGGCATGTGAACGTGCGTTCGCCGACCTGGGCGTCGACCCGGTGAAGATCCGCCGGGTCGCCGCCCTCATCCCCGCCGCCATGCGCGGTATCACCTCCGAACGCACCCTCGGTACCTACGGCAACCTCGACGACGCCATCCAAGGACTCATCGACGGAATGGTCGCGTACCTGGAGAAGTGAGGTTTCCGGCGGCGACCGGCCGTTAGGACCGGCTCAGCGCCCGGTACAGCCAGTCCTGCGCCGCGCCGGTGGTGGTCGTGCCGGTGATCTGCGTGGTGAGCGTCCAGTACCGGCGAATGCGCGGATGGTTGTCGTCGGCGCCGTAGAGAAGCCGGCGCCGGAACTCGGCCGTGGGGCGGACGCGCCGGGCCGCGGCGTGGGCGGCGAGGAATCGGTCGAGTTCGGCGCCGGGCCGCGGTTCGACGTGGTCGGCCACCAGCGGGTCCACGATCGCGCAGGCCTCGGCGATACCGGCAAGCAGTGCGCGTTTGTCGCGAACATGTGCGGGATCGTGGCGCCAGAGCTGTTTCGCCAGCGCGGCGGTCAACACCGGATCGGTTGCGGCGATGGCGAGTTCGGCGTAGGCGACGACCTGGCGGGGTGTGGGATCGGCGGGCGGGGCCGGAACGTTCATCGTGACGAACGCGTCGAACAATTCCGGTGTGATCGGGGTGAGCAGGCGGCGCCAGAATGCGACGAGATCGTCGTAGGCGCGTTGGCGGTCACCGACGGCGGCCAGCAGTTCCAGCCGCGCGGCGCGCTGGGCGGGCGAGGCGTTCGCGACCGCCGCCAGCGCCGCCCTTCGCCAGGTCAATGCCGCCAATTCGGTACCCAGCGAAGCTTTTTCGATGGCGACGGCGTCGGTTATCGACGTGGTTCCGGTGAGTACGCCCATGATCGCGGGCAGCCCGAGGCCCAGCGCCCGCAGGCGACGCACCAGCTGCAGTCGATCGACCGCGGTCGCCGGATCGAACAGTCGATGCCCGGCCGCGCTGCGGCGCGCCTCCAGCACCCCTTCGTCGCAGTAGAAGCGGATGGTGCGGACCGGGACGCCGGTGCGCACGGACAGTTCCCCGATGGTCATCAGACCGTCTCGACGTGTGCTGTGAGTCACAATCGCTGGAACCTCCACCCGACTGGAACTCCTACGGTACTGCAACACCGATCCGGCGAGGAGTTCCGAAAATGGCGAGAAAGACAACCATCGAGACCGCGCAGATCTGGCAGGCCGTCGCCGTCGAGCGCACGAGTCTCGTCGAACTGCTGCGGTCCCTTCCCGAGAATGGGTGGGAGCAGCCTTCGCTGTGCGCGGGCTGGCGGGTTCGCGATGTCGTCGCGCACCTGATCCTGTCGGCCGATTCCGGCGTCGGGGCGATCCTGTTCAATCTGATCCGAGCCCGAGGCGACTTCGACCGCATGGTCCGCGACACCGCCATCCGCCACGCCGACCGCCGGACCACCGCACAGTTACTGGCCGAGCTGCACGACAGCATCGGCGCCCGGGTCACGCCCGTCGGCACAACCCCCGTCGACCGGCTGATGGATCTGCTCGTGCACGGTCAAGACATCGCCATCCCACTCGGCATCCCGCGCGAAATGCCGGTAGCGGCAGCAGAATTGGCGCTCGACCGCATATGGAACGGCGGCTTCCCGTTCCACGCCCGCAAGAAGTTCGGTGACTACCACCTCGTCGCTTCCGACAGCGAGTGGACCGCCGGCACCGGACCGGTGATCGAAGGTTCGGTCACCACCCTGCTCCTGCTCGTCACCGGCCGCCGGCCCGCCCCGGACCAGCTCACCGGGGAGGGGGCGGCCCAGCTGCTGGCCGAGCGAGCAGGCGATAGCTCGCCGTGAGGCTCCCGCGCCGCGATGTCGCGTAGAACCATTTGTGCTTCGCGGGAGAGGTTGCCGCCACCCTCGAGCCGGGTATCGGTCGCCGCTGATTTCGCGTACGCAGCCTGCAGCAGCCCGGAACCGGCCGTAGGCGCGCCACCGATGAATTTCGGGTGGGCCCGCCGTCCTGTCTCTGAACGCATCGACCGACAGGAGTCCAGCTATGACGCGACCGTTTCGATTCGGGGTTGTCGCCCCGCTCATGACCGACGTGCCGACGTGGCGGGATCGCGTGCGCCGCATCGCCGACAGTGGTTACTCCACGTTGCTGGTGGTCGACTTCCCGCTTACGCAACCGGCGCCCGGTCCTCTGCTGGCCACCGCCGCGGCCCTGACCGACCTGCGGGTGGGCACCTGGGTCTATGCCTCCCCGCTGCGCCCGCCGTGGCAGACGGCGTGGGAAGCGCACTCGCTGTCGCTGCTGACCGAGGGGCGCTTCGAGATGGGCATCGGCACCGGCAGGCCGGGAATCGAGGACGAGCTGCGCGACAAGGGGCTGCCCGTCGTCTCGCCGAGCGAGCGGCTGGCCGAGGTGCGCAAGACGGTGGAGGCGCTGCGAGATCTCGACGGCCCCGACCGTCACACGCCGGTCGCGATGGCCGTCCTCGGTCCGAAGGCCCGGGCGCTGGCGGCCGAGGTCGCGGACACGGTCACCTTCGCGCTGGGGGACCAGTCTCGCGGCGAAGTCGAGAAGCTGGCCCGCGACTTCCGCATCGCCGGGGCCCCGGAACTCGCCCTCGCCGTGCCGGTCGTCGGCGACACTGTCGCCCCGCATATGGCGCCCCCTGACACCGACCCGGCCGCTCTGCGCGCGGTGGACGCACTGGCCGTGCTCCCGGACGACCCGGCGGCCGCGGCCGAGGAAATCCAGCGGCGGCGCGAGGAGATCGGCTTCTCCTACTTCGTTTTCGGCGCCGACGTCGCCGAGCGGCTCGCCCCGGTCGTCGCCGAACTCGCGGGGCGCTAGGGCCGAACTCGCGGGGCGCTAGGGCGGGTCGGCCCCGGCCGCTGATCGCAGAGCGCGATCGGGCCACGGCGGGCAACTCCACCGGCGCGTAGTCCAGTATCGAGGGCCGGAGGTGGATCGGGCGGTCACGACCGGATCGCCACGGCAGCCTCGAGATCACTGCCGCGGTGGCAGCATCCGACCGACTTCGCGCCAGGAAGAGGACCAGCGCGCCGTCGCTCCTCGACCGGTCTGCTGCGATGGAAGCTTGTTCGGCGAGGTGGCGCTGTGAGCGGACCTGATCGGGATCTTCGAGGTGTGCTGTCGCGGCGGTCGGATGGTCGTTCGGGTGACTGCTCGACGGTACTGACGTCAGGAATGCATGTCGTGCGGCCCTGCGGCCGGGTCGGTCGACGGCCCGCCCGCATTGCGTGCTTCGACGGCATGGATGGTCTTGACGAGCTCTTTGTCCAGAACACGTTTGCCGACCGTGCCGATCACCGCCTCGAGGAGATGCCCCGTCAAGTTCTTGCCTTCACGCACCACGACGGCATCGACTTCGGTAGTCCCGTCGGGCATGGGTGTGAGTGTGTAGGTGTGGCCGGACGCGCCGCCCCACATATTGGAGTCGGTGGTCGTCATGACGACGTGGTGCGGGTCGGACCAGTCGTAGCGCAGGCGCTCCCAGATGCGGTGCGAGCCCTCGGTGACGTCGGCGTGGGTGGCGTCCTGGGAGTGGACGTGAAGGTATTCGTCGGTGCTGTTGCCGAACAGCTTCGACCGGCCCGGACCGAAGTCGGTGAGGGCGGCGACGAACTGCTCCGGTGTCGACGTGGTGGTGTGCGTGAGGTGGATGGTGGACATCGTGTGCTCCCTGAAACGAGTAGTCGATGTGGTGGTTCGACAGCGGCAGGCAGGTTCCTCCCTGCTCGGCGACCATGTCGTGGGCAGGTGGGCGGACAGGAGCGGCGCCGGCGTGCGGCGGTGATATCGGTGCCGGACCGAACGCGGCGCTGTCGGGCTCGCCGCGGGCAGTGGTGCCCATGACTGCTCCTCGGATCGCATCGCTGTCGAATCCAGCCTCGCACCCTGGCCCTGTCGCCGCACCCGAAACGGACGTCCCGATTCAGCGTGGTTACCGTCGCCAGCCGTCGACCGGATATGTCCGAGGCTGAACAGGCGTTGTAGCGGATCCACCCAGCTGAACCCTTCGGTGTTACCGCTGGTGGGAAGGCATGAGTGGGGCGGGTGGGGCTCGAACCCACGACCAGCGGATTATGAGTCCGCGGCTCTAACCGACTGAGCTACCGCCCCTCGCCGCGCTGCACGCGCGTGGGGGATGCTACCGGGTCGGGGGTGCAACGGCCTAGTTGGGTTCCGGGGTCAGCGCCTCGCGGTGAAAACGGATGGCGCGAAGGTGGTTTCGCCGTTGCGCGTCAGTAGCCGGCGAGCAGGGCGTGCAGTCTGGTCAGTTGGGCAGGAGTGAGGGCGCTGCGGACGCGGGTGCGGTGCTCGGGGCGGCGTCCCCACAGGACGAGGAGACGGGCCGCCGCGTCCAGATCGAGACCAGGCTCGTCGGACTCCGCCTCGGCGAATCCCAGTTCAGCGCAACCGGATTCGACCGACAGTCGAATATCGAGAGCACCCGCTGAGCGCAGCCGCACGTGGAGATCCTGATCCGGGAACGGATCGCGGCGCACACCCGCCGCCAGCAGCATCGGGCCGAGCACCCGGACGGCGTGGGAGGTGAGTTCGGGCTGGCCGAGGAGTTCGTCGCCGATGGCGTCGTCGCCGGTGATGTCCCAGCGGTGGAGGGCGAACTCGCTGCGCAGATGGGGAAGGAACATCGCCACCGGCATGGTCCGGCCGGTCCAGGGAATCACCGCCTCGCGGTCGATGGCCAAGACCTGCCCGAGCAACCCCCGCAGCCGCTGCTCCTCGAGCTCCAGCCGTCGCAACAACTCCGCATCACTCATCGCCCGGAACGGTGCCTCCCGCTCCTCGAAGCCGCGCGTCGCGGGCACCGGATCACCGTTCAGATACGGCTCCAGGTGCCGGCTGACCTCGACGGCCCCGGCCACGAGATGCGCGGTGACCTCATGCGCCGTCCACCCCGCACACGCGCTGACGACATCCGGTGCGACGGCCCGCCGCGCCTCGAGAAATGCCCCGGCCTCACGACTCTGCTGCACTGAACTCATGCCGGGACAGTAGAAGCGAAACCCTTCGGCCCCCACCGAACTATGCCGGCTACCCGCCCATGACGTAGCACGTCTGTCACTCCAGCGCCACAGTCCGATAGCGAATGGCCTGCAGGATCGGCTGATGACAGCCATCTACGCGAGCGAGCAGGTAACCGAACAGCCCACCGCGTGCATTGCGCCCGTGCAGTCGCGGTACCGGGAAATATTCGGTGATACCTGGTACGAGGAACGGATCGGGGCGCTGGTCCTGCGGTCGGGGCGCCTGTGTGCGGTGATGACACCCGCCGGGCTGGGCACATCGGTGCTGGGCATGCTCGGCGATCTGCAGGTGCCGGTGATGGCGGTCGGGGTGGGGAATCGATGCGTATGGTCGTTTCTCGCCGAGAATCCCAGCTGCGGTGAGGGAGCGGGGTGGTGGTCTCTGGACCTGTTCCGCTGCTTCGTCACCCAGACCAGACCCGGCGCGTTGATCGCCCTCCCGACACCCGGCAATCCGCGCCGCACGTGGGTGCGCGAACCGCAGGACACCGTGCCGGATCTCCGCCTGGTCGCCGAGACGATCGTCGCCGCCTAGTGCGGGATCGGTACCGCGCGGGCGGCCGTGGTGCAGTGGCACCCATCGCGCACCCGGTGAACTTTCCGTGCAAACCTCGGCGAAAAAGGCGGAAAGCGCGGAAAGACGCCGAGGTTTGCACGAATAGTTCACCGAAATCCCGCCGATTCCCGCAGATGGCACCCAGACGATTCCATTGAGAACTTTCGATGAATCTCTGCCCGACATCGATGAAACACCCTGGTAAGCGCCGTTTTCGACGATGAGCAGGGGATTGTGGGCGCCGCCCGCACACCGCACCATCACGAGGGTGAACAGCGAACTGATCATCCTACTGCTGGTGATCGTCACGGCGCTTGCCTTCGACTTCACCAACGGTTTTCACGACACGGGGAATGCGATGGCCACGTCCATCGCGACGGGTGCCCTCAAACCCACGACCGCGGTGACACTTTCGGCGCTGCTGAATCTCGTCGGTGCGTTCCTGTCGGTGGAGGTCGCGTTGACGGTCACCAATGCGGTGATCAGGATTCAGAACAAGGACGGAACGCCGAAGGCGGAGTTCACCGCGGATCACGGGCGGGCCTTGCTGATCATCGTGATGGCCGGGCTGATCGGCGGCATCATCTGGAATCTGCTGACCTGGCTGCTGGGTCTGCCGAGCTCGAGTTCGCACGCGCTGTTCGGCGGATTGATCGGCGCCGCAATCGCTTCCGGCGCGGGTGTGGTGTGGATCGGGCACGGGAAGATCGACGGTGTGGTGGGCAAGGTGATCATGCCCGCGCTGTTCTCACCGGTGATCGCGGGCATCGTTGCCGCGGTCGGCACCTTCCTGATCTTCAAGATCGTGGTGGGTATCGGCGAACGGTTCACCGAGGCCGGTTTCCGGTGGGGGCAGATCGGTACCGCCTCACTGGTCTCGCTCGCGCACGGCACCAACGACGCGCAGAAGACGATGGGCGTGATCACCCTGGCGCTGATCGGCTACAGCGCCTCCGACCCGCAGTCGACCGGCCCGTTCGCCTGGCACGAAACCGACAATGTGCCGCTGTGGGTGAAGTTCGCGTGTGCCGCCGCCATCGCCCTGGGCACCTATATCGGCGGCTGGCGCATCATCCGCACCCTCGGCAAGGGGCTGGTCGAGATCAGCTCGCCGCAGGGTATGGCGGCCGAAGCATCCTCGGCCACCATCATTCTCGCCTCCAGCCACCTCGGCTTCGCGCTCTCGACCACGCATGTGGCCACCGGCTCGATCCTCGGCTCCGGTGTCGGCAAGCCCGGCGCGCGGGTGCGCTGGAACATCGCGCTGCGCATGGTGGCGGCGTGGGTGATCACCCTGCCGGCCGCCGCGGTGGTGGGTGCGGTGATGTGGGTGATCGCGGCGAAGATCCCCACGCTGCTCGGCCCGCTGATCGCCTTCGCGATCCTGTGCGCGCTCTCGGTCTACATGTACCGGCGCGCCCAGCTGCAGAAGGTCGACCACACCAACGTCAACGCCGAATGGGACGAGCCGGTCGCTCCCGCGGACACGATCGCGAAGGTCTGAGAACCATGGAAACGATAAAGCTCGTTCTCGAATCGGTCTGGAAGATCCTGCTCGTCGGCATCGTGCTGGGTGCCGGTCTGCCCGCGCTGTTCGCCGTCGGCGTGCGCGGCCTGGCGGTGGCCAACGGACACGAGTCGGCCGACGAGACCGTTCACCGGCCCAATCCGTTCGGCGCCGCGGTGGCCGTCGTGGTCTTCGCCGTCGTGGTCGCCGCGATCGCCGTCGGTATCACGATCATCGTCGCGTCCGGTTTCGGCAAGGCGGTCAGTTTCGAGCACATCTACCCGACGCTGGTCGAGAAGTAGGAGTACACAGGTGAATTCGAGGACCAACGACGAGGGCCTGCTCGCCCAGATCCTGGATTGGCTACGCGCGGGCTACCCGGACGGCGTCCCGCCGAAGGATTACTTCCCGCTGCTCGCACTGCTGAAGAAACAGCTGAACCAGGACGAACTCGACCGGATTCTCGGCCTGCTGCTGGCCGGCCGGCCCGATGTCGTCGATCGCGAGCAGGTGGAGGCGGCGATCGTGGAGGTCACCCGCTGCGATCCGAGCGAGGACGATCTGCGGCAGGTGGCGGCGAGACTGGCCGCCGGTGGCTGGCCGCTCACCGGATTCCACGACTGAAGGGCGGATATGCGGCGCAATCTCAGTGCTGTCGCCGACCTCGGGTCCGCGGTCGATCTGACCGACACCACCGGATTCACGGTCGACGACATGGACGACGACGACCCCGTACTGCTCACCGCCACAGACGGTTTCGTCGTCGACACCTGGCGGGAAGGCTATCCGTACCCGCCCGCGAAGCAGGAACCCGACATCGTCACTCCCGCCGATCCGCTCATCGTCGGCCGCGCTCGCGACGTGGTCGGTTCCTGAACCCGGTTCACGGCGTCCGATCCAGCACCAGGTCCGACAGTCGCACCGCGTACATCGAAACCAATACGGCCTCTTCGTGTCCCGGCACACCGGGCGGCACATACGCGCGCACGGCTTCGGTCTCGCGCACCAGATCCAGCAGCGCCGCCCGCAGTACGTCGGGGCGGGGTGAGGTGGTCAGCGTGTGAAAGCTGTAGCGCCAGCGGTAATCGTCGATCAAGCGGTGCAGTCGCTCGGCCTCGACCACATGGTGGTACCGCACCCCCTGTGAATGGGAGTCCATGGCGATCAGCAGCTGCTCGACCTCGGCCAGCCGCTCCTCGGTGCCGACCGGAGGCGCGCTGTAGGCGATCTCGCCCGAATCGCGAACGGCGTGCGCGCAGGCCTGCGGCAGATTCCACGGCAAGGACAGCTGCGCCTGCGCGCCGTACTCCGGTCCCGGCCAATGCGGGCCCGGACCGGTGTCGACGGCGAACAGCACCGCGTAGGGATAGCCCGCGCGATGCAGCGGTTCGTTGTCCTGCCACGCCGGTCGCTGCGCCGCGTAGTCCAGCATCCGCCGGCGCAGCCGGACCATCGTGCGCAACGCCCGGTAGCGGTCGGGCCGGGCCCAGCCGAAACCGTTGGCGATCAACTCGTGACGCACCGTCGCGTTCAGCCGATCCCAGCCCGGGCCGTCGGTGCAGGCGGCGATGCGCACGGAGTATCCGTTGCCGAACAGGTGGCGCAACAACTGCCGCTCCTCCGCGGCCACCGCGTCGGGCGGGCCGGGCAGCAGGACCGCGCGCAGCGAATCCGCCCCGTCGAATCCGTCGCTACCGATGTGCACGTCGATATGACCACGGATCGCGAGTGCCGCCAGCTGCGCGGCGACGATGCGGCCGTAGCGGGCGGCACCCTGTTCGTGCATCGTCGGCGCGAGCAGCATTCCGGCCTGCAGCACCGTCATTCGGGTCGATAATCGTTCGAACGCCGCCGTCATCTGGCCGGGATCCGGAGGCATGCACACCACTCACTCTGTGACACAGGGCAATCAGGTCCGCACCAGTGTAGAGCCCGGCGTGGCGTACATTCGGCAATATCGGGAGGGATCCCCTGTCAGATTGTGATCCCGGCCCGGATCAGTTTGCCGGTGATGTTGCGCGGCAACGGCTCCGAGGTGATCCGCCACCGTTCGGGCACCTTGAAATAGGCCAGCCGCTCACGGGCGAATGCGCGGAGATCCGCCTCCGACGCCGTGGACCCCTCGGCGAGGACGACGACGGCCGCCACCTGCTGCCCCAGATCGGGGTGCGGTTCACCGACGACGGCGCATTCCACGACGTCGGGGTGTTCGTCGAGGCACTGCTCGATTTCGACCGGGTAGATGTTCTCGCCGCCGCGCAGGATCAGATCCGATCTGCGGCCGGTCAAGCGCAGGCGGCCCTGTTCGACGACGCCGAAATCGCCGGTGCGCAACCACCGCTCGGCATCGATCGCCGCCGCGGTGGCTTCCGGGTTGCGCCAGTACCCCAGCATCACGAAGGGGCTGCGGACGTAGACCTCCCCCTCGACGCCCTCGGGCACGGGAGTCCCGTCGGCATCGCGGATCTCGAGTGCCACGCTGATGATCGGCCGGCCCAGGGTGCCGGGGGATTCGGCGAGGTCGGCGGGAGTCGCGACGGCGACGGCGGTACTGCATTCGGTGAGACCGTAACTGTCCACCAGGGCGTCGGCCGCGAACGGAACCTCCTCGCGCAGACGCTGTTTGAACGCCGGTGACGACGGCGCCGACGCGAGGGCGAACGCGGTGAGCGAGGAGGTGTCGTAGCGTCCGATATCGCCGTGTTCGAGCAGCCGGGAGGCCATGGTCGGGACCGCACCCCAGTTGGTCACCCGTTCCGTCTCGATCAGGCGCAGAATTCGGTCGGCGTCGAATCCGCCCTGCGGCATGATCACGGCACTGCCGGTGGCCAGCCGCGGCACCACCAGGTTGTGCAGGCTGGCGATGTGGAACAGGGGAGAGGTCAGCAGGCAGCGCAGATCCAGCGGTGCACCGGGCTCCGGCGTCTTTCCGGTGAACGCGGCGGCGAGCGCGTCGGTGTATTCGAAATAGCCGGTGACGGCCAGCAGATTGCGCTGGGAATGCAAGGCCGCCTTGGGTTTTCCGCTGGTCCCGCTGGTGAAGAGGATGACGGCGGGATCGTCCTCCGCCACGTCGGGGACCGTGGGTTCGGCGCCGGCGTGGGCGGCGATCAGACGCGGCAGATCCTCCTCCATGGTCACCACGGCGGCGGGGGTGTCGATATCGGCGAGCAGTTTCGCCCGCTTCGCGTCCACGACCACCACGGCCGGTTCGGTCAATGCCAGGCCGTACTCGATTTCGCGCGGCACCCACCAGCCGTTGAGCCCGACCGCGATCGCGCCGAGGCTCTGCGCCGCCCAGAAGGCGATCACCCATTCGACGGTGTTCGCGGCCAGGATCGCGACCCGGTCGCCGCGCCCCACTCCGTACTCCTCGTGCAGCGCGGCCGCGAGAGCGGCTGCGGCTGCGGCATGTTCGCGATAGCTCAGCCGCCGGTCCTCGGTGACGAGATAGTCCCGGTCACCGAAGGCGACCGATGCGGCGAGCAATTCCGCGACCGCGCGGCGGCGATGCCGCAGCACCGGCATACGCGCGCCGAGCACCTCCTCCTCGACGAGCTCGAACCGGCCGCCCGGACCGGTCAGCTCGCGCATGACGGCGGCGATATCGGGCATGGACGTGGTGGTCATGGGCGGTCCTTCTGTGTGCGGCGTCACAACCACCGCACTGTGTCACGCCCACCGGCGGTATATGCCGACGTTTCCGCTCAGCGAGACTTCCGCGCGGTTACGCGCGACTCGGCGAGGAGGCGAGCGGGCGACCGCCCGTCCGGACCGCCTGACCGCGCCGCGCGGCCGATACCTGGCGTCGCCCGCGGGTCTCGGCGGACAACGCACGCGAGGTGCGGGCGGCCGCTTCCGCGACCAGCGGGGCGAGTCGTTCCATGGTGGCGAAGTTCGTTTCCCCGCACAGGCAGATCGCGGCCAGCGGCCCCTGCGGACCCCGGATCGCGGCGGCCACGCTCGGAAGTACCCGGCCCACCATCGCATTGGCGTATTCGCCGCGGTCGAACGACAGTCCGCGGTTGCGGCGGATGCGGTTCAATTCGCGATGCAGGCTCGGCACGTCCCATCCGCGGCCCCGCGCCGGATTCGACAGCTGCTTGCCGAGCAGCGCCTCCACCTCCTCCGGTGGCAACCAGGCCAGCATGGCGCGGCCGCCGGTGGTGAGGTGGGCGAAACTGCGGCGCCCCACATGCGATTCGAGTGTGCGCGCGAACGGGCCGCCGAGCTTGTCGAGGAACACCTCGTCGGCGCCCTCCAGCGCCGCCAGGTGTACCACCAGTCCGCTCCGCAGCTGCAACTCGTGCAGGTGCTCGGCCGCCGCCTCGCGGATCTCGCCGTGCCGGCCGTCGTACCCGCCGAGCCCGAGTGAGCGCCGGCCCAGGCAGTAGCCCGACGGGGTGTGCTCGAGCCAGTGCAGTTTCACCAGCTGGTCGAGGATGCGATGCGCGGTGGAGCGCGGGAGTCCGCTGTGTGTGCAGATCTCCACGAGGCTCAGCCGCGTCGACCGGTGCTCGAACATGTCGAGAATGAGCGTCATCCGCTCCACCATCGATGGCGGCAGGGGCCCGGGTGCCGAAGTGGCCAGTGGCATCGATGCCTCCGATCGTGAGTCGCTTCCATCCTGCCCGTCGAATCTGGGCGAGAACCGGAATTGAAGCCCGAGTGTAGTGACGCCAGACACACCGCGCGATGGCGGTCCATCGGCGTTCGTCCGGTATCCCGCTCACCGGAACGATGCCCGAACCGGTCCGGCGGACCTGACAGCGTGGGGCTTTTCGCAAGCGAGAGGAGTGGGCGTGCGGCTCGAGGGAAAGGTTGCGATCGTCACCGGCGGCGCGGGCGGCATCGGCCGGGGGATCGTGCGGGCCTTCGCGAAGGAAGGCGCCGAGATCCTGTTCGTCGACATCAACGACGAGGCCGGACACGAGCTGGAACAGGAGCTGGCCGGCGCCGCGGCGTATCTGCACGCCGATATCACGCGTGCGGAGAGCGCCGAGCTGATCGTCACCGCGGCGGTGGAGCGGTTCGGTTCGGTGCACGTGCTGGTCGACAACGCCCATGTGTCCAAGCAGGCGCCGCTGCTCGAGACCACGCAGGAGATGTTCGATCTGTCCTTCGGCACCGGCTTCTATCCGACCTTCCGATTGATGCGCGCCTGCTATCCGCACCTGAAACGCAACCGCGGTTCGGTGATCAACTTCGCGTCCGGGGCGGGGCTCGAGGGACAGGCCCGGCAGGGCTCCTACGCGGCGGCGAAGGAGGCGATCCGGGCGATCAGCCGGGTCGCCGCCAACGAATGGGCCGCCGACGACATCAATGTCAACGTCATCTCCCCGCTGGCGCTGACCGAGGGCGTCGCGGCCTATATCGAGGCCAATCCGGGCGTCGAGGAGGCCTTGCTCGCGCGTACCCCGTTGCATCGCTTCGGCGATCCGGAAACCGATATCGGCCGGGTCGCGGTATTCCTGGCCAGCGCGGACGCGAAATACATGACCGGCCAGACCCTGATGGTCGACGGCGGTTCCATCAAACTCCGCTGAGGTCGTTTCCGTCCCCGCCCGCGGGCGGGCAGGCGGCTATCGTGGGGTTATGGGCGTGTTCGGCGAGATGTTCCCCGGCAAGAAGCTGACCGACGAGAGCGGCGGTGACAGCGACGGGCAGCAGCATCGGCCGCGGCTGGATCTCGACCTGGACGCGGGCGTGATCCGGCTGTCGAGCACGCCGCGGTCGGATGAGGAGTCGTCCGAGTAATCGGTCCGGGCTGTCACTTCCTGGAATTCGTATGGCCCTGAGTCTAGCAATCTAGATTGCTAGCATGATAGCGTTCTCTCGTGGGTGCCGAGGAAGTCAAGCAGTTCAACGTGTATCTCCCGGTGGAGCTGATCAAGCAGGTCAAATACCGGGCGGTCGAATCGGAGATGTCGCTGTCGGCGCTGGTGGCCGAGGCGCTGCGGGCGTACCTCGGCGCCGAACCGCCGACGCGTGAGAAGGAGAAGTGATATGGCCGCCAGAGGTGTCGAGGCGATCTTCCTGGAGACCCACAACTGGGGGAAATCGGCGAAGTTCTTCCAGCAGCTGGGCTTCGAACTGGAATTCGCCACCGACCACAATTCCGGACAGCTGCGCAACGGGGACGGTCCGTACCTGTTCATCGCCGAGGTGCCGGCGGATCGCGAACCCGGAATGCAGGTCGTGCTGAAAGTGGAAGCGGAACAGGACTTTCCGGCGCCCGTCGAGGTGGTGTCGCCGTTCGCCGACACCCATTACGGAACCCGCGAGATGACCGTGCGCGACCCGGACGGGCGGGTGTGGACGCTGCAGGCTCCCGGTGGTGACCGATGAGCGATACCCGGACCGATGCGGTGCCCGAGCGCACCGCGGTGCCCGATCAGACCGCCGTGCGGGTTGCGCTGTGGCGCGCGCTGCACGTCCGGCTCGATCCGCCGCCGCATGTGCTCGACGACGAGATCGGCCTGCGACTGGCCGATCCGCCGGAGGGCTGGCGGGAGCGCGGCGATATGGATCCGGTGGGCACCAGCCGCTTCCGGGCGAGCATCGTGGTGCGTTCGCGATTCGTGGAGGATCTGCTCACCGAACAGGCCGGGCGAGTGGGCCAATACGTGCTGCTGGGCGCGGGACTGGAGACGTTCGCGCAGCGCAAACCCGAGATCGCCGCTCGCTTCCGGATTTTCGAGGTCGATCAACCGCAGACGCAGGAGTGGAAGCGGCGGCGCCTGGTCGAGACCGGCTACGAGCTCCCGGATTGGTTGCGTTCGGTCCCGGTCGATTTCGAGAAGGATTCGTGGTGGGAGCGGCTGACCGCGGCCGGTTTCGATCCGGCCCGGCCCGCGCTCGTCGCCTCGCTGGGGGTCAGCATGTATCTCACCGACGAGGCCAACCGGGAAACGCTGTCGCTGCTGGCGGCCTCGGCACCCGGTTCCACGGTCGTCATGTCCTTCATGCCGCCACTGGAACTGCTCGACGAACAGGACCGGACGAGCCGGGAGTTCGCGGAATCCGGCGCGGCCGCCTCCGGCACGCCCTTCCGCAGCTTCTACGCCCCCGCACAGATCGTCGCGATGGCCCGGGAGGCCGGTTTCGCGCAGGCGCACCACATTTCGGCGGACGAGCTCAACAGCCGGTACTTCGCCGGGCGCCCGGACGGGTTGCGTACCTCGAACGGTGAGGAGTTGCTGGTGGCGACGACCTGAGTCCCGCCTACGATGAGCCGATGGCGAAATCCCAGCGCTTGCACATCGTGCCGTCCCGATTCAGCGTCGACCACATCCCGGCCGCCACCTTCCCCGAGGACGACGAATGGGTGGCGCTGGTGCGAGCGCCGGAGGGGCTGACGGTCGTCCGCGAGGCTCCGCCGTGGGAGCGGGAGTCGTGCTGGCTCGGCCTGTACGCCGCCACGCCGCGCGAGCTGGACACCTCCGGCGCGCTGACCGCGATCCTGGAACCGTTGACGCGGCACGGAATTCCGGTGTTCGTCGCCTCGACCTACCACGCCGACCTGGTGCTGGTCCCCGAATCGCGCAGCGCCGCCGCGACCGATGCGCTCACCGAGGCCGGATTCGAGATCGCCGGCGACGCGGGCTGACGACGGTTCAGATGTGGTCGCCCTTGTCGCGGTTGCAGCCGCGGCACAGGATCTGCAGATTCGCCGCACTGGTCGCCCCGCCTCGGCTGAGCGGAATGATGTGGTCGAATTCGAGGTAGTGGGTGGCGCCGCATTCGACGCACCGGCCGCCGTCGCGATGCCACACTTCGGCCTTGATATCGGGGGCGATGGACCGGCTGTCGCGTCTGCCCGGTGCGACGGTGAGCCGTTTCGCCACGCGCAGGGCGCCTTCCACGATCGCGGCCACCAATTCCGGTTCGTCGACGTCGAATTCGGCACCGCCGCGCGCCGAGGTCGCCGCCACCGTCACCCCGGTCTCGGTGGCCGATACGGAAACCGCTCGGGCCCAGGGGATTTCGATACCGGCGTCCGGGCCGATGAAGCGCAGCTTCCGGTTCGAGCAGATCAACCGGCCCGCGGACGCGTGCGCGCCGCGCCCCGTCCGCCGGATGCGGGTGGCGGCGGTGTCGAGGTGGACGCGTTCCTGCGGGTCCAGATGCAGATCGGGCACCGCGATCACCGGAAGCTCGCCCGCCCGCAGCCGGGACAGGATGCGCAGCCGGCGCAGACTGCGGCGCAATTCCTCCACGGCCCCGTCGCGCACCCCGAGCGCGGCGACCGTCGCATCGAATCGTTCCAGTTCGGCGCCGGTGATCGTGCCGTCGGCCAGGGCGAAGGCCGCCGTGCGCTCGAGATGCGCGACGGCGGGTCCGCGCAGGGCCGCGCGGGCGGTGCCGGGGTCGATGCGCCGATGGCGGATCCGGGTCCACAGCTCGTCCCAGTCGGGTCCGCTCGGACCGGTGGTGGTCAGGACGTGAAGCGCTCGGATGCGCCACTCGGACAGATAGTCGTCGACCTCCGCCGCGCATGTGCGGCAGGGCGCGGCGCCGAGCAGTCGCCAGCCCCGCCGCCGGCCGCAGCGAGGACAGCCGCGCGGGTCGGTGGGCGGGCCTGGCAACGTCTGTTCGGTCCACCGGGAGCCGTCCCACCAGCGCAGTGACGCCGCGTCCGCGGGATCGGGATGCCAATCGGGGCGGGCGTCCCGAGGCGGCGGCATCGGTGCGGCAAATCTGTTGCGCTGCAATGACAGTCGCTGCGATCGGTGCTGCGCCGAGTCCGCGACGGGTGCGCCGAAGGTCGTGAACAACTCCGCCGCATCGGCGTGTTGCGGCCCGCCCCGCACGAACCACCAGCGGTCCTCGGCGCGGCGGAACTCCGCGAACACCGCGGCCCGCGCACCCGGTTCCGCGGCGACGTCGGCACGCGCCACCAGACCCTCGGCATCCTCGACCGCCACCGCGAGGCCCGGCAGTGCGGTCAGGGGTTGGTCGGGTCCGGACCCGGTGATCAGGATGCGGACGATCTCCGCCTCGGTGCGTGGCAGCGACACCGACAGCCGGGCGGTGCCGGGTTGCGGATCCTGATCGACGGTCACCGCCTGGGAGGGATGGCGCGGCGCGTTGAAATACACCACGTCGCGAGCGGAGCGGACCCGCCCGCCGGCGGTCAGCAGGACCGCATGCGCATCCAGCAACGCCGTCGAACGCCACGAAACCAGTACCGACAGAAGCGAAGTCGGCACCGGCGTGGCGTCGCCGTCGACGGTGGGGCGCATGGTTGTCATCGCCACGAACTATGCCAGGCCGTCCCGACACGAATCGCGCGGTCGGCGCGGAGCTTTTCGTGACCGCCCGGGTGCGGCACAGTGGAACCATGACGAACCCGAAGGGTGACTCCGGGCGCAAGCCCGGCGGCGCGCGGGTGCCGGGTGCGACGGAAATCCTCGCGGCCGCGCAGGCCGCCGCGCAGGCCGCGCAGACCGCCGCGGGCCAGGCCATCGACGCCGCGCAGGTCACCGCCGGTACCGCCTTCGGCACCGCGGTGCGGCTGCCGCCCGCGTCCGTACAGCTGGCCGCGCAACTCCCGGATCTGATCGAGAATCTGGCGACCGCCATCGACCGGCTCAATTCCACCATCGACCGCCTCGACCGGACCCTGGCCCTGGCCGATCCAGCCTTCGCGGCCTACGACCGGCTGCTGCCGCGGCTCGAGGCCGTGATCGCGCTGGGTGAGGACGTGCTCAGCCGGCTGTCGAAACTGCCGGGCATCTCGATGCTGGGCCGCCTCACCAGCCGCGAGGCGGAACCACCGCAACCGGAGCCGAAATCACGTCGACGCCGAAAATAGGCCCGCGCCGCCCGCCGGCCGCGGCATATCCGCCGTGGCGATCACCGCACGCGCCGCGGCGGCGGCCTTGAGTACCATCTCGTGGAATTCCGCGTCGGCGTCGGAGTCCAGCACCACGGCGCCGCCCGCGCCGACGCGCCAGCCGCGCTCGTCCCGGACCGCGGTGCGGATGACGATATTGAGATCCGCCGTTCCGCCCAGACCCAGAAATCCGATCGTGCCCGAGTAGATGCCGCGCGCCTCGGTTTCCAGCCCGTCGATGATTTCCATGGTCCGCAGCTTCGGGGCCCCGGTCATCGAGCCGCCCGGGAAACAGGCTCGCAGGCAATCGATCACGTCCACTTCGGGACGCAGCCGGCCGCGCACGGTGCTCACCAGCTGATGCATGGTCGTGTAGGTCTCCGCGACCATCAGTTCCGGGACGTGCACACTGCCCAGCTCGCACACCCGGCCCAGATCGTTGCGCAGCAGATCGACGATCATCAGATTCTCGGCACGGGTCTTGGGATCCAATTCCAATGCGCGGCAGAGGTTTTCGTCGGCCTCCGGGGTGGCGCCGCGTGGGGCGGTGCCCTTGATCGGTTTGGTCTCCACCGTGCGGGTGCGGTCGACCTTGAGGAAGCGCTCCGGTGACGAACAGGCGATATGCAGTTCGCCGAATCTCAGATACGCCGCGTACGGGGCGGGATTGCTGCGCCGCAGCACCCGGTAGACGTCGAGGCCCGGCGCATCGGAATCGATCCCGGCGCTGTCGGTGAGATTCACCTCGTAGGTTTCCCCGGCGCGTAGTTCGGCGTCGATCGCCGCGATATCGGCCAGATAGCGGTCCCGGCCACGGCTCAGGCGCGAGACGACGGCCTCTTCGTCGGCGGGCAGTGTGAGCGGTTCCGGATTCCGCCGATCCGGCAGTGTCGCGACGATCGCGCGGGTATCGGCCAGCCAGCGGCGATTCACCTCGGCCGACGCCGCGTCGGTGACGGCGAGCAGATGGGTGCGGCCCGCGACGTGATCGACCACGACCAGCCGATCGGCGAAGATCCACTGCGCATCCGGATAGGGCGATCGATGCCCTGCCCGCGCACCGCAGTCGGCCTTCATCTCATAGCCCAGATAACCGACGTAGCCGCCCACGAAATCGAAAGGCACATCCGGGAATCGGATACTCAGCTCACTCAGCCGCGCCGACAGATAGTCGAGCACCGGCCGCGGATCGGTGCGCGTGCCGGTGCGATCCGCGATCACACATCCCGCGCCGACCCGATACCGCACCACCTCCGCCAGCGGCCCGGACGCATCACCGGCGAAACTGAACCGATCCAGACCCGGCTCCACATGCGCGCTGTCGAGCCAGAACGCGGTCGGCGAGTCCGGATATAACTGCAGCACAACGGATTCCGTGTCGACGGCGCGGTCGATCACTTCATGCAGAACGGTGAGGGTGATCGTGGAGCGGATTGAGGACCGGGAGGTTGCGGCCTTGCCGTAACCTCCACCTGTGTCGGGACCCGGTTCGGACACCCGCGCGAAGTCTCGGACTCGCGTCGCTGAGTCGTCCCGTGCGCTACCGGCACTTTCTTCGGCACCGATGCTCACCGGCACGGACCTCATACCGGCAACCGCTGGTCCGCCGGTCGGCCGCGTCGGATCGGATAGGACGGTCGTCTGTGCCGGGTGTGCCGGCCCCGACCCCGTCACCGGCCCGGCAACCGCGACCGGCGATCGCCGCATCTCCCGACGCGCCCACCACTCCCGCGTCAGCCGCGCGAAATTCCCCAGCAGTGCGGCGCCGCATTCGCTGGACACCGATTCCGGATGGAACTGCACACCCCACTGCGGGCGGTGGCGATGCCGCACGCCCATCACGACCCCGTCGGGCGCGGTGGCGGTGATGGCCAGCGCGTCCGGCAGCGGCTGGGCGGCGCACAGCGAGTGATAGCGCACGGCCAGGAAGTCGGCGGGAATTCCGGCCAACAGATCGCGACCGTCGTGGCTGATGCGGTCCGGGTAGCCGTGCCGGGGAGCGGGCGCCGGAACGACCTGCCCGCCCGCCGCCAGCACGATGCCCTGATGGCCGAGGCAGACGCCCAGCAGCGGGAGCTCCGCCCCCTCGATCAGCGTCTGGGAGATCCCGAAATCCCTTGGTACGTCGGGGCGTCCGGGGCCGGGGGAGACGACGATGTTGTCGAACCGGTCGAGGTCCAGCTCGGCCAGGGTGTCGATCTCGTCGTTGCGCAGCACGGTCGGTTCGGCGCCGTTCACGGTGCCGATCAATTGGAAGAGGTTGTAGGTGAACGAGTCGTAGTTGTCGACCAGCAGCGTGCGCACGGGGTTCCGGGCGTGCACCCCGTGGTCGAGAGTGGTCTCGCTCAAATGCCGAGACCAGGACGTGCTCATGTGCATCACCGTATCGGGCATCTCGGACCACGCAGTGAGGGCATATGCCTTCAGTTGACCGGTCGTGGTGGTGCACAATGTGGGGCATGTCTGTGGTGCAACCGGCCGAGGTCGAGCGCGAGGTCGTCGATTTCGCGGCCGTCGGCGAATGGATGGATGAACAGGGCCTGCCCGGCGGTGACTTCGAGGATGTGACCTCACTCGGCGGCGGCACCCAGAACATCATGCTGCGGTTCCGCCGGGGTGGCCGCGATTTCGTGCTGCGACGCGGGCCGAAACATCTGCGTCCCAAGAGCAACGACGTCATCCGCCGCGAATCCCGCCTGCTCGGCGCGCTGGCGGGCACCGGCGTGCGTGCGCCGCGGGTGATCGCGGCGGGGGCCGACGAATCGGTGATCGGCGCGGTCTTCTATCTGATGGAGCCGATCACCGGCTTCAACCCGCAGAACGAACTGCCCGCCCTGCACGCCGGCGATCCGGAGGTGCGGCGGCAGATGGGTCTGTCGGCGGTCGAGGCCATCGCCCGGCTCGGATCGCTCGACTACGAGGCGCTGGGCCTGTCCGACTACGGCAAGCCGGACGGTTTCCTGGAACGTCAGGTGCCGCGCTGGCTCGGCGAACTCGAGTCCTACAACAGCAACGACGGCTACCCCGGCCCGCAGATTCCGGGGGTGGACCGGGTCGGGGACTGGCTCGACCGCAACCGGCCCGCGCAGTGGCGGCCGGGCATCCTGCACGGCGACTGCCACCTCGCCAACATGATGTTCTCCTACGACGGGCCCGAGGTCGCCGCCATGGTCGACTGGGAGATGTCGACGATCGGTGATCCGCTGCTGGATCTGGGCTGGCAGATCGCCACCCGCCCCGAACCCGGAACCACCGGCGCCGCCCTGGTCGGCAAGCTCGGCGCCGCGGGCGGCCTGCCCACCGCCGAGGAGATGATCGCCCACTACGCGACCTTCTCCGACCGCGACCTCGGCCACGCCTCCTGGTACACGGTGCTGGCCTGCTTCAAACTCGGCATCGTGCTCGAGGGCACGCACGCGCGGGCCTTCGCCGGCAAGGCGCCCAAGCAGACCGGCGATTTCCTGCACGCCATCACGCTGGAACTGTTCGAGAAGGCCGCCCGGCTCTGCGAATGAGCCGGCGTCGCACGGCGTCAGCCGGCGTCGAGCAGGTCCGCGACGATGGCGAGATCCTTGTCGCCACGGCCGGACAGGCACAGCAGGATCAGCGAGTCCTCGGCGATCGCGCCCTGTTCGGCCGACTCCAGCAGATATCCGACGGCGTGCGCGGATTCGAGCGCGGTGATGATGCCTTCGGTCCGGCACAGCGTATCCAGTCCGCGCAGCGCCACCGCATCGGTCGCGACGGCATGATCGATGCGGCCGATGTCCTTGAGATGGCTCAGTTCCGGGCCCACCCCCGGATAGTCCAGCCCGGCCGCGATGCTGTGGGTTCGCGCGATCTGGCCCTCGTGGTCCTGCAGGACATAGCTGAACGCGCCGTCCATCTCACCCGGTGTGCCCGCGCTGAGGGTGGCCGCGTGCTCGCCGGTGTGTAGGCCGCGGCCCCCGGCTTCCACGCCGGTCAGCCGCACCTGCGCATCGCCGGTGAACGGGTGGAACATGCCGATCGCGTTACTGCCGCCGCCCACGCAGGCGATGACGTGGTCGGGCAGCCGTCCCGTCGCCGCCAGCAGCTGTGCCCGGGATTCGATGCCGATCCGGCTCTGATGGTCGCGCACCATGCGCGGATAGGGTGCGGGCCCGGTGGCGGTGCCGAACAGGAAATGCGTGGTTTCGGTGTGCGCCACCCAATCTCGCACGGCCTCGGTCACCGCGGCCTTCAGGCGGCGATCACCGGAACGAACGGCGCGCACGTCCGCCCCGAGCAGGCGCATCCGCACGACGTTGCTCTGCTGGCGGGCCATATCGTCGGCGCCCATGTAGATCACGCACGACAATCCGAGCATGGCGCAGACGGTCGCCACCGCGACGCCGTGCTGCCCCGCCCCGGTTTCGGCGATGATGCGGGTCTTGCCCATCCGCACGGCCAGCAGCGCCTGCCCGAGGGCATTGTTGATCTTGTGTGCGCCGGTGTGCGTCATATCCTCGCGCTTGAGGAAGACGCGCACCCCGGGCACTCCCAGCGCCCGCGCGAGCCGCGGCGCCGCGTGCAGCAAGGTCGGCCGGCCGACGCGCTCGCGCAGCAACCGGTCGAGTTCGCGGTGGTATTCGGGATCCGCCCAGGCCGCTCGGTGGGCGTTCTCCACGTCGGTGAGCGCCGCCATCAGTCCTTCGGGAACGTAACGCCCGCCGAACGCGCCGAATCTGCCGGGGTCTCGGATGCCGTCCCGAGTGGTGGCGTGGGTTGGCCTGTGTCCGATAACCATTCGCATCCGCGCTTTCTCCTCGCCGTCCGGCTCGGACAGTGTGTGCGATTCGCTCGCACACCCGGTCACCTGCCGGCAACGAGTGAGTTAACAGCACGGAAGAGGTCATCGTCAGTGGTGGTAAGTGGGCGCGGGTGGCGAGATCAGCCGCAGCGGAGTAGTGCCTCCCGGACGGCACGAGCCCGCACATCGTCGAGGACGGCGGTGCCGAGGCGGTTCATCACATAGCCGAAACCCAAACCCGTTGCCGGATCGGCGAATCCGAACGAGCCCCCGTAACCGGTGGTGCCGTAGGCGCGCTTGTCGCTGCCGAAACGGAAGCTGCCACAGGATTTGCGGAAGCCCAGGTGGTAGCGGCTGCGGGTGAGCAGCACCAGATCGTCGGCGGGCACGTCGTCGACGGTGTCGGCGGTGGCCAGCCGGTCGAGAATGCCCGGTGCGATGGGCAATTCGCCGGTGCGTCCCGCCGCCGCACCGTAGACCCGAGCCAGGGACCGTGCCGTGCCCACGCCGCCCGCGGCCGGGCTCTCGACGCCGAGGAATTCGCGACGGGTGGCGCGTTCGGGGGCGCCGGTGCGGGGGCTGCTCAAGGCGCGATAGGTCAGACCCCGCCGCAGAAACATCTGAATCGCGATGCGCAGCGGCACGTCCCGCTCGTAGCGCAGCACGTCCAGCCCGGAGGTGGACGCGAGTGTGGCGATGCGATCGAGGGATTGTTCCTCCGGCAGTCCGATGAAGAAGTCCAGCTCGAGCGGGCCGGCGAAGTCCTCGGCGAAGATGCGGCCCAGGGTGCGGTGCCGCGGATCGACGCGGCGGAGCAGTTCGCCCAGATACAGCCCGGCGGTGATCGGGTGGTAGCCCTGCCGGGTGCCCGGGCTCCACAGTGGTTTCTGGTCGGCCAGGATCTCCGCGAGCCGATCCCGGTCGGCCATATCCGACAGCCGCACCACCCGATCCAGCACCGGCAGACCCGCGCGGTGGTCGAGCAGCTGCCGTACGGTGATCGATTCCTTGCCGTGCGCGGCGAATTCCGGCCAGTACTGCGCGACCGGCGCCTGGTAGTCGAGCACCCCGCACGAGACGGCACTCGCCACGGCGAATGCCGTCATCCCCTTCGTCGAGGAGAACACCGGAACCATGGTGTCGCGCTCCCACGGCAGCTGCCGGCGCCGATCGCGGAACCCCGCCCACAGATCCACCACCGGCCGGTCCCCGTCGTAGACGGCCACGGCCGCGCCGATCTCGCCGAACCGGGCGAAGTTGCGCCGAAACGCGTCCGCGACCGGCTCGAAACCGCTCGCCACCTCACCGTGTACCTCAGCAACCTCGCCCATAGTGCAACCGATGGTAACGGTCATCGCTGCGGCGTCGTACGGTGTCCACCCGGATCGGAAACCGGTCAGGCGGCGTGGATCCGGGAGCTGTCCGCGAAGTAGTCGAGGACGGCGCGATGCCACTCCTGCGGCGCCTCGTGCATGAGCACGTGTCCCGCCGCCACCTCGACGTAGTCGGCGCCCGGAATCGCCGCCGCCAGCTCGCGCGAATTGGCGGGATCGACCAGCAGATCCGCCGTGGCCGCGATGACGCGGGTCGGCACCGCGACCCGCGGCAGATCGGCGCGGGTGTCCACCCGGGTCACCAGATCCGCCTGCGCCGCCGCACCACCCGGAACCTGGGCCGCGATCTGTGTCAGATACTGCGAAAACATTTCGTCCGGCAGCGAATTGGTGAACGCGGCACTGTATCCGGACAGCAGCACCACGCGCGCGAACGCGTCGTGATCGCGGGCGGCGAGCGCGCCGCGCCACAGATCCAGCACGAGCCGGGCCCGATGGTCGGCTCGTGCCAGCCCGGCCGCGAGCACCAACCCGGTGACCCGATCGGGATGACGCACGGCGGCCCGCACCGCCACCGCCGTGCCGAGCGAGAATCCGATGATCGGGAACCGCTCGGCGCCCGCCGCCACGGCCTCCTCGACCAGTGCGTCGGCCAACCCGTCAAGGGTCAGGACGGTGTCATCGGCCGGATAGTCGGAGCCGATCACGGTGTGCCGCTCGGCGAGCAACGGGATCAGAGAACCGAAGTTGGCCTCGATCCCGCCGCCGGCGCCGTGTGCGAGCACGACCGCGGGACCGCTGCCGGTCACCGATGTGGACAGTGAAATGTTCGTCATGGCCGCGACGTTAGGGATTGACATGAGTGTGAAGGTCAAGTCCGGGAGGGTGCGGTGCTGATCGGCGAGCTGGCGAACATCACCGGCGTCAGCACCCGCCTGCTGCGCTACTACGAGGAACAGGGACTGCTGAGCGCCCGCCGCGACGGCAACGGCTACCGCGTCTACGCCGACGACGCACCCCAGCGGGTACACCGTATTCGCGAGTTGCTCGCCGCCGGACTGCCGTCCAGCGCCATCCGTGAACTGCTGCCGTGTGCGACCGCCACGGGCTTGCAGCACTGCGATCACACCCGAAAGATCGTGCGGGAGGGCCTGTCTCACCTCGACGCGCAGATCGCCGAGCTGACCCGGCGCCGCACGCTGCTGGCCCGTCAGGACGAGCAACTGGTGGCCGCGCCCTATCGCAGCGACGGCCCGGCGTAACCGGCCTCCCCGCGGCGGTGGGCTGGGGCCCTTCTCGTAGGCTCGGTGCCGTGCGAGCACTGGAACAGATTCGCGACTGGCCCGTCCGGCACGCCGCCGCGGGCGTCGTCGATACCCAAGGCGTGGTCGGCACCGAGGGCGACCTCGATCGGGTGTTCGCTCTCGCGTCGGTCACGAAACCCCTTGCCGCCTATGCGGTTCTGGTGGCGGTCGAAGAAGGTGCGATCGAACTGGACCAGCCCGCCGGCCCGCCCGGCTCCACCGTGCGGCATCTGCTGGCGCATACGGCGGGACTGGCCTTCGACACCACCGTGATCATGGCCGAGCCCGGGCAGCGCCGCATCTATTCCAGCGCCGGATTCGAGGTGCTCGCCGAGTTCCTCACGCGCGAGACCGGAATCGAATTTCCGGAATATCTGCGGCAAGCCGTATTCGAGCCACTCGGAATGAAATCCTCGGTCCTGGCCGGATCCGCCGGACACGCCGCCCGCTCCACGGTGAACGATCTGCTGCGTTTCGCCGGAGAATTGCTGAACCCGATCTTGATATCCGGTGACATGCTCACCGCGGCGACCTCCGTGCAATTCCCGGGCGTCGGCGGAGTACTTCCCGGATACGGATCGCAGCGCCCCAATGATTGGGGTCTGGGATTCGAGATCCGCGACCACAAGACTCCGCATTGGACGGGGGGAGCCAACTCGCCGGGAACCTACGGGCATTTCGGGCAGTCCGGCACCTTCCTGTGGGTGGATCCGGAGATCGGGGTGGCGTGTGTGGCGTTGAGCGACGAGAATTTCGGCGATTGGGCCCGAGCGGTGTGGCCGACGTTCAGCGATGCCGTCATCGCCGATATCCAGCGGATTCGCGACACGGCCGAAAAGTAACAGCCGTAACATCGGGCACTCCAGTAAACTCGGGCAACGCCTGCGCTCGACGGGATGTTGGGGAAGACGTCCGACGTCGAGGCTGGAGGTGTACAGGTGCGCGCATCTGATCAGTTCGCGGATGTGACGTGTGGTGTGGTGTACATCCACGCGTCACCGGCCGCGCTGTGCCCGCACATCGAATGGACGCTTTCCTCCACTCTGAAATCGCCTGCGTCGCTGCGCTGGACCGCCCAGCCGGCCGCCGCGGGACAACTGCGCGCAACCACCGATTGGGTGGGTCCGGTCGGCACGGCGGGGCGAATTGCCAAGGCGTTGCGGGATTGGCCGGTGCTGCGCTTCGAGGTCACCGAGGATCCCTCCGAAGGCGTCGACGGCGAACGGTACAGTTTCGTTCCCGGTCTGGGATTGTGGACCGGCGCGATGAGCGCCAACGGCGACGTCATGGTCGGCGAGATGCGCCTGCGGGAAATCGTGCGCGCGGCCCGGGCTCGTGGCCGCCACGGCGACATCTCCGCCGACATCGATCGCGCTCTGGGCACCGCCTGGGACGACGAACTCGAACCCTTCCGCACCGGCGGTGAAGGCGCCGAGGTCACCTGGCTCCGCCGCGACGTCGGCTGAACCCCACATCGATCGGGAAAATACGACGGGTGGTCTCCGAAGCGGAGACCACCCGTGATGTATTGGCGCCGAAGGCTTTACAGCGGGATGTTCTTGTTGTGGCTGGCCTTGGCCGGGGCCGAGGCCAGCGCCGCGGCAATGGTGGACCGGGTCTTGGCGGGATCGATGACCTCGTCCACGACGCCGATGGACAGGGCCCGCCCGACTCCGCCGGCGATGGTCTCGTGTTCGGCGGTGAGGCGCTCGATCAGAGCCTCGCGCTCCTCCTCGGGGGCCTTCGCGATGGCCTTCTTGTGCAGGATGCCGACCGCGGCCTTGGCGCCCATCACGGCGACCTCGGACTCCGGCCAGGCGTACACCGCCGTCGCGCCCAGCGAGCGGGCGTTCATCGCGATGTAGGCACCGCCGTAGATCTTCCGGGTCACCAGGGTGACGCGCGGAACGCGGGCCTCGGCGAAGGCGTGCAGCAGTTTCGCGCCGCGGCGCACCACACCCTCCCATTCCATGCCGACACCGGGCAGATAGCCGGGCACGTCGGTGATCACGACCAGCGGAATGCCGAACGAGTTGCACAGCCGCACGAAACGCGCTGCCTTCTCGGCGGATTCGCTGGTGAGGCAGCCGCCCATGCGCAGCGGGTTGTTGGCGAGCACACCGACCGTGCGACCACCGAGGCGGCCGAGACCGGTGACGATGCTGCGGGCGTAACCGCCCTGCAACTCCTCGAACGAGGATTCGTCGTCGCCGTCCGGCGAGGGGATCTTGTCGAGCAGTTCGCGCACGACCGGCTTGACGTCGTAGGCACGCTTGGCCGACGCCGGCAGCATCGCCTTGAGGTCCACATCGCCGTGGGCGGCGGCGGACAGGTCGAACTCGCCCTGTTCGGCGAACATCGAGACCAGGCGACGGCCGCGGTGCATCGCGTCGTTCTCGTCGTCGGCGACGATATGGCACACACCGGACTTCTTGCCGTGGGTCTCGGGACCACCGAGGGTGGCCATGTCGACGTTCTCCCCGGTGACCGACTTGACGACGTCCGGACCGGTGACGAAGACGCGGCCCTCGGGCGCCATGATCACGACGTCGGTCAGCGCCGGACCGTACGCGGCGCCGCCGGCGGCGAAGCCGACCACGATCGAGATCTGGGGGACCAGGCCCGAGGCGCGAACCATCGCCTCGAAGACGGTGCCCACCGCGTGCAGTGCCTCGACGCCCTCGGCCAGGCGCGCACCGCCCGAATGCCAGATGCCGACGACCGGAATCCGGGAGTCGATGGCGGTATCGATCGCGTCCACGATGTGCTTGCACCCGTCGACACCCATGGCGCCGCCCATCACGGTGGCGTCGGAGCAGTACGCGACGGTGCGCACGCCGTCGACCTCGCCGATGGCGGCCAGCACGCCGGACTTGTCGCGCGGGTGGAGCGGAAGAACGGTTCCGGGATCGAAGAAGCGCTGCAACCGACCCAGCGGATCACGGGGATCGGTCGTGGCATCCGCCTGCGCGGGGGCCATGATGGTCATCGCGGTCTCTCCTCGAGGGAAATGTGGAGTCGCTGACGCGGCTGCGAAGATGAAAATCCCGGTGGGGCTTTTCGACGAGGGAATCTGCCTTGGCCGAAAAGCCCCACCGGGTTCGCTGAAGTTGTCGACAGACGTTGTCGACGAGTCGGATCAGTACCGTCCGAAGGCGAGCGCCACGTTGTGGCCGCCGAAACCGAACGAGTTGTTGATCGCGTACTCGATGTCCTGGCGACGGGCCTCACCGTGCACGACATCCAGGTCGATCTCCGGGTCCTGGTTCTCCAGGTTCAGCGTGGGCGGAACGATGCCGTCGCGAATGCTGAGCACTGTGAGTACCGACTCGAGGGCGCCCACAGCGCCGATCGAGTGGCCCAGGGCGGACTTGGGCGCGTAGACCGAGGCGTGCTTGCCCACGGCCTTGTGGATCGCGTTCGCTTCCGCGGTGTCCCCGATCGGGGTGGCGGTCGCGTGCGCGTTGATGTGCGTGATGTCGGACTTCGACAGTCCGGCGGTCTGCATGGCGCGCTCCATGGCGCGCGCCGCGCCGGCACCCGTGGGATCCGGGGCGACCAGATGGAAGCCGTCGGAAGTGATGCCGGCACCCAGCAGGCGAGCGTGGATGGTGGCCCCGCGCGCCTTGGCGTGCTCTTCGGTCTCCACGACCATCAGCGCACCGGCCTCGCCGAAGACGAAGCCGTCACGATCCTTGTCGAACGGCCGCGACGCGCCCTTGGGGTCGTCGTTGCGGGTGCTCATCGCGCGCATCATGGAGAACGCGGCGATCGGCACGTCGGAGATGTAGCCCTCGACACCGCCGGTGACGACCATGTCGGCGTCGCCCATGACGATCATCCGCCACGCGTTGGCGATGCCCTCGGATCCCGACGAACATGCCGAGACCGGGGTGACCACTCCCGCCTTGGCCCCCAATTCGAGGCCCACGACAGCGGACGGCCCGTTCGGCATGACCATCTGAACGGCCAGCGGCGAGATCTTGCGGTAGCCGCCGTTCTTCAGCTTGTCCACCGAGTCGATGAGCGCGTCGCCGCCGCCGAGGCCGGTGCCGATCGCCACGGCCAGGCGCTCGGGATCGACCTCGGGGCTGCCGGCGTTCTTCCACACCTCACGCCCCAGCACCATCGCCAGCCGCTCGACATAGGCCATGCGGCGGATCTCGACTCGGCTGAGCAGGGTGTCCGGCGAAACCTTCAGGTGGCCGCCGATGCGAACCGGCAGGTCGTATTCCTCGATGAAGGAATCCTCGAGAACGTCGATGCCGCTCTCGCCGTTGAGGAGTCCCTTCCACGTCGCATCGACGTCACCCGCGATCGACGTGGTCGCCGCCAAGCTGGTGACGACGACGTTCGGGAAGTTCCCGTTCAAAGTGGAAGGAGTGGTCACGGTGTCGGCCTTACTGGGCGTCGAACTTGGCCTTGAGCTCGGCGGCCGCGTCGGAGTTCTCGGCCTCGAGCTTCTGGATGTAGGAGACGGCGTCACCCACGGTCTTGAGGCTGGCGAGATCCTCGTCGGGGATCTTCACGCCGTACTTGTCCTCGGTCTGCACGGCGATCTCGACCATCGACAGCGAGTCGATGTCCAGGTCATCGACGAAAGACTTCTCGATCGTCACCTCGGAGGGCTCGATGCCGGTCACCTCTTCGATGATCTTGCCGAGCTCTTCGACGATCTGTTCCTGGGTCAGAGCGGCCACTTGGTGGCTCCCTTCTTGTTCCTTCGTTGGTCCGACGTGAATCGGAGGTCCGATTATTTCTTCGGTACGAGGTGGACGAATGTTTCGTCCTGCTCGCTCACGGTCGCGTCACTGCGAGCCGCGAGGAAAGCTAGCCGGTTGCCGAGAGCTCGACAAACGCGGGGATGTTCTCGGGGGTCTTCAGCGCCAGATTCGGGGTGCCCTTGAGCTCCCGCTTGGCGATGCCGACCAGGGTTCCGGCCGGCGGCAACTCGGCCACCGCGGAAACCCCTGCCGCGCGAACGGTTTCGGTGCACAGATCCCACCGGACGGGCCGGGTCACCTGTGCCGCCAGCTTCTCGATGGCGTCGGAGCCCGAGTCGACCGGCTTGCCGTCGTAGTTCGACAGCAGGGTACGGGTCGGCTCACCCGGAACCATCTGGGAGATGGCTTCGGCCACGGCGTCCTGGGCGGGTGCCATGAACGCGGTGTGGAAGGCCCCGGCGACGGGCAGCGCGCGAATCCGCGCCTTCTCCGGCGGGTTCGCGGCCAGTTCCGCCAGCGCATCCAGCCGGCCTGCCGCCACGATCTGGCCGACCGCGTTGCGGTTGGCCGGGACCAGGTCGAGCTCGGCGAGCCGGTCGAGCACGGCGGCTTCGTCGCCACCGAGCACGGCGGACATGCCGGTCGGGACCAGCGCGCACGCCTTCGCCATCTCCGCACCGCGGATCGCGGCCAGTTTCACCGCGTCATCGGGGGAGACGACGCCGGCGACGGCTGCGGCGGCGAGCTCGCCGACCGAATGTCCGGCGACGATGGTATCCGCCGGAACCGCTTCGTGCGGAATCTCGGCGAAAGCCAGCAGCGCGGCGGCGACGACCAGCGGCTGGGTCACCGCGGTATCGGTGATCTCCTCCGCGGTGGCAGTGGTGCCGAGGCGGAGCAGATCCAGGCCGGAGGCCTTGGACCACAGTTCGAGGCGGTCACGCGCGCCGGGAAGATCGAGCCATGGCGCGAGCATGCCGGGTGTCTGAGAGCCCTGTCCAGGGGCGAACAACGCGATCACGCCTCTAACAAAACACCGTGAGGGGGGTCTGTGGAGATGTCGGCGCCGATGATGTTTGAGCGACGCTTTTGTGTGGACCCCACAAAACGGCACGTGGGTGGTCGCGATCGACAGCGCCCCGATGTCCGTTACAGGCGATCTTCGTAGAAAGTTGCCGGCGAGTCTTCTGGGGCAGGTGTTGACGATTCGTTACGGGTTCGTGTCAAACGACCTACTGTTGCCGCGATGCGGAGCACATAGGCGTCGCGAGGATTCATCGGATCCCGGCCCGTGACCTCGGCGATGCGCTTGAGTCGATAGCGGACCGTATTTGGATGAACGAACAGCTGCCGGGCACATGTCTCGACGGCTCCACCGCAATCGAGGTAGGCGTCGAGGGTGTCCGACAAGGCCGACCCGGCGGCGGCCAACGGTAGCACAAGATACTCGTTGAGAGCGTCGACCGCAGCCCGATCGCCGAGCAGTGCTCGCTCAGGCAGAAGTTCGGAGGCGTGTACCGGTCGCGGCGCCGCCCGCCAGCCCACCACGGCCTCCATTCCGGCCATCGCCTCCACGGCGCTGACGTGGGCCGCGGACAGTGTGCGCATGGTCGGGCCGATCACCACGGGACCGTCGGAAAACGCTTCGGCCAGCAGGTCCATCAGGAACGGCGAGGGGTAGCCGGTATCACCGAGATTGCCGCTGACCACCATCACCAGCCGCGAACCCTGCACGACGGCCAGCGCCGCGCGGCCGTGCCGGGCGGCGATGACGTGCACCGAACCCGCCACGGCCACTTGATCTTTCGGCGGCGTGCCGACCAGCACCGTCGCCGCGGCCGTGGCGTCCCAGTTCAATGTGGCCGCGCGCGAGAGCATTTCGGCGCCGGTGTCGCCGCGCACCACGGCGTCGACGACCAGCGCCTCCAGCCGGGTGTCCCAGGCGCCGCGGGATTCGGCCGCCGAGGCGTAGACCGAGGCCGCGGCGAAACCGAGTTCGCGGCCGTAGCGCAGTACCGCCTCGGTGAGCGCCACCAGCTGGCGGTCGTTGCGGGCCAGCGCCGGCAGCCACTGCTCGAAGAACTCCATCGCGACGCGGACCATGTCGACGGTCTGACGCAGGGTCAGTCGCCGGGCCAAATCCTGTGGGATCACCTGGAACGCGTCGAGGCTGAACCGAATATCGCTTTCCGGATCCTGCAACCACTCCAGGAAATTGACCACCGCGGTCTGCACCAGCATCTGCACGCCGGCGCGCTGGGCGGCGTCCAGGTCGCCGAAGAACGGTAGCCGGTCCTCCATCGAGGCGATCGCCTCGGTGGACAGCCGCCCGGAGAACTGCTTCACCCGTTTCAGCAGGGTGTCCGGCAGCGGATCGCGGGTTTGCCGATTGGGTGACAGGGCCCCGGTCGGCAGATAGACCTCGTGCTCGGACGACCCCTCGGAAACCCGGCGAGGCCGCGGCGGTTTACGTTCCACTGTTCAATATTCCGTCATCGCGCTGGTCGGTCTCCGCAACCCCCCGGTAGGGGCGCGATTCGCGCCCCTACCGGACCGGTCACGCGAGCTGTTCTTCGCTGCTCATCGATTTCGGTGCGGCGTCGACGTCGTCGATGCGGTAGCGGGCCGCGGCCTGCGCGACGACTGCCGGATCGATACCGCCGGTGCGTCCCAGGGCCTCCAGCGCCGCCAGGGCGATGGATTCGGCGTCGACGTTGAACACCCGCCGCGCCGCCTGCCGGGTGTCGGAGAACCCGAATCCGTCGGTGCCCAGCGTGGTGTAGTCGCCGGGGACCCACTTGCGGATCTGGTCCGGCACCGCGCGCATCCAGTCGGAGGCCGCCACGAACGGTCCCTGAGCCTGCGACAGCACCCGCGTCACGTACGGCGCATCGGTTCCGGCGTCCGGATGGCGCAGCGTGTGGATCTCCTTGGCCAGCGCCTCCCGGCGCAGCTCGCTCCACGAGGTCACCGACCAGACGTCCGCCTGCACACCCCAGTCCTGCGCCAGCAGCTCCTGCGCGCGCAGCCCGTCGGGCACCGTGACACCCGCGACCAATATCTGGGCGCGCACGTCACCGTCACCGCCCCGGCGGTAGCGGTAGATGCCCTTGAGCAGGCCCTCGACGTCGAGGTCGTCCGGCTCGGCCGGCTGCTGATACGGCTCGTTGTAGAGGGTGATGTAGTAGAAGACGTTCTCGCCGCCGAAGACGTCGTCCTTCATGACCGGATGGGTACCGGGCACCTCCGAGGCCGGCGTTCCGCCCGGCCCGAGCTGCGGCCGTCCGCCCCCGTACATCCGGCGCAGGCCGTCGCGCACGATATGAGCGATCTCGAAGGCGAACGCCGGATCGTAGGAGACCACCGCCGGATTGGTCGAGGCCAGCAGCAGCGAATGGCCGTCGTTGTGCTGCAAACCCTCACCGGTCAGCGTGGTGCGCCCGGCGGTCGCGCCGAGGACGAAGCCGCGAGCCAGCTGGTCGGCGGCCGCCCAGAGGCCGTCGCCGGTGCGCTGGAACCCGAACATCGAATAGAAGATGTAGAGCGGGATCATCGGCTCGCCATGGGTGGCGTACGACGTGCCGGCCGCGGTGAACGATGCGGTCGATCCCGCCTCGTTGATGCCCTCGTGCAGGATCTGGCCGACTTGGCTTTCCTTGTAGGCCAGCATCAATTCCGCGTCGACGGACGTGTACAGCTGCCCGTTGCGGTTGTAGATCTTCAACGAGGGGAACCACGAGTCCATACCGAAGGTGCGGGCCTCGTCCGGGATGATCGGCACGATGCGCTTGCCGATCTCCTTGTCGCGCAACAGTTCCTTCATCAGCCGCACGAACGCCATCGTGGTCGCGACGTTCTGCTTGCCCGAACCCTTGCGTACCGAGGCATAGGGCGCGTCGCCGGGCAACGGCAAAGGCTTTGCCGTCGAACGCCGTTCGGGCAGGAAGCCGCCGAGAGCGCGACGCCGGTCCAGCATGTAGCCGATCTCGTGCGAATCCATGCCCGGGTGGTAGTAGGGGGGCAGATACGGATCGGCCTCGAGCTGGGCGTCGGTGATCGGAATGCGCTGCACGTCGCGGAACGCCTTCAGATCGTCGAGCGTCATCTTCTTCATCTGGTGCGTCGCGTTGCGCGCCTCGAAGTGCTTACCCAGGCCGTAACCCTTGATGGTCTTGGCCAGGATCACCGTCGGCTTGCCCTGATGCGCCAGCGCCGCCGCATAGGCCGCGTAGATCTTGCGGTAGTCGTGGCCACCGCGCTTGAGGTTCCAGACCTGTTGATCGGTCAGGTCCTTCACCAGATCCTTGGTGCGCGGATCGCGGCCGAAGAAGTGCTCGCGCACGTAGGCGCCGTCGTTGGCCTTGTAGGTCTGGTAGTCGCCGTCCGGGGTCGAGTTCATCAGATTGACCAGCGCCCCGTCGCGGTCGGCGCCCAGCAGCGCGTCCCATTCCCGGCCCCAGATCACCTTGATGACGTTCCAGCCGGCGCCGCGGAAGAACGACTCCAGCTCCTGGATGATCTTGCCGTTACCGCGGACCGGGCCGTCGAGCCGCTGCAGATTGCAGTTGATGACGAAGGTCAGGTTGTCCAGCCCCTCCAGCGCCGCGACCTGCAGCAGACCGCGCGATTCGGGTTCGTCCATCTCGCCGTCGCCGAGGAAGGCCCACACGTGCTGATCGGAGGTGTCCTTGATCCCGCGATCGTGCAGGTAATGGTTGAAGCGCGCCTGGTAGATGGCGTTCATCGGACCCAAGCCCATGGAGACCGTGGGGAATTCCCAGAAATCGGGCATCAGTCGCGGGTGCGGATACGACGACAAGCCGTGGCCCGGACCGCCGTGGCTGTATTCCTGGCGGAAACCGTCGAGCTGATCCTCGGTCAGGCGGCCCTCGAGGAAGGCGCGCGCGTAGACGCCGGGGGAGGCGTGGCCCTGGATGAAGATCTGATCTCCGCCGCCGGGATGGTCCTTACCGCGGAAGAAGTGGTTGAAGCCGACCTCGTACAGCGCCGCGGACGACGCGTAGGTCGAAATATGGCCGCCCACACCGATTCCCGGCCGCTGCGCGCGATGCACCATGACCGCGGCGTTCCAGCGGATCCAGGCGCGGTAGCGGCGCTCGACCTCCTCGTCGCCGGGGAACCACGGCTCGTTCTCGGTGGGGATGGTGTTGACGTAATCGGTGGAGGTCAACGACGGAATGGTGACGTGACGTTCACCGGCGCGCTCGAGCAGGCGCAGCATCAGATAGCGCGCGCGGCCGGGGCCTTCGCGCTCGAGCATCTCGTCGAAGGAATCGAGCCACTCGCTCGTCTCCTCCGGGTCGATGTCCGGTAGATATGACGCCACCCCCTCGCGGATCACACGCACCCGCGCACCGGCCGGGCGGGCGGGCGCCGACTGGTGATCGGCGGAACCGTTGCTGCTCGTCGGCTCGGGGTCGGATGCAGAACTTGACGAAATCGGGTGCATCAGGTCGGTCAAAATCAATGCTCCTCGTACAGGGGGTGGACAAGCTGATGGCTCTAACCCCGGGCAGCACCGCTGGTGTGCGGGCCGTCCGTCGCTCACGGTTTGGGGCGCACCTCACATCCTTGTCGATGATGCGTCCCAGGTCATCATGTCAGCCGTAAATCCAGTACCGTTCGCTAGGCTGTGACGCTCGTTGCAGCGAAGCTCGCCACAGAACATTCTTTCGACTGCTCGAGAAGCGGGGAGGACGATGAAACTGCTGAACCCACGTGGGTTCGGACTGATGTGCGCGACCTTGGCGGTCGGCACCGGACTGGTGGTGGCAGGATGCTCTACCGCTGTCCACGGTACCGCGACGGTGAACCAGGCGGACGCGGCCGCGTTCCGCACCGAGATGGCATCGTCCTCGGCCGCGGCCACCTCGTCGAAAAAGGCTGCCGCACAGACGAAAGCCGTCGCCGACAACTGCACACCCTTCCGTGAGACCACCGGCGCCGCGGTGACGAAGTACAACGACTTCGTCGACGCGCACGATGCGAACGCCCCCGACCAGGACGCCAAGCGCGATGCCGCCGCCCAGACCCTCGAGGACGCCGCGCGGACCGTGGAGGGACGGGTCACCGCCGCCGGCGACGCGTTACCCGCGGATCTCGCGCAGAAGTTCACCGACTATGTGAACGCCGCCCGCGGATTGGCCGGCGAATCCCGCAAGATGACCTACACGTCGCCCGTCGGCACGCTCAACGACGCCAGTAAGCGAGTCAACGACGCGCTGAACGCGGTGCGTACCGCATGCCCGGCGCGATAGCCGGGAAACGGATGTCCCGGGGCCGCTCAGGGCGTTGCGAACCGCCTCTGCACGCTTCGCCCCGGGGCATGCATCCGCGACATTTCGGAGGTTATTTGGGCGGATCGGCTTGCGTTGCGGCCGATAACCATGTTCGCTTGCAACTATCTGTTGTCGGGAGTTGAGGAGGACACCACCGTGGTCGCCGCGGCGGACGCGCAGAACTACGCTCAGAAGCTTGGCATTGCCCACGGCATGGCGGTTCAGGAGTTGGGCTGGGACGAGGACACCGCAGACGAGTTGAGGGCGTCTGTCGAGGACGCGATCGGCTCCGAACTACTCGACGAGGACACCGACGAGGTGATCGATGTCGTACTGCTGTGGTGGCGCGACGGAGACGGCGACCTGGTCGACGAACTGATGGATGCCATCGGTCCGCTCGCCGAGGACGGTGTCGTGTGGGTACTCACCCCCAAGACCGGCCAGCCCGGGCATGTCGATCCCAGCGAGATCGCCGAATCCGCCCCCACCGCGGGGTTGACGTCGACCACACCGGTCAGCCTCGGCACCTGGACCGGCACCAAGCTGATGCAGCCCAAGACGCCCTCGAAGCAGCGCTGACCCACCGCGTGACTATTGTTTCGCACGGGCGGCCGCCGAGTACCGGAACAGCCCGCCGTCGAAGACAGGAGGACTGCGCATGCCGCTCGAAGTGGGTACGGCCGCACCGGATTTCACGCTGAAGGATCAGAACAACCAGGATGTGAGCCTCGCCGATTACCGGGGCCATAAGAACGTCCTGATCGTCTTCTATCCGTTGGCGTTCACCGGCATCTGCCAGGGTGAGCTGTGCAAGGTGCGCGACGAACTGCCCAAGTTCCAGAACGACAACGCCGAGATCCTCGCCATCTCCGTCGGCCCCCCGCCCACCCACAAGATCTGGGCGGCCGAGCAGGGCTACACCTTCCCGCTGCTGTCGGACTTCTGGCCGCACGGCGCCGTCACCCAGGCCTACGGTGTCTTCAACGACAGAACCGGCTTCCCGAACCGCGGCACCTTCGTCGTGGACAAGGACGGAATCATCCGTTTCGCCGAAATGAACGGCCCCGGAGAGCCCCGTGACCAGGCGGCTTGGGAGAAAGCGCTCACTGCACTAGATTCATGAACCGCCGCGCACGGACCCGGACACCCGGCCCCGCGCAGCACACCATCTTCACCGCCGCCCGGCCGGTGAAGTCCGGGCGTATAGCTCAGTGGTAGAGCACTGGTTTTACACACCAGCGGTCGGGGGTTCGAACCCCTCTGCGCCCATTACCGGCCTCTGATCTGACAACTCAGGTCAGAGGCTTTTTCATGCTCTCCCGGTCTCTATCCGCTGTGCAGGCTATCATGTGCATGAACTAGTGCATGTAGATGGAGGTGCGGCTGTGGCGACAGTTCAAGTGCGCGACGTGCCTGATGACGTCGCTGAGGTGATCGCGGAGAAGGCCAGAGCAGAGCACAAGTCGGTGTCGGCGTACCTGCGCGACTTGATGGCTGCCGACGTCAGGCGAGAGTTGCAGCGGCGAGCCATTGCTACGTGGGACGAGAAGTTGCGGCAGACGCAGCAGCGGATCGGGATCACCGGCCGCGCAACGACATCCGGTGCCGAAGTGGTGCGGGAGGTTCGGGACGATTACGACCGGGGGGACGAGTGATCGTCGTCGATGCCTCGGTGTGGGTCGACCTGTTGCGAGGGGTACTGCCGTCGGGCTATGCGGACCGAATTCGCATCGCTGGATGTGTCTCCCCGCCACATGTCGACTTCGAAGTGGGCTCCGCGCTCATTCGTCTGGCTCGCCGTGGTGAACTCGAGTTCGATCAGGCGCGTGAACTGATTGCTGCGTTCAGCACTCATCCCGTGGAGCGAATCCGCGAGCCGGTGGATTCGGTCACCGCTGTCGGGATGATCGACAACGCCACCTACGCGGACGCCGGGTATATCGCGTTGGCTCAGCGTCTCGCCTATCCATTGATGACTCTGGACGACGGGATGCAGAAGGCTGCGCGGATTCACGGAGTGGAAGTGATGGGTGCATCCGGGTGAACCTGTGCGGCCTCACAGGCCTCAGTCAGGATCCGAATGATCCAGTCGATGGCTGGCTGGGACCGACGGTCACGCTGAAGTCTTCACCCTTCACCTGGTCTGGGGATGTGTAGCTGGAGCCGCAGAACCCTGACAGTTGATAGGTGCCGGGAGGCAGTCCGGACTGTAGGTCCTTCGATGCTGCACCGGCAACTCCGAGAGTTTCGAATCGGGTGCCGTCCGTTTTGCGTGCTGAAGCCCTCAGACAGGTTTCGGTGTGTCCAATAGCTGTTACAACGGGGACGGGAATGTCACTCGACAAATCTTCGGCGAGAAATAGGTATACGCACGGGTAGTTCTACCGTCGCGGTGGTGCCCGTCGGTGACGAGGCTGGAGTGCGTTCTATCGGTCACGTTGCGGAGGATTCGATGTCTGCACCCACGCTTCGGCACAGGTCTCATACCGGCACGACGGCCTCGGAAGAGGTCTTGATGATTCGGCGATGCGCGAAATGTGACAAGTTGTTCGCGCCGCTGACGGCGGGGTGTTCCTCGTGTGCGTCGGATGCGCTGGAACGGGTGCCGTCGTCCGGTGCGGGTTCGATCGTGTCGTGGCGGGTGGTGGAACGTGCCGGTGCGGGTGGCGTGCTGGCTCAGTCGACGGTCGCGATCGTCGAACTCGATGAGGGGCCGTGGGTCTACACGTCGCTGGAGGGGGAGGTGCCGTTGCTTGCGGATCGGCCGGTGCGCGTGCATTTCCAGCCGCGTCCGCGAGACGACAGGTTCCCGGTCTTCGTGGTGTGTGCCGATCGCCGGCACAGCGAATCGGTGACTTCCTCCGGGTCCGGCGGACGAGACCATGCGGCGCGGTGAACCTCGCGTCGCGCGGTGCTACAGCAAGGAATGGGTCCGGACCTCGCTGGAGCAATGCCGACTTCTCGAGCGAGACGGCTATCTCGATCCGCATGCGCGGTCGATAGTCGTATTCGCCATTCAATGGGCGCCGTTCGGCGGTGCCGACTCCAGCGAGTTGCTGGTGCGTTTCGGCGTCGCCAGACGACGGTTCCTGCAGATGCTGCAGGCTGCGCTGGCTCCGGGCCGGACGGACAATCGGGAAACCAGAGGGCTGAAGCAACATCTGCTGGCAGCACTGGACTACGCCTGGAATCCCAGTCGTGATCCCGCGCTATTGGCGGATTTCGTGAAAAGCGATCGAGCTTCGTGAGGTCCACAGCGCTGTGACGGGCCGGCGAGCAGTGGTGCTCGGGTCGCGGTGAACGGCCGCAGTGCGGATCGGGTCGAGAGCGCGGTGCCCGGGCTGCGGGGGATCGGTGTCGCCGCCGATGTCACGACGATACCGCGCTCGCCTGTGGATGGGGGACGACCAGCGCGTTCGTCAGTACCTTCGCGCAGACGATGGGTACGACACCGGGTGCCTACAGTGCGCGAGCGCGCCGGCAGGGCGAGCTCGGCCGGAGTGGCGGGGGGAGCGGGCCGATTACGTCGCTGTTCCCGGAACCAGGCCCACCAGACCTCCGTCGACGAGCAGGTCCTGACCGGTGATGTACGACGCCTCGTCCGAGGCGAGGAATGCCACCGCAGCCGCGACGTCCTCGGCCGAGCCGATCCGGCCGGCGACGATATCGCCGGCCACCGCGCTCTGTGCGGCCGCGGGCAGTTCGGACCGCAGCGCCGGGGTGTCTATGTATCCCGGGCTCACCGAGTTGACTCGAATTCCCTTGCCGCCCAGTTCCGCTGCGAGCGTGCGCGCGAGATTGTGCGCGGCGGCCTTGGTGGCCGAGTACAGCGATCCGAACGGCATGCCGCGGTGCAGTGCCCACGAGGCATTGATCACGACGGCCGCGCCGGTGGACAGCAGCGGAATCGCCTTCTGGATCGTGAAGAACACCCCTTTGACGTTGACGCCGACGACCCGGTCGAAATCGGCCTCGGTCACCGCGTCGGTCGGCGGGAAGAATCCGATGCCGGCGTTCACGAAGAGCACGTCCAACCGGCCGTACCGGTTCTGGATGGTGTCGAACAGGGCATCGAGAGCGGCGAGATCGGTCGTGTCGGCGGCGATCGCGAGCGCCTCCGGTCCGAGTTCCTCGGCGGCCGCGGCCAGCCGTGCCGGGTCGCGTCCGGTGACGATCACTCGCGCGCCCTCGTCGCGCAACCGCCGCGCGGTGGCCAGTCCCATACCGCTCGTACCGCCGGTGACCAGTGCGATCCTGCCCTCGAATCTGTTGTGTGTCATACCGAAAGCCTGCCGACGAACGCCGTGGACAACCAGTGCGAGGTCAACGTGGGATCACCACCACCAGGCTATGCGGGTGCGGCCGACCGTTCCGGCGTCAGCAGGCCCAGCCGCTGTTCGGTCTCGGTGCCCGGCCGCGGGTTGTACAGCACCAGATGCAGATCGGGATGGTCCGCGACGATCAGCGTGGTGGTGTCGAAGTACAGGTCGCCCGCGTCCGGATGGCGCACGGCGTGTACCGCCTGCGTCGGGGCCCCCACGTCGTGGCGTGCCCACAATTCGGCGAATTCGGTACTGACCGTGGAGAGTTCGGTGATCACCCGGCCGAATTCGGGCTCGCCCTGCGCCGCGTCGGCGCGATAGGCGGCGACGACCGCCGGTGCGGCGGCGGTCCAGTGCAGATGCATCTCCCGGTAGCTCGCGTTGGTGAAGAACGAGACGAGGCAGTTGTAGTCGGCGCAGTCGTAGCCGAAGGCCGTGCGCGCGCCGTCGTTGACGGCCAGGATGTTCCAGTACCGGTCACGCAGCACCGCGGGCCGCGGCGACCACACCGTCAGCAGATGTCGCAGTTCCTCGGTGACCCGCGCGTCCCGATTCCCCACGGCCCGAGGCGGATTCATCCCCGCCAGTACATACAGGTGGGCGTGCTCCCAATCGGTCAATCGCAGTGCTCTCGCGACCGCGTCGAGCACGTCGGCCGACACCGTGATATCGCGCCCCTGTTCGAGCCAGGTGTACCAGGACACGCCGACCCCGGCGAGCTGTGCGACCTCCTCGCGCCGTAGTCCCGGTGTGCGGCGTCGTCCGGACGGCGCGAGCCCGACCTCGGCGGGGGTGAGCCGTTCCCGGCGACTGCGGAGGAATTCGCGCAGCTGTTCCCTGCGCCGGTGCGCGTCGTTGGTCATGAGAAACAGTAACAACGCGCACCGGCTCGGCGACGCTACGGCGCCCCGAGCGCTCACGCAGTGCGCATGTCGAGGTTTCGCATCGTGACCAACGCTGTCGCGCACAATGTTTCGCTACCGTGATGGACGCCGAAGACGTCGGCGGCCGCGACGGTGATCGCCTTGCCGGGCTTCAGCACGCGTCCGCGGGCCACCAGATGCTCACCTCGCGCCGGTGCGAGCAGTTTGACGGTGTAGTCGACCGTCATGTTCACCCAGCCGGCCGGTAGCAGCGTGCCCGCCGCGGATCCGCCCGCGAAGTCCGCGAGCGATCCGATCACACCGCCCTGGAAGTTGCCGTTGTGCTCGGTCAACTCCGTGCGATACGGCTGGACGAGCTCCACCTCGCCGCGCTCCACGCGGCGGAACGAGAACCCCAGGTGCCGCGCCGCCGGCATGCTGAGGACGACGGCCTGCACGAGCTGTGCGAACTCCGGATTCTCGGCCTGCTGCCCACTCATCACTCGGTTCCTCTCGGGGCGCTCCCCAACGCTCTGCGGCCGGAATCGGGGAGATGCCGGCAACGACATTCATCACTCTAATTTAAACTTGACGTCAACTTCAAGTTCTGGCGTCTGCGAGGTCGCTGTCCGGAGCGTGCGGGCCGGTGATGACGTCATCATCGAAGAGGTGCGGCCCGGTCACCGCTGATCCGACGACATACGCGCCGCAGGGCCGGAGACGTCCGGGAATGTGCCGTGCCGCAACGGTATCGGCCGCCACGCAACGGCGACCGATCTGTCCTTCCCGGCGGCTATCGGCCTACCACAGCCAGCCGTGGAAACCGTCGTAGTTACCCCAGCCGAACCAGCACTGCGGGTACAGCCAGTTGAAGCCCCAATTGCAGGGAATTCCGTACCAGCCGGTGTCATGGGCCACCTGAACCGCCGGGGCTCCGGCCGGCTGTTCCGCCAGAGCCGGCGCGGCAGGCAGTATCGGCGCGACCGCGATGGCGGTCACCATGAGCACGCGCGCCGCGGTTCGATGCACTGTCCCCATCATGTCGATCACTCTCCGTATTGCGCGCTGTGCGCACGCGATCCACAGGATTCTCGTGCCCCGACTCGTAACGTGGACCGTCCCTTCGATTGAACGCCGTTCCCGCGGCCGACTCAACGGTTCGAACCCATTTCAGATCATTTTCCGGAACTCTGGGGACCCGCGCACATCATCGGGACCCTAGGTCACGATCCGCAGCGGGTGCTCGACCAGTTCCCTCAGCTGGGCGAGGAATTGCGCGGCGACGGCGCCGTCGATGGCGCGGTGGTCGGCGGACATGGTGACGTGCAAGACTTTTCGGCTCACGACCTCGTCGCCGTCGAGTCGCAGTTCGTCGGTGGCGGCGCCGATCGCGAGGATGGCGGCTTCGGGCGGATTGATGACGGCGGTGAAGTGCTCGATGCCGTACATGCCGAGGTTGGAGAGGGTGAAGGTGCCGCCGGTCATCTCCTCGGCGCGGAGCTTGCGGTCGCGTGCGCGTTCGGCCTTGTCGCGGGTTTCGGCGGCGATGGCCGACACCGTTTTGCGGTCGGCGTCGCGAATGACCGGGACAAGCAAGCCGGCGGGGGTGGCGACGGCGACGCCGAGGTGAATGCCGTGGTGGCGGCGCAGGGTGTCACCGGCGAAGGAGACGTTGACCGCGGGGTTCGCGCGCAGTGTCGTGGCGACGGCTTTGACGAGCAGATCGTTGACGCTGACCTTGCCGGCCCCGGTGTCGGCGAGTGTCTCGTTGATCCGGGTGCGGAAGGCGAGGAGTTCGGTGACGTCGATGGCGCTGGTCAGGTAGATGTGTGGCGCCTGCTGTTTGCTCTCGGTGAGGCGAGTGGCGGAGACGCGCTGGATGCCGGTCAGCGGGATTTCGTCGTAGTCGCCGGTGGCCGGGGTGGCCGGTTCCGTGTGTTCCGGCGCGGCGGTCGTTTGCGCAGTGTCGGGAGTTCTTGTCGCGTGGGCGTTTTCGACGTCGAGACGGGTGATGCGCCCGCCGGGGCCGGTTCCGGTGACGGTCGTGATTTCGACACCGAGCTCCTGTGCGATCTTGCGTGCCAGCGGCGAGGATTTGTGCCGGACGGCGTCGGCGGCGGACTGGGGGGCCGGCTCTTGCGGCTGCTCGGTGTGCGGCTGTGCCGATGCGGTCTCGGCCTGCTGAACAGTCGAAGACAGTGTGGGTGCGGCAGCGGTCCCACTGCCGTCGCCGAGAATGGCGATGGGTTCGCCGATCGGCACGCGGGTTCCGGGTGCGGCGATGATGCGTTCGAGGATGCCGTCGTCGTAGGCCTCGAGTTCCATCAGGGCCTTGTCGGTTTCGATTTCGGCGAGCACTTCGCCGCGGGTGACGGTGTCACCGACCTGTTTGAGCCAGCTTGCGACGACGCCGTCTTCCATGGTGTCGGACAGGCGGGGCATGGTGATGTCGGACAACGATCTTCCTCTCAGCGTCGCTTGCCCACGGCCGCAAGGGTTTCGACGGCGGCGGTGTAGAGCGATTCGACGGACGGCAGTGCCAGCTTCTCCAGCGGCTTGGCGTAGGGGAGCGGCACTTCGGCCATGGCGACGCGGCGTACGGGGGCGTCGAGGTAGTCGAAGGCGCCGTCGGAGATCGAGGCCGCGATTTCGGCGCCGATGCCGTAGGTGAGCCAGTCGTCCTCGCCGATGACCGCACACCCGGTGGTGCGGACCGAGTGGACGAGGGTGTCGCGGTCGAGCGGTCGCAGGCTGCGCAGGTCGATCACCTCGGCGGAAATGCCCTCGGCGGCAAGCTTGTCCGCGACCTGGGTGCAGACCGTGGCCATGCGGGAGTAGCCGATCAGCGTGATGTCGGTGCCCTTGCGAGTGACGGCGGCCTTGCCGATCTGCGCGGGCGAAAGATCCTCCGGCACTTCGCCTTTGGTGTTGTACAGTGACAGGTTCTCCAGGAACAGCACCGGATCGTCGTCGTCGATGGCGGCCTTGAGCAGGGCGCGGGCGTCGGCGGGAGTACTGGGCGCGACGACTTTGAGTCCGGGCACGAACGCGTAATAGAGCTCGATGTTCTGGGAGTGGGTGGCGCCGAGTTGTTGTCCGCCGCCGCCGGGGGTGCGGATGACCATCGGCACGCTGGTCTGCCCGCCGAACATGCCGTAGATCTTGGCGGCGTGATTGACGATCTGATCCAGCGCGAGCAGCGAGAAGTTGATCGTCATGATCTCCACGACCGGGCGCAAGCCCAGCATGGCGGCGCCGATGGCCGCGCCGACGAACCCTTCCTCCGCGATCGGGGTGTCGCGAACGCGTTTGTCGCCGAATTCGTTCAGCAGTCCGGCGGTGATCTTGTAGGAGCCTTCGAAGACGCCGATCTCCTCACCGATGAGGAAGATGTCGTCGTCGCGGCGCATTTCCTCGCGCAGGGTCTCGCGCAGCGCTTCGCGGTAGGTCATGACAGGCACGGGGGGTCCTCAGGCGGTGAAGAGCGGGTCGCCGGGCAGGCGGCGGGAATCGCCGGGCACCGGGGTGGCGTAGGTGTAGTCGAACAGGCTCGACGGCTGCGGATGCGGACTGGTGTCGGCGAACTCGACGGCGGCCGCGACCTCGGCGAGTATCTCCGCGTCCAGGGCGGCGGCCGAATCCTCGCTGAGCACACCGGCTTTCAGCAGGGCGGTCTGCCATCGGGCGATCGGGTCGTTGTCGCGAGCGGCTGAGACGGCTTCACCGGTGCGGTATTTCGCGGGATCGACCACCGAGTGGCCTTTGAGACGGTGGCTGACGGCTTCCAGCAGCGCCGGCTTGCCTTCGCGGCGTGCGGCCTCGATCAGCTCGCTCGCCACCTCGCGGACGGCGAGGACATCGGTGCCGTCGACGCGTTCGCCGCACATGCGGTAGGCGGCGGCGCGTTTCCACAGATCCGGTTCGGCGGAGGACTTCTCGACGGTGGTGCCCATGCCGGTCTGGTTGTTGACCACCAGGAAGACGATCGGCAGATTCCACAGCGCGGCCAGGTTGAGCGATTCGTGGAAGGCGCCGATATTCGTTGTGCCCTCACCCATTTGGCAGACGACGACGTCATCGCCACCGCGGTAGTCGATCGCCAGGGCCGCGCCGACGGCGAGCGGTACCTGGCCGCCGACGATGGCGTAGCCGCCGAGCAGCCGGGTCTGGGTGTCGTACATGTGCATCGATCCGCCCCAGCCTTTGGAGGTGCCGGTGGAGCGGCCGTACAGTTCGGCCATGACCCGGCCGGGTTCGATGCCCTTGGTCAGGGCGTAACCGTGTTCCCGATAGTTGGTGAACAGATAGTCGGTGGGCCGCATCGCCGCGCCCAGGCCGACCACGGTGGCCTCCTCGCCGAGGTTGAGGTGGCAGTAGCCGCCGATCTTGGCCTGCTGATAGCTCTGCGCGGTGCGCTCCTCGAATCGGCGCACGAACAGCATGTCGCGATACAGCTTCCGCAGTGTGCCGGGGTCCTCGGCCGCCACACGGGCGTCGAATGATGGTGTCTGCGAGGCGGTTCGGGCGTCCGGTAGCGATTCGCTCGACGCGATCCCGGTCGACTCGGCGGTCACGGCCGCTCGTTTGGATGCGCGCCGGGTCGACGTGCGCGTGGCCTTCGGTGGGGTTGTGGTAGTCACGGTGGTGCTCCTCAACGTGAACGCGGCGCGGTGTGGACCGGCAGGCCGAGCCCGGTCAGGGCTGCTTCCATACCGATCTCGCCGAGCGTGGGGTGGGCGTGGATGGTGTCGGCGAGTTCGTCGAGCGTCGCTTCGAGCGACATCGCCAGCGCCCCTTCGGCAATCAGGTCGCTCGCCGAGGGGCCGATGATGTGCACGCCGAGCACTTCCCGATGGCGTGCCCCGGCCACGATCTTGCAGAAGCCGTGGGTATCGCCGAGCGCTTGGGCTCGCCCGAGTGCGGCGAACGGGAATTTCGCGGTGATCACCTCGTGGCCGCCGGCGCGAGCCGCGTCCTCGGTCAGGCCGACGCTCGCGATCTCCGGATGGGTGAACGTCGCCGCGGGGATGACGGTGTAATCGATGTGCGTGTCGTGACCGGCGATGACGTCGGCGGCGGCGAGCCCCTGATGGGAGGCCACATGGGCCAGCAGCGCCTTGCCGGTGACATCGCCGATGGCGTAGACGTGTTCGACCGTGGTCCGCAGGCGGTCGTCGACCGGGATGAAACCTCGTGCGTCGGTCTCGATTCCGGCGTATTTCAGGTCGAGGTCGGCGGTGTTCGGCCGCCGTCCCACACCGACGAGCACGACGTCGGCCGCGATCGTCCGAGGCGTCGCGCCGTTCACGTCGACCTCCAGCGCATCGCCGGTCCGGTCGATGCCGGTGACGGTGCAACCGGTCAGGACGGTGATGCCGCGCTCGGTGAACGAGCGGCCCAGTGCGGCGCCGATCTCGGTGTCCTCCGCGGGAACCAGCCGGTCCCGCATCTCCACGACGGTCACCTCGGCGCCGAAGGCGGCGAACAGGCCGGCCCATTCGACGCCGACCGCGCTGCCGCCGATGACGACCAGCCGCCGCGGTACCTCGGTCAACCCGAACGCGCCGTCGGAGGTGATCACACCGGGCAGGTCGGCGCCCGGCACGGGCAGGAGCGCGGGCACCGACCCGGTGGCGACGATCACGTCGGTGGCCGTCACGGTTCGCGTCGGGGTGCCGGTCGGGGCGGCCGCGTAGCGGGGACCGTCCGGGAAGACCGGCGAGGGACCCGGCTCGAATACCTCGACCGTGGTCGGTCCGGTGAAACGGGCATGTCCCTCGATCACGGTGACGCCGTTGGCCCGTAGGAGCCCGGCCACGCCGCCGGTGAGTGTGCCGACGATTCCGTCCTTGCGCCGGCGGACGGCCGCGAAGTCGAACCGCACGTTGTCTGCCTGCACACCGAAATCGGCTGCGGCGCCCAGTGTTTGGAATACCTCCGCCGAGCGCAGCATGGCCTTGGTGGGGATGCAGCCCCAGTTCAGGCACACCCCGCCCGGGCGTTCCTTCTCCACCACGGCGACGTGCAGTCCGCGCTGGGCCGCGCGGATCGCCGCGACGTACCCGCCCGGCCCGCCGCCGATGATCAAGAGATCGAATTCCGGCACTTGTGGTGCTCCTCGTCCTGAATCGCGTGACCCGAATCCGGTTGCGGTGTGGGTCATCAGGTGTGGAGTCTTATCCGCGTACGGACACCGGACAATTCCCGGCAAGCCCAGGTTTTGCGACCCGGAATTGGGCGCTGCGCCCAATATCGCTTGCGGCTACGGTGCGGGAAACGTTCAGCCGGCGGGGTGATCGAGCAGGTCGCGGGCGGTGAGCGCGAGGGTGAGTTCGAATTGGTGGCGCCGGCCTTCCAATGGCCGCCCGAGCAGCGTCGCGGCGCGCTGGAGCCGGTTGATGACGGTGTTGCGATGGCAGTGCAACAGCGGTGCGGCGTGCGCGGCCGAGCAGTTCTCGGCCAGCCAGACCGTCAGTGTGCGCAGCAGGATGTCGCGCTCTCTGGCGGGCAGCGCCAGAATCGGGCCCAAGCACCGTTGGACCAATCGCTGCGCCAGATCGGGCGCGCGCACCAGCAGGGCTTCCGGGTAGCGATCGTCCAGCAGTGTGAGGGTGGCTTCGCGGTCTCGCGGCGCGGTATCGAGTGCCAGCGTGGCGAGTGCGTGGGCGACGTCGATCTCGGCCAATCCGTCGACCGCCGGGGACAGCCCCGCGCGTCCGAGAACGAGCGGGCCCAGCAGCTCCGCCACCTGCTGCGGCGAATGCTGTTCCAGCGCGACGATGCCGACCGTGTGGTCGCCCCGATCGTGGCGGACCGAACGAATCCCCATGGCCGCCAACGCACTTTCGGTGCCCAGCCGCAGCGGCTGCGGTTCCCCGCGAGCGACGACCACCAGATAGTCGCCACCGGCGGGGAGGTCGAGTTCCCGCGCCGCATACGCCGCGAAGGCGGCGTCGCGACCACGCCCGGAGAGGACATCTTCGATCAGGGCGTGGCGGCGGCGCTCGTCGCGTCGGACCCGGTCGAGTTCGGCGCCGCGATAGGAGGTCACCAGCGCCGAGGACATCCCGTCGACAACCGCCCACATCGCGGTCCCGATTTCACGGAAATCGGCAGGTGACATATCGCCGGCCCGATCCATCAGCGCTTCCCACACGATGCGCCCGCCCAGGCGGAAGGTGCGCTGCATGGCCTCGAGCGGAACACCCTGCGCGGCGCGCTGCCGGCCGATCGCGGCGGCCACATCGTCGCGCTCGGCGCCGGCCCCCTTCGCCGCGAGCAACTCCAGCACCCGCGTCAGGAATCGCCGGCATCCCTCCTGCAGGTCGGTTCTGCTCACCGCCGAATAGTCGGTCCACTCCGGATTGTCGGTGAACACCGCCGCCATGAGCCGGGCGGTGAGCTCGGCGATATCGCTCCCGCACGCCCTCGCCAACTCCGCGGAGTCGGGCACTTGTTCGGGGATTTCTGCGGGCGCCACGACGGCCACAGTACGTCGAGCGGCGATGCGCACAGGACGCCGACCGGTCGGCGCGGTGCCGGTTTCGGCCGCTGGGTGTGAGGTAGCACCGGCCGTCGTGACCGCTTGGCGGTGCCCGCCGGGGGTATATCGGCGCCATGACTGGAGCTGCTCGTTTTCGGTTTCCGCGCCGATGGAACCAGATCGAGGAATCTCGCCGCGGGATCGTGCTGGCCTGGCTGGCGTTCACCGTCACTTTCGGTGGCGCCCGGCTGGTGACCTGGCTGATTCATATCGACACCAGCAACGTCGGCGATGTATCCACCGGCGGAACTCATCTGCACCATTACCTGTGGGGGCTGGTGCTGCTGGCCGGTGTCGCCATCTTCGGCATGGTCGATCGCAGTCCCCGGGCGCGCACCTGGATGGGTTTGGCGCTGGGGATCGCGCTGGCGCTGATCGTGGATGAGGCAGCGCTGCTGATCACGCTCGAAGATGTGTACTGGCACAGGGACGGCTGGTCGAGCATTGCCATCGCGTTGAGTCTGATCGGCGTCGTCGGGACCGGACTTGCGCTGACCCGCAACCGTATTCACGACGACGCGGAGGACGACGAGGACGATGCCGAGCACCGTCCGGCGGCTCGACGCGCACCGTAGTCGCGACCGGAACGCACGGCGAATTCCGCCTTCGTCGTCGACGCGGTCACGGCGGCCGGACATGAGGTCCGGTGGGCGGATCCCGCCGAGATCCCCGGTCGCCGCCGTTTCCGCACCGCCGATCCGGTGGGCAACCGCCTGGAATTCCTGGCCGGCTGATCACGGTCGGAACAGAGCCTGAGCTGAGGCCTTCGCGCCGACAGCCGGTTACCGGTTGCCGCGCAGGTCGTTACGGCATGCCGCCGTCGGAGCGGAGGATCGATCCGGTGGTGTAACTGGAGGCGTCGGAAGCGAGAAATAATGCGGCTCCGACGATTTCGCTGGGATGGCCGATGCGTTGCAGGGCATGGGCGGCGAACGGATTGTCGTCGGGTCCCAGGTTGTCGAGATACCATCCGGCGGTGGCGTCGGTGCGGTAGGGGCCGGCCATCAGGGTATTGACTCGGACGGCCGGGCCGAATGCCAGGGCGAGGCCTTCGGTCATGGCATTGAGTCCCGCCTTGGCCGCGGCATAGGGCACGATCGACGGGCGCGGCCGGATGGAACCGGTGGAACTGACGTTGACGATGGATCCGCGGCCCGCCGCCACCATGCGCTCCCCGAGAAGTGCCGACAATCGAAAGGGCCCTTTGAGATTCAGGGCGATGATGGCGTCGAACAGCTTCTCGCTCACCGACGGCAGATCGTCGTAGACCGGTTGCATCCCGGCGTTGTTGATGAGGACATCGACCTTGCCGAACCGGTCGTAGCAGGCGTCGACCAACCCGTCGAGCTGGTCCCAGCGGCCGATGTGCACGCCGTAGGGCATGGCGGCGCGTCCGGTTTCGTGTGCGATCTCGTCGGCGGTGGCCACGCAATTGTCGTAGTTGCGGCTGGCGATGATCACATCGGCACCACAGCGCGCGGCGGCGAAGGCCATCTCGCGCCCCAGTCCGCGGCTGCCGCCGGTGACCAGAACCACCGTGCCGGTCAGATCGAACAGCTGGTCGGCATATCCCACCGCGTCACCTCGACAGCCACAGATCGGCGGGCGCGCAGGGCAATCCCACTTCTTTGAGCGTCGAGATGCCGGCGGGCGCTCGGGCGACGTCGAATACGGCATTCACCGCGGGCATCGCGGTCATGGTGTCCCATTCGTGATTTCCCCAGCTGTCCGGCGGGACGAACCTGATCCGGGTCCGCACCTCGGGTTCTCCTTCGATGACGATGTGATAGTGGTCGTCGTCGAATTCCCAGCTCTCATTGAGCTTTTCGGTCAGATACCAGGCGACGTTCGACCGGACGACGGATTTCTCGCCGACTGTGCCGGCCCATCCGCCGCGCACCGCGGCAATGGTGTCCTTCTCGATGCGGATCCAGCCCAGATCCACCGTTTCGGCGGCGGTCGCGTATTCGATGGAGAAATCCATATCGTCGAATTCGTAGCCGAGGGCCACGCCCATGCGTCGCACCGAATCACGGAATGTGCTCATCCACAGTTTCGCGATCTCGATCAGCTCCGGGGTGGCCTCGGGCCGTGAAATTCCCAGGGCCTGCCATGTTTCCGCGGATTCGTAGACCGAGACATCGGCCGATTCGAAGATCGAAATCGATCGGATGTCACGGCACACCGCGGTCAATGCGGTGGTCACGGCATTGACCCAGCCGGGATTGATGCCGGTGATATGCAGCGAGCTGTTCCCGCGTTCACAGGCGGCGGCGAGTTTCCGCTCCGTCTCGCCCTGAATTCCGCCGACGTTGAGGAACAGGTTGGTGCTGATGACGTCGAGGCCGCTCGCGAGCAGCCGCGTCGCATGGTCGAGGTCGGCCATGAACGGCGTGTAGATGACGGTGTCCGCGTCGAGCGCGAGCAGCGCGTCGATATCGGCGGTGGCGAGCACTCCCGTATCGGGCCGCCCGCACAGCCTGCCCGCATCCACTCCGACCTTGTCGTCGGAATAGGCGTAGACACCGGCCAACTCGAGTCGCGGATCGTCGAGAATCCCTCGCAGACTGAGCTTTCCGACCTTCCCGGTGGTCCATTGAATGACGCGCACGTGATCGACCTTTCGAGCTGCCGGTGGTGTCGGCCGGATGAGAATGCAATTCTCGTATACGAAAATTAGCATCACACACACGGTCGGACAAGGTCCGGCAGGCTCTCGACGGCGGAGCGAGGGGTACCTGCACTGCGTGCTCGCCGCCGGTGATGCAAGGTCAGCGTGGTCGAGACGACACCTCGGCCGGGTGGGCGCGGGTCAGTTCCGTCAGCGCGGACTGGAGGTCGTCGACGATTTCGGCGGTGTGGGGGGCGGGTATGTCCTGCCAGCCGGGGCCTGCCAGCAGGACGCGGGCGCCGCGGTCGGCGCACGTACGCACGGCCGAGAGGAGGGCGGTCGATTCCTGCTGTGACCACAGCACCGCTACCGAGTCCGGCGCGCTGCGATCGAGGGCGTCGCCGAGGGCGGGGGTGGGGACGTTGGGGCCGAGCATGGTGGCCGGGACGTCGCGCTCGGCGAGGGCCGCGCGCAGGACCTCGAGTGGCAGGGAGTGTGCTTCACCGCTGGTGCAGGCGAGCAGTACCGGGGTGGCGGGTGCGTCGGCCGGTGGTGGGACCGCGCGGTGCAGTGCCGCCGTAATGCACCAGGACAGTAGGTGTTCGACGTCGATGCATCCGATGCCCTCCCCTTGCCGTTGGACGATCTCGGCGAAGGCCGGGCGGCACAGCCGATCCCAGGTATCCACCACGCCGAAGGCGCGAATGTGGGCGAGCAGCAACGACTGCAGTGTGGTGGGGTCGGAGGCGAAGGCGGCTTCGAGCAGTGACGCGTGGTCTCCGGCGACCGGCAGTGGTCCGCGCACGGACTCGGCGGCCCGCGCCGGACTCGATCCGCCTCGGACGAGTACGACCATGCGCTCGAGCCGGGCGATATCGGCCTCGGAGTAGAGGCGGTGGCGACCGCGCCGATGTTGCGAGGGGCCGATGCCGTAGCGCTGATTCCAGCTGCGCAGGGTCGCGGTGGGGATGCCGATGCGCTCCGCGACGGTGCGTACCGAGAATCCGGTCGCGTCGTTGTCGGGAGGCGAGACATCGGACATGACGATCATTCTGCCTTTCGCGGGCATGGGCGCCACAACGTCACGGTGCAGGGGCACCCGCGCGGTGCGGGCGATGCGTGCGGGTGCCTCCAGTATGCATCGATTACGCATCGATTGCTGTAGGATCGTCCGTGTCGTCGAACCCATGCTCATCGAACAGAGGAGTCGCAGGTGCTCGAACATCGTTCGCAGGTAGACCGGCCCGGTGGCTTCGACGGGAAGGTGGCGGGCACGCTGACCGGCGCCCTGCGTCGCATGACCGCGTTCGCTGCGACAGCGATGCGCCCGGCTCGGCTGGCGGGTGTCGCCGTCTCGGCGGCGGTCGTGTTCTGCGCCGTCGCGGCGCCCGCCGGTGCGAGTCCGGCGGCGGGTCCGGCTCCCGTTCCCGCGCTGGATCTGAGCCGTTACGTCGGAACCTGGTACCAGGTCGCCGCAGTTCCTCAGTATTTCAATCTCGTCTGCGCCCGCGATACGCGCGCCGAGTACGCGGCGCTGCCGAACGGTGATGTGTCGGTGCACAACTCGTGCACCACGTGGTCGGGTGCGGGCAACGAGATCCAGGGGGCGGCGCGGGTGGTCGATCCGGTGACGGGAGCACAGTTGCGCGTGGCGTTCCCGGGCGTGCCGACGCAGGAAAGCCTGGACGGTCCGCCCAACTATGTCGTGACCGCACTCGGGCCGGACTACTCCTGGGCGCTCGTCACAGACCCCTACCGGATCTCCGGATTCGTGCTCTCCCGCACGCCCGCACTGGATGCGGATCAGTGGAACCACGTCGTCGCGGCGATCGTGGCGGCCGGTGAGCAGCCCTGCCTGTACCTGACCTCGCCGGTGACCGGTGGGCGCGGCGATATCACCCCGTTGTGCCGGCTGTGAGCCCGGCTCGGTGCGTACCGGCCATGGCGAGTTCGGTGAGTGGAGGTGAGTGGCGATGGGTGTGGCGGTAGCTCTGTTCACCCGTGATCTGCGGGTGCACGACAATCCGATGCTGACCGCGGCGCAGCGTGCCGGCGATGCGGTGGTTCCACTGTTCGTCCTCGACGAATCGTTGGTCACCGGCTCGGCGGCCGCACCCAACCGGGTGCGATTCCTCGCCGCGGCGCTGGACGAACTCGACGACGAATTGCGGACGCGCGGTGGGCATCTCGTTCTACGGCGCGGCGCCGTGGTCGACGAGGTCGAACGGATCGTCGCCCAGACGCAGGCGGAGTCGGTCCACCTCGCGGCCGAAGTCAGCTACTACGGCAAACGACGCGAAGCGGCCCTGCGTGACAGGCTCGAGTCCCGCGGTTGCCAGGTGCATACGCACGCGGCGACCGTGACCAGCGTGGACCTCGATGCGATCGAGCCGAGCACCGGACGCGATCATTTCGCGGTGTTCACGCCGTACTTCCGGCGCTGGGAAAGCGCTCGCCATCGGCGTCCGCTGCCGCCGCCCGAAAATCTCGAGGTGCCGTGGCTGGACGGCGAACAACCGGGTCTCGACGAACTCCGCACGGTGCGGACCTCACCGAATCTGCGTGTCGGCGGCGAGACCACCGGGCGAAAGATGTTGCGCCGCTGGCTGTCCGATCCGGTCACCGCGTATGACGAGGCCAATGACGATCTCGCCGCCGACGCCACCTCCCACCTGTCGCCGTACCTGCATTTCGGATGCCTGTCCGCCGCGGAGGTGGTGTCGCGCCTGGACATGTCGGACCCGGGTGCGCACAGTTTCGCGCGGCAATTGGCCTGGCGCGACTTCCACCATCAGGTGCTGGCGGCCCGGCCCGCGGCGGCCTGGTCCGATTACCGCTCGGGTCCGGTCGAGATCCGTAAGGATGAGCAGGCTTTCGACGCGTGGACACACGGTCGCACCGGTTTCCCGATCGTCGACGCGCCGATGCGCCAACTACGTGACGAAGGGTGGATGCCGGGACGCGCGCGGCTGATCACCGCATCGTTCCTGGCCAAAACCCTGCGGCTGGATTGGCGAAGCGGCGCAGCCCATTTCCGGTACTGGCTGGTCGACGGTGATGTCGCGAACAACCAGATGAATTGGCAGTGGGTCGCGGGCACCGGAACCGACACCCGCCCCAATCGCACGCTCAATCCGCTGCGGCAGGCGCATCGTTTCGATCCGGAGGGTGAGTACGTTCGCCGCTGGCTGCCCGAACTCGCCCACCTGTCCGGCGCGGCGGTGCACCGCCCGTGGCGCGAGGACATGGACGAAGCGACCTATCCGGCGCCGATCGCGGAAGTGCCCGGCATGTAATCGATGCGGTGATCAGGAGACGGTATGCGATGTGTGGTGTTCGGTGCGACCGGCTACATCGGTGGCCGGTTGGTGCCCGAGCTACTGGCCGCGGGCCACCAGGTGCGAGTGCTGGCCCGCACCCCGGCCAAACTCGACGACGCCGCCTGGCGCGACAGCGTGGAAGTCCTGCGCGGTGATGTGCTCCGCGCCGAGGATGTGGCGGCGGCCTGCGCCGAGGCGGATGTGCTCTACTACCTGGTGCATTCGCTGACGCGAACGGACTTCGACGATGTCGACCGACGCGCGGCGACACTGGTCGCCGAGCAGGCGGCCCGCGCGGGGGTACGCCGGATCGTGTATCTGGGCGGCATCGTTCCGCCCGGTCAGCGACTGTCGCGGCACCTGTCCTCCCGCGCCGAGGTCGGGCGAATTCTGCTCGCGGGATCGGTTCCGGCGATAGCGATGCAGGCCGCCGTGATCATCGGATCCGGTTCGGCCAGTTTCGAAATGCTGCGGTATCTCACCGAACGGCTGCCGGTGATGGTCACGCCGCGCTGGGTGCGCAACCGCATCCAGCCGATCGCGGTGCGTGATGTGCTGTACTACCTGACGCGGGCAGCCCAACTACCGCCGGATGTGCGCGGCGCCTTCGATATCGGAGGCCCCGATGTGCTCACCTACGAACAGATGATGCGTGACTACGCCGAAGTGGCGCGGCTGCCCCGGCGCGTGATCGTCCCGGTCCCGGTGCTCACCCCGTGGCTGTCGGCACAATGGGTCAATCTCGTCACCCCGGTGCCCAAGGCGATCGCGGTGCCGCTGATGGAATCGCTGGTCAATGACGTGGTCTGCGAAGACCACGCGATCGCCGAGCACATCCCCGACCCGGCGCGCGGATTGATCGGCTACCGCACCGCGGTCGAACTGGCGTTGACGCGCATCCGCGACCTCGACGTCCCCACCCGCTGGTCGGATGCCGACCAGCTCGGTCGTGAACCGTCGTCCCCGTTGCCCACCGATCCCGTGTGGTCGGGCGGTTCCCTCTATGTCGATGTGCGAGAACGCCACACGCGCGCCGATCCGGCGACACTGTGGGCGGTGATCGAATCCATCGGCGGCGAATACGGCTGGTATTCGTTTCCGCTGGCGTGGTCGTTGCGCGGCTGGATCGACCGGCTGGCCGGCGGCGCCGGACTACGCCGGGGGAGACGGGATCCGCATCGGCTGCACGCCGGCGAGGCGCTGGACTGGTGGCGAGTGGAACGCATCGAACGCCCGCGCACCCTCGTGTTGCGCGCGGAAATGCGAGTGCCGGGACGGGCGTGGCTGGAGCTGAGCGTGGACACCGATGCGCGGGGCACGGTCTACCGGCAGCGGGCCGTATTCGACCCGCACGGCCTGGCCGGTCACCTGTACTGGAAGGCGATCGCTCCCTTCCACGCGCTCATCTTCGGCGGAATGACCCGCAACATCACCGGAGCGGCCGAAGAGGCTGTGTCCCAGTCGGTTTCATAACACCGGCCACGCGACTCCGAGACCAGACGGCAGCGGCGAGACCGCGGGTTCCCACCGCGGCCCGTCGCGGAATACCGACGCGGGCACGATGAACGAAGATGTCGAAGTCCAGGCTTTCGATGCGATCGAGGATTTCCGAATAGAGGGTGAGCGCGGCGGCGACGCATGGGCGCGACCGTGGATCGAGCAGGGCGATCCCGGCACGGGCGTAGTCGTAGATGCCGCGAGTGTGGGCATGCTGGGCGATCAGAGCGCGCCGGACGCGGGGGTCGGTGCGGCGGTGCGCCTGGCACCACAGCAGCAGGTCTCGGTCGACGCCGTGGACGGCCAGTTCGTCCGCCGGCAGATACACCCGGTCCCGGACCAGGTCCTCGTCCACATCGCGCAGAAAGTTGGTCAGCTGGAAAGCTTTTCCGAGCGCGGCGGCGTAGGGGGCGGCCTCGTCCACCGGGCACACCGTGCCCAGCACCGGCAGCACCTGCAATCCGATGACTTCGGCGGAACCGTAGACGTAGCGGTCCAGCGCGCGCCGATCCGGATAGTCGGTGACGGTGAGATCCATGCGCATCGACTCCAGGAACGAGTCGAACAGCGACGTGGGGATGCGGTAGGAGTGTGCCGTGTGCAGGACGGCCGGGAGGACCGCGTCGGCATCGGCGTTCTCGGTGGTGAACTGCGCGGCCAGCGCGTCCAGTCGCGCCGCGCGTTCGGTGACCGGGCGGCTCGGGTCGATGTCGTCGAGGATGTCGTCGGCGCGGCGGGCGAAGCCGTAGAGCGCGTGGATCGCCGGACGCTGATCCGGGGCGAGCAACCGGGTGGCGAGGAAGAAGGTCTTGCCGTGGCGCGCGTTGAGCGTCCGGCAGGCGCGATAGGACCGCCGCAGCTGTGTATCGGTGCGGCCGTTGTCGAGGAAAGCGATGGGGGACATGAGTTTCCGATCAGCGGGCGATGGCGGCGGTCGGTGTGGAAAGAGCAGCCTCGGGTCGGCGTGCGGGCCGTGGCGCAGAAATCGGCCCGGTGACGCGGTCCGCGGCGAGCCGTCCGGAGATCAGGACGGGCGGTATGCCCACGCCGGGGACGGTGCTGCCACCGGCCAGCACCACGTTCTCGAGACCGCGAATCATATTGGCCGGGCGGAAAGGACCGGTCTGAGTGACGGTGTGCGCCAAGGCGAACGGGCTGCCGGCGAGCATGCCGCGCCGAGCCCAGTCGGCGGGCGTGGTGATGTGGAGCAACCGCGGATCCGACACCGGGAACGGCAGACGATCCCGGACGGTGGTCAGGATCTCCTCGGCGTAGGCGGGACCGAAGCGGTCCCAATTGATCGGTCCCCGGACGAGATTCGGTACCGGAGCGAGGATGTAGAGCAGGTCGCGACCGGGTGGGGCGAGGCTCGGATCTGCCGCGGTGGGCCGGGTGAGCAACAGCGACGGATCGGTCATGACGCTGCCGCGGGCGATGATGTCGTCGAAGGCCTCGTCCCAGGCGCGGCCGAAGAGCAGATGATGGTGGGCCGCCCGGGGCATCGCCTCGCAGCCCACGTGCAATACGACCGCGGACGGTGCCGCCGTGGGGCGCAGCGGGCGGCGCGGGGTGTGGCCGGTCAACCGGTAGGCCTCGGACAACTCGGTGGTCAGCACGACCGCATCGCACGGGATGCGCTCGCCGGACGAGGTGACGACCGTGCCGATCCGGGATCCACTGCGGTCCAGGCCCGTCACGGCGGTGCCGTAGCGAATCTCCACGCCAGCGTCGAGTGCGGCCGCGGCGAGCGCGTCGGGCAGTGCTCGCATACCGCCGCGCGGGAACCAGACACCGGCGATCGTGTCCATATAGGCGATCACCGCGTACGCGGCTATCGCCCGGCTGGGCGCGACGCCGGCGTACAGGGACTGAAAGGTGAACAGGCGCCGCAATTCCGGATCGTCGATGTGCCGGGCGACCGCGCGGTCCCAGCGGCGGAATCCGCCCATCGCCGCCAGTCGCGCCAGCGAGGGACGCAGCGCCGACAGCGGTGAATCGAAATTCGCCGCGATGAACGAGTCGAATTCGGTCCGGTAGAGCCGGGTCAGCCAGGCGCGCAGTCGCCGGTATCCCGCCGCCGGCCCCGGCCCGGCGAACTCGGTGATCGCGGCGGCCATGCGATCGGCGTCGCTGTGGACCTCGAGGTGACGCCCGTCGGCGAAGTGGGCTCGATAGGCCGGATCCACCGGCATCAGCGACAGGCGATTGTCCATCCGCTCACCGACCGCGGCGAACGTCTCCTCGACCAGATGCGGCATGGTCAGCACGGTCGGACCCGTGTCGAGGCGGTAGCCGTCCAC